>JAISLW010000289.1 GCA_031277105.1 Planctomycetaceae bacterium | reverse complement strand
AAATCAAAAAGTCAATTATAATATTAAATAACGTTTTGATTCCAATTAAAAATTTCCTCTGTGTTCTCTGTGTCCTCTGTGGTTAATAAAAATAAATTTGTGGTTTTTAGAAGTTCCCTAAAGAGATTTTTTTGTAACGAAAATTGTCCATCCAAATTTCCGTTAATAAATTTAAGAGTGAACTGTTTAAAATGACTAAAAATTTTATATTATATTTACAATTTTTTGCGATTATATTTTTCGGTTTAGCGTTGGCTTTTATTTGCAATTGTTTTTTTGATTATCCTGTTTCGTCTTGGTTTTGTGCGCAGCAATTGAATATAATAGACAAGACGAGTAGCGTTACGAAAATTGCGGGTGAAGTTGAGACGGGTTTGAATGACGGGCGTGGCGGCGAAGGAGTTGGGATTTTTGGCGTGCGTTTTGTTCGGCGGTTATCTGGATTTGTTTTGATGTTTGAGTTTTTTGGTCATCCTTTATGTTTTTTTGTGGTTTTAGCGGTTTGTTTTTTGCTTGATTTTGGCAGGCGTTGTAATCTTTTTCGTTTTATTTTTTGCGTTTTATTTTCTCAATCTGTTGTTGCGGCGATCAAATTTTCCGTTCTTCGCAAGCGTCCGGTAATCAATGATTTTAGTATTAGTTCGTTTGATTTAACTGGTTTTGTTGGGCGTGATGATATTCATAGTTTTCCGTCTGGTCATACGGCGTTGGCGGTAATACTGGCGTTGACGTTGGCGTGGAGTTATCCGCGGGGGCGTTATTTATTTTATTTGTTGGCGGTCGGGGTTGCGTTTGAGCGGGTTTTTGATTGCCGTCATTATTTATCAGATACGATAATTGGAGCGCTGGTTGCTTTTACGGTATGGTTTTTTTGTTACAAGTCAAGTTTTATCGCAAATATATTTGACAATTTTGAATCAAAAATAAACTCAGAACAGTCGCAAAAAAATCAAAATAATCAACCGGCAATCCTATTCGGAACAACTTCGCTCGGATCAAAATCAAGTAAAAAATTCAACTCTGGAATAAGACAATTCCTAAAAGATAACGATAAACCAATCGATCACAATTATCAAACAGAAACAAAACTAGAATCAAAATTAGAACCCGAACCTGAACCCGCCCCAAAACAAACGCAACCAAAAAACACAAAACGATCGCAAAAAAGAAATGAATTACCTTTTAATAATTTTACCTTTTAAACTGTTAGCGTTTTAAACTATTCGTACTTGAGTTTGCGTTTACCTTCGCCTGCCTAGCTTTCGGACGGCAGGCTTTGACGCTTTTAAATCGCTGAATTTCAAGTACGATCTGTATAAATTGCGTTTACCGCCGTTTGCATGAACAAATGAATTGTAGAAATATCATTTATGAATAAAATGAAACGTAAATTATCATTGTCGAAAACTTCGGTAGCGTCTAGTTGCGGCGTTGTTCATATTGCGGATATGATACCGCAATTGATGTCGCGATTTGGTATTCAGAAACATCGTAATTTTGATCATATTATTCAAGCATGGAAGTTAGCGGTCGGCGAACCGTTTGATTCGGTAACGTCGGTCGTAGGCTTGAAACGAGGAACGTTGACTATTGCAGTTAAGCATAACGCATTCGTACAAGAATTATCGTTCAGACAAAACGAATTAATAACCGCAATGCAAACGGCAATAACAGACGAAAAAATAAAAAAAATAAAATGGATTGTTGAATAAATGCGGAATTCGGAATTACAGAAATAATCCTTTTAATCTGTGGATTGATTTTTTTGTCCACAGATTAAACAGATTAGCCAGATTATTTTTAACTCACGTTACGCAGGCGGTCAAATTCAGACCGAATATAGTTACTATATTTAGCCTTGTTTCTGCGTATGATACGTAACATGAGTGATTATTTTGTTTTTGATGTATAGTTGCCAAAAATATTCGCCCTGATAAGGGCGTAACTTTCATAACCGCAGGTCTGCGACCTGCGGTAAAATCCGCGCATCCTTGCTGCCCTGAAAGGGCAGGACTTTATTGATATTATTTAACGATACGGATCGTACTCAAATTTCATCAAGTTAAAAGCGTAAAAGCCTGCCGTCAGATAGTAGGCAGGCGAAGGTAAACGCAAAGTCAAGTGCGGATAGTTTAAAATGTCCTGCCCCTATCGGGGCAGAGTTAGATGTTGACTTTTAACCGCAGGTCAGAGACCTGCGGTTATGAAAATACCGTCCCTATCGGGACGAAGACAAGTCATTAACGAAGACAAATCATTAACCAAGACAAGTCATTAACCAAAACAAGTCATTAACCAAAAGTAAATAATAAACAAAATATAACACTGAAAGTTAAAAATAAATTCAAAAATATAAAAAAATACCGTGAACGGTTACAATTATTTTATACGTATATTTTATACGTAATGCGGCGCAAAATTAAACGCTGTGGCGAAACACCGCAATACGTATAAAATAATTACTAAATTTCAATAATTCATAACGTGTAAAATAGACGTATTTTATACGTTGTGAAATAATAAAATTTATTGGTATCATAAACTCTAATGCGGCGTTTCGGCACAGTGTTTAATTTTTTTAGCCGCCTACCTGAACAAATGAATTTTTAGAGATACCCACGTTTTGATTCTAATTAAAAAATTTCCTCTGTGTTCTCTGTGGTTAATAAAAATAAATTTGTGTTTTTTAGAGATTCTCTTTTATTTCTTTTTTGTATTATATGAGGAGTTGCTGAATTTTGATTTAAATTTTTCGATCCTTCCTGCTGTATCTACGTATTTTAATTTACCTGTGTAAAAAGGATGGCAGACATTACAAATATCTACTTTTAGTTCAGGTTTTGTTGCGCGGGTTTGGAATTTGTTACCGCAGCCGCAAGTTACTTGCGCTTCAACATATTTTGGATGGATATTTTTTTGCATTTTTGACCTCGTTTTAATTATTCTAATTGTTAAATTGATTGACGGTAAAACAAACAAATTTGTCCGCCGTCACGAACTTGTTATCGATATAAATTTTGCGTCTTTTTTATTGTTACTCAAAAATCGGGGCGAGAGGATTTGAACCTCCGACTTCCTGCTCCCAAAGCAGGCGCGCTAGCCAGGCTGCGCCACGCCCCGTTGATCTTGCGTCATTTCACGCTATTGTTTTCATACCGCTCGAAAAACAAAATAATAAAATTCAAAACAAAACGCCACAAACAACACGAAAAGGGCAACAGTTTAACCGATAAATAAATTTACGCAATTACCACCCCCAAAATACGCACAAATTTAAGGGGAAAATTTGTAACCGCGCGTATTTAAAGTTGCGTTTACCGCCGCCCGCCTAGATTTCGGACGGCGGATTTTTACGCTTTAATATCAATATCAGAGAACTTCTAAAAACACAGATTTATTTTTATTAACCACAGAGGACACAGAGGTTTTTTTTAATTGGAGTCCAAATGTTATTTAATATTATAATTGACTTTTTGATCTAAAATATTTTTAAAAATTTATTCTTTGTGAACTCTGTGTTCTAGGCGGTTAAATAAAAACTGGTTTTTAGAAATTACCATCATTGAATTTTAAGTACAAGCAGATAAATTCTTTTTTAGAGATGTTCTTGTGTAAGTTTTTTCTTTTTGTTATACTTTTTTTTGTTTGGTATTGAGTTTTTTGAGGGGTACGAAGGACAATTTTTTTTGTAACAAAAACATAATTTCCTTAATTCCGAATGACGCATGACGAAGTTATTTTCTCAATACCGTGAATGTTTAATATTGCCTTTAACCTTTTAACCTTTTACTTAAAATTATGAGTAGAACAATAAGACCTATTATTTTTTTTGTTTGGATATTTTTTTTAATTTTTGCGGTAAATTTTGCTAATTCATTGGCGGCAGAGTCGGAGACGGCTTCGGCTTCGGCGCGTCGTGAATTGCGATTAAAGAAGTTTCCGTATGTTGACCGCGCCAAATGGATGGTCGAATACGAACTATTACCGCAAAAAGGTTTGGACAACGAATCTGTACTTGATGTTATGAAACGTATCCCGCGTCATCGTTTTATATTACCGGCGTATAGACGCGACGCTTACCGCGACCGCGCAATTGCAATCGGCGAGTCGCAAACGATTTCGCCGCCTTATATTGTTTGCTATATGACTTCCAAACTTTTGCCTAAACCTACAGATAAAGTTCTTGAAATAGGCACCGGCAGCGGCTATCAAGCGGCAGTTTTGAGTTTGCTTGTCGATGAAGTTTACACGATAGAGATAGTTGAATCGCTTGGTAAGAAGGCGACTAATCTGTTGCGCGATCTTGGATTTGATAATGTCAAGGTTAAAGTCGGCGATGGTTATAAAGGTTGGGCGGAGGCGGCGCCTTTTGACAGTATTATTGTTACGTGTTCGCCGGAGTCGATACCGCAGCCGTTGGTTGATCAGTTGCGTGAAGGCGGGCGTATGATAATTCCGCTCGGCGAGCGCTATCAACAAGCGTTTTATCTTTGCACTAAAGTTGAAGGTAAATTGGTCAAGGAACTTTTATCTCCAGCGCTTTTTGTGCCAATGACCGGAGAAGCCGAAGAGAAAAGACAAATTCAACCCGACCCCAAAAATCCATCGCTCGTAGGCGGCGATTTTGAAACAGTTCGTAAAGACGGCACGCCGGAAGGGTGGCATTATTCACGCAACGTAAGTATTTTGTCAAATCAGATTGGCGACGGTTCCGTATTGGTCGCAAAGGTTCCATCGGGTAAATATTACGCCCGATTTATAAGTTCGCCGCCGCAGACGCAGACACAAAAAAATATCGACGCCAATAAACGACAATTACCGCAACCGCAACAATTACCGCAGTTCGCACAAATTTTACAAGGCTTTTCTGTAGATGGAAAAGAAGTCAAAACAATTACAATAAATTATTTTGCACGCGGAATGAATATTGTGCCGCTAAACGGTAAAGCGCAAACGCCGACTGCCGTGATTATGTTCTACGACGAATTACGCGACCAAATCGGCGAAACTGTCATCTGCCAAGTAAGAGGTAACTTCAACTGGCAAAAATTTTCGCAAACAATAAACATCCCGCCAAAAACAAAAGAAGCCATCATACAAATCGGTTTGATCGCCGCATTCGGAACTCTAGACATAGACGACGTAAAAATCACCGCAAATAAATCAATTAAAAAATAATCGATATTGGAAAACTTCTAAAAACTTTTTGTAACCGTTCACGGAAATTTGTTTACTAAAGGGTATCTCTAAAAATTCATTTTTTTGTAAAAAGGTAGGCGGTGTTTCGCCACTGCGTTTATTTTTTGGGCCGCAATACGTGTGAAACAATTATTAAATTTTAATAATTCATAACGTG
>JAISLW010000300.1 GCA_031277105.1 Planctomycetaceae bacterium | reverse complement strand
TTTTTTTTATAACAAAAAACTTGAGGAACACAGGCGAGACCAACGGATCGCGGGCGTCTCGCCTGCATGTTGCCGATAGGCAACCGATAAAGCGGTTGCGATCTAAACCTCGCTCATTAGCGGTTGAGTACAACCGCATGCAGGCATCCCGTCTGCGATCCTAAATGCAGGCGAGACCAACGGATCGCGGGCGTCTCGCCTGCATGTTGCCGATAGGCAACCGATAAAGCGGTTGCGATCAAAACCTCGCTCAACGGCGGTTGAGTACAACCGCATGCAGGCATCCCGCCTGCGATCCTAAAAAGCAGGCGAGACCAACGGATCGCGGGCATCTCGCCTGCATGTTGCCGATAGGCAACCGATAAAGCGGTTGCGATCTAAACCTCGCTCATTAGCGGTTGAGTACAACCGCTTGCAGGCATCCCGCCTGCGATCCTAAATGCAGGCGAGACCAACGGATCGCGGGCGTCCCGCCTGCATGTTGCCGATAGGCAACCGATAAAGCGGTTGCGATCTAAACCTCGCTCATTAGCAGTTGAGTACAACCGCATGCAGGCGAGACGCCCGCGATCCTGGGATGCAGGCGTTCCGCCTGCGAACCTGAAGGAACACAGGCGTTCCGCCTGCGATCCTTCGGACAATTTTTTGTAACAAAAAAATATTTGTCTCACCTGTCCCGTTATCACTTATTCCCTATTTCCTAAAACCTAGCGTTTAAAAAAATTCCGTGAGTGGTTACCAATTTTTTTTCTATTTAAAAATTTCTTCTAATTTATCTTGTAGTCGTTGACCTTGTATATTTGCGTCGATAATTTTTCCGTTTTTATCGATTAGCAAAATAGTTGGTACGGCTCTGATTGCGTAGAAGTCGCCTTGTTTTGGTTTTTTTGCTTTTGCGGTTAATTCTTCCGAGACGATTTTCCATGTAATTTTTTCTTCTTTGGCAAGTTTTTTCACGTCTTCAACGATTTTATTTGTATCGTCGCCGCGTTCCCAAATATACACGGAGATAATTTCTAAACCTTTGTCTTTGTATTTTTCATAAGCCGAAATCAAACCAGGAATTTCTGCTTTGCACGGAACGCACCACGTCGCCGTGAACTTAACGATGACATATTTTCCGCGTAAGCTTTCCCAGTTGAAATCTTTGTTATCGATAGTTTTACCGTACAATTGCAGATCGTTTCCGCGTGATACGACGTTGTTTCCTTTTGACGTTTGGATAAAAATATCAATTTGTTCCGTTAATTCTTTTTTGGTATTATCATCTAGCGTATTTTCGGACGATTTTATGAAATCAGTCAATTCATCGACAAATTTTGTAAAAAATTCAGCGTCGTCTTTAACCGTATTTGCGTAAGATTTTGCTCGCCGCAGTCCGGAACTGATTACCAAGTTATGAGTGACGGTCGGTTTATTGAGCCATGTTTTCAACTCTTTTTTAAATTTCTCGAAATCGGTTTTGTTTTGTAATCGCGTTCTGCCAATAGACTCTTGAAATCGAGTGTCGTTTACGATAGAACTAAATTTATCGTTTGCTTCTAATTCTTTTATGAAGTTATCTAATTCTTCTTTATATTTTTTTCCTTCGTCGCCTCCTACTCTTGTCAATTGCGAGAGGGCGTCGTATTTATATTTGTATCCTTTCTTTTTATCTTTGTCATTTTGAGCGATTTTTATAATTTTCTCGCCTCCTTCAACTTGGAGTTCTTGTGCTTTTTGCACTCCTCGTCTGTATTGCGTAATAATTTCCTCAAGTGAACTTGAAATCCAATTTTCAACTTCGCTCACTGTTTTAGCGTCGTCGAGTGAAATTATTTTTTTCTCTTGTGCGTTTGTCTCTTGACCTGTAATAGGAAGAGCCGTTAATCCAAACGCAATTAAAATCGTCCAAAAATTAAAATTTACTTTCATTTTTTTTCCTTTCAAAAAGGTTAGTTAAATTAAAAAAACACACCGTATATTTTTTTAATATTGAGTTAAAACAAAAGAACGCACTGTGCATTCTTTCAAATTGAACGCGTCCAAAAAAATTCATTTTCGGGACGCGCTATCCGTCAATGAACGCAGGTATCTCGCCTGCATTCATTCTGTCAAATAATATTTCGATTCCAATTTAAAATTTTCTCTGTTGTTAATAAACAGCATCACGGAATCGATGCGACGTTGCCGTCGCTGACGTTACCCAAATAATGTAATAAGTCGTGCGATATTGATGAAGAAATACTATGAACAGAGCCGTCGCCTACTAAAAAGTTTGCAATACCGACATGATTACCGCCAAAATGCGGGGCGTCTAAACCGGATAGTTGACCTTCTTTTGTAGGGTCATAATCATTATCGCCTCTTGCAATAATTGGAAGCGCATTACCCCTGATATAAATATCGCGTCCTGCCTTGCCAAGATGGCCAAGTATATTATCAGTAGAAAAATACGAACAATCCCAAGTTCCTTTGGGCGCTACTGTTGAACATTGACCAACTTTAGCTGTCGGAACAAATTTTTCGCCTACCATAAGATAATTACTCAAACCATCGCTAACAAACGAAAAATTATTACGCGCCTGCCACGAATTAACGTCGTCGATTTCGGTTATAGGAAAACTGATAAGGCTACGAACTGCAGAAACTATATTGGGATAATAAGTAGTTATAAAATCATAGCGCCTTGCGATAAAACTCTCTGTTCCCGTTCCACCCACAATATAGTCTTGCAATGGTACAAATACATCAGTACCAGCATACGCACAAGGCGTTTCATCATCTCCCACTAAAGTTGCAACATAATCGCCAACTGGACCAGACGCCATTAATCGTCCTAAAGGATCCGTAGACGCGTGTGATGAATGAACGCCTGAACGTTTAGATGGGCATTGATAAATAGGCAATGAAAATCCAGCCCTTTCCTGATCCGTAAGGCTTCCCCACCAGTCAAAATCTGACATAAGCCAAGACGAGCCTGGCGTCAAATACGCATTAAAACCTATAGCGTCTTGACCATCTAGACTTTTACCTTGTAGCGTCGATACTTTTTCATAAAGAGATTGTTGTTCAATAAAAGGATAAATTAGCACAAAAAAGGATACGCCGTTTTTGGTAGAATAATGAGCAAGAGATAAAGGCGGCGCTGCGCTATTTGCGTCGTGGAAATTATGTATTCCCAAACCTGTTTGTTTTAGATTATTTGTACATTTCATTCTTCTTGCGGCTTCTCGTGCGGCTTGAACGGCAGGTAAAAGCAACGCAATCAATACCCCAATAATCGCAATTACTACCAAAAGTTCTACCAACGTAAAACCCAAAAACGAAAAAGGTTTTTCAGAGGAGAAACCGAAAGATTTATCGCAAAAATTATTTTCACGATAAATTTTTGCGAATTTGATCTTTCCTGCCCCCCCCCCCCTTACCTATTTTAACATTTTCTTCGTCTATTTTAACATTTTGATTCTCTATTTTGACTTCGGCAGAGAATAAACCGGAAACTGAATTTGTGTTTTTCATTATTTTGTTCTCCAAAATTAAATTTGTTATGGGACAATTTTTGTTACAAAAATTACGAAGGAATACAACCGTTGAAGTAAAAACCTCCATCTTTAGCGGTTGAGTACAACCGCATGCAGGCGGGACGCCCGCGATCCGGCGGCGAAGGCAAGTTACTGAAAAACTAACCTAATCTAAACTCGCTCATTGGCGGTTGAGTCCAACCGCGTGCAGGCGAGACGCCCGCGATCCGGTGATGCAGGCGGGACGCCTGCGATCCTTCTGACGATTTTTTGTAACAAAAATTATCCTGTTGTAATTTTTTCCATCCGTTAAAAAAATACAACACAATAAACTACATCTAAACGCAACAAAAATTTAACCTAACAATCTACAAATATTCGCTCGGTCGTAAAATTTCATTAACCAGCGAATATGACGGCTAAATTGCGTGAATAATATTACTGTTTGCAAACCGTATGCCAAAGAAAAAACCGACTTGCGTTTTTGTTGTTTGCAATAAGAAAATTAAAATTGAGAAGAATAAAATATATTTAGAAATTCACTTGAATTTATAGTCTCTT
>JAISLW010000139.1 GCA_031277105.1 Planctomycetaceae bacterium | reverse complement strand
GGGTATCTCTAAAAATTCATTTGTTCAGGTAGGCGGCGTTTCGCCCAGTGTTTAATTTTGGGCCGCAGTAGAGTTTACGACATCGATAAATTTTATTACTTTACAACGCCTAAAATATTCTATTTTAATACGTTATGAATTATTAAAATTTAATAATTATTTTATGCGTATTGCGATGTTTCGGCGAAACATCGCCTACCTTTTTACAAAAAATGAATTTTTAGAGACGCCCCACAGAGAACGCAGAGAAAATTTTAATTGCAATCAAAAATTTTTTTAATATTATAATTGACGTTGTATATAAAATAATTTTTGAAAATTTTCTTCTCTGCGATCTCTGCGTTTTCGGCGCTTAATAAATAAAAAACTGGTTATTAGAAGTTTACTTCCGTCTGTTGTTTTTGGGCGGTAATTTTTTGTGCTTTTATATTGATGAAATTCAAGTATAATACGTTTCCTTGAATTTTCATTTACCATCGTTTGCCGCTATCAGGCGGAAAACTTTGACGCTTTAACATCGCAGAATTGCAAATACGATACGTATATTTTTTAACCTTATTTTTTAACCTTTAACCTTCAACCTTCAACCTTCAACCTTTAACCTTTAACCTTGATTTAGAATGACTACTCCACTTGAACAATACGATTCTTGTATTGAACATTATCGTAACGGTAATATTTCCGAAGCGACTGCCGGTTTGCATAAATTGACAGAAACGGCGCCGGATTTTGCGTTGACTTATAACGCACTCGGCGCACTTGCTAAACGCGACGGCAAAATAGACGAAGCAATCAAATACGCCGAAAATTATTGCAAACTAGCGCCGACAGACCCATTCGGATTTACAATACTCAGCGCATACTATATCGAATCCGGCAACCGTAAACTCGCCGAAGACGCTATCGCCGAAAGTATCGCAATCAGAATTAAACAACAACAACAACTATAAACAAAAAATGTAAACGTTCACGGAAATTTAAACGACAAGTTTTTGAGTACAGGGATTAGAGAGTTAAGGAGTATTTTTTTGTAACCGTTCACGAAAATTTGTTTATCAATCAGTACGCGTTTATTTTTTGGATTAAAATTTTGGTTATATTTTAGCCCCATCGGGACGACAAGCATTAGCGTAGAGCAGCGCCATCTGTAAATGATTTTCCAATACGTAATTGGCTAGAAAAATTTCCGTGAACAGTTGCCGAAAATTAAATTGCGAACAGTTTAAAACAATATCAGCCATAAAATGAAACATAAAATCCTTATTGCCGACGATAATATTGTCAACGTAGAATTACTTGACGCATATCTTGCCGGCGCTAATTACAAAAATTTCGATTATGAAATTATTACGGCATTCGACGGCGCCGAAACGCTGGAAAAAGCAACGAAAGAATTGCCGGATTTAATTCTACTGGACATAATGATGCCCAAAATGAGCGGTTTTGAAGTCTGCGAAAAAATCAGAGCAAACCCAAAAACAAAAAATATCATGATCCTAATGGTAACGGCATTGAGCGAACTTGGCGATATTGAACGCGCCGTCGCCGCAGGTTGCGACGATTATTTGAGCAAGCCCGTAAATAAATTTGAACTAATTAAACGCGTCGAAAATATGCTAAAATTAAGCGCCGTAACAAACGAACTAGAACGACTAAAACAATACATAAACGAAATGGAAAAATAACGCAACCATCCGCAAAAATTTAGAAAATAGAATATAGAGACGCCCTTATAAATTAGGAAATTAAACTTAAATTAGAAATTAAGATGGATTATGAAAATCTGATGTTGGGTTATCGTTTTGGGAGTCAGGTTGCTTTTTCGGAGCCGCCTCAAACGCCGCTTGGTTCGATGGGCAACTTGCTTAGTCGTTCTATTGGCAGCAGTCTTGAATTTATGGAGCATCGCGATTATGTTGCGGGCGATGATATTCGGCGGATTGATTGGAATAGTTATGCGCGTAGCGATAGGCTTGCGGTTAAACTTTTTCGCGAAGAGGTTAATCCTCATGTTGATTTATTGCTTGACGTATCTAAGTCGATGAGTTTGTCAAAGACGGCGAAGGCGGCGGCGACTTTTGCGTTGGCTGGTTTTTTTTCGTCTGCGGCGGCGGAGTCAAAATTTTCGTTTCGCGTTTATGTTACGGATGACGGTTGTCGCGTTTTGGAAAGGTCGCATCTAGCGCCGCAAGAATGGGACGGTTTCGATTTAGCGGCGCTAACGTCGCCGGCGGACGCTATTGAACAATTGCCGCCAACTTGGAAACCGCATGGAATAAGAGTTGTAGTCAGTGATTTATTATTTCCAGTTGATCCGGTTACTTTCGTATCGCAAATCGTCGGCGATTCCGCTGTTACTATTTTTGTGCAAATATTAGCCGAAGCGGATACAGAACCGCCGGAACACGGAAATTTAAGATTAGTTGACAGCGAAACTGCGGAACAACTTGAACTCTACATCGACGCTATTAGTCGCGAAAGATACAAAAAAAACTTGGCAAGACACCTAGAAAATTACAACATCGCAACAAAAAAATACGGCGCATTCATGACTACTCTTATCGCCGAAAATTTCATAAAAAATGGAAGAATTGACGACCTAATCCAAATGGAACTAATCAAATTTAAATAAAAAAAAAGAACTCATCGAAAAACATATTTTGGGCATCTCTAAAAATTCATTTGTCAGGTAGGCGGCGTTTCGCCCAGTGTTTAATTTTGGGCCGCATTACGGTTTACGACATCAATAAACTTTAATACGTCACTCGTCTAAAATGAACATATTTTTAGGCGATAGATTTATTGTAACAATAAATATTTGTCTCATCTGTCCCGTTAGGGACAACATGTTGGTAGAAAAGCAATGTCAAAAATATATTTGTCCCGCTAGGGACAACATGTCAATACAACCTTAACCTTTTTTATTGCGTCCTTAACGGGACGCTAAAAATTCGTATCATTTTTTTCTACCAACATGTTGTCCCTAACGGGACAGATCGGACAAATATTTATTGTTACAAAAAATACCGGATCGCAAACATCTCGCCTGGGCTCCCTCAGATTCGCAGGCGAAACGCCTGCATCACAGGATCGCGGGCGTCTCGCCTGCTGGCGGTTGTACTCAACCGCTGGTGAGAGAGGTTTAAGATCGCAACCGCCTTTTTATTTGCCTTGCGGCAAAGTGCAGGCGAGACGCCCGCGATCCGTTGGTCTCGCCTGCATTTCAAGATCGCGGGCGTCTTGCTAGCATTTCAGGATCGCAGGCGTCTTGCCTGTGTTCCTTCAGATTCGCAGGCGGGACGCTTGCGTTCCTTTTCAATTTTTTTTTATAAAAAAATTGTCTTACTTGCTCCTCAAAAATTGCCGAAACGTAATTTGATAAACAAATTTTTGAGAACGGTTACAACTATTTGCATTTTATATTTCTGGTAGATTTGCGTATAAGATTTTTCCGGCGTTGTTTCTTGGTATTTGTTCGATGAGTTCTATATCGAATGCGATTGGGTTTAGTTTTAATTGTTCTGCTAATAAATTTTTTATTTTATCAATTTGATTTTTTGTTACGAAAATTTTTAGTTTATCGTCTTTTCCTGTTGCGACTGCGTCATATCCAGCCCTTTTAAGCAACATATCAACTTCGTCCAGATTTACCCTGTTCCCGAAAATTTTCAAAAATCTTTTTTTACGCCCCACAATATAATAATAACCATCAACATCGCATTGCGCAATATCGCCCGTCCTCAATACTCCGCAATTTTCATCCGCTTTAGTTAAATCATCGGCATTATTCGCATATCCCATCGAAACGTTGTCGCCTTGATAAATTAGTTCTCCGGCAATATTAGGCTCGTTAATTATTTTTCCGTCGTCGTTTTCTAACCAGAATTTTCCTCCTGGTATCGCTACGCCGATACTGTTTTTTTTGTCGTAAGTTCTCTCAAACGGTAAATATGCCATCCTCGCCGTCGCCTCCGTTTGCCCGTACATTACAATAAACTCTATTCCTTTGTCCGCACAAATATCACGAAATTCCGCTACAAATTCGCCGTCTAATTTACCGCCCGCCTGCGTAATATAACGCATAAACGATAAATCCATCCGCCCAAAACGCAACCGCTTCAACATCTCAAAAATATACGGCACGCCGCCAAAAGTATTCGGTCGATACTTCTTGAAAATATCCCAGAAACCGCGATCCATCAACGTCGCCTCCGTCAAAATTATCGATGCGCCTGCCTTCAAATGCGTATTGATAATAGATAAACCATAAGAATACGCCATCGGCATCGTTGTTATCGCACGGTCGGAAGACGTAATTTTAAGATAATCAATAATCGATTCCGTATTGGTCAAAATATTTTTGTAAGAAATCCGCACCAGCCGCGGACTGCCCGTACTACCAGACGTCGTCAATACTAACCCCAAATCATCATGCAACTCTACGCCGCCAACTCCGCTAAACTTGCCAACTCCGCCGCCAATACGCCGCAACAAAATATACCCGCCAAATTCGCCCGCAACCTCATAATCGCCCGAAAATTCACCCGACTTGTCAACGCAAATAAAAATATATAACGGCAAATAAATATCAATCAAATTCTTCAATTGCGCAACGCTAATATTGTCGTTAAGCAACAACGGAACCACGCGACGACGCAAAAATCCAACATAAGCCGCAACACAATTTAATTCATTGCAACCAACCAAAAATACCAAACTACGCGGCAAAACCAAACCCGAAATCACAGACGATAACTCTATAAAATCAATATAAGAAACCTCGCCCGATTCGCACACAAACGCAATTTTATCGCCAAATTTCTCCAGCCCGTCAAATATACTCATCAAAACTCCACGCCATACTTAGATAAAATCTCCTTGCCCTTGTCATAAGAACTAAAATCAATTATATCCTCCGTTTCAAGCATCACATCAAACGAATCCTCCATCGCCGCAACCATACTCATATGACCAACAGAATCCCAAGACGGAATACTCTGATACTTCAAATCCGGCCCCAACACAGAACCGTCAACATCAAAACTCTTAATAAAAATCGCATCATACTTTTCAATATTCGACATAAATTATTCTCCTTTTTTATAAGTAAAATTTGGTAATTCGGGATTTGGAATTAAAGATTTTGATTGCAAATTTAAAATAATCCTTCTAATCTGCTTAATCTGTGGACAAAAAAATGATCCGCAGATTAAACAGATTAAACAGATTATTTTTAATTACGCATTCCGAATTTAAACAAAACTCTGACTATTTTATTTTAATTTTTTCGCAAACAACAATATATTCGTATAACATTGTATTCATTGTTTTGCCGCATTCGGAATTTGGAATTAAAGATTTTGATTTCAAAATTGCAAATTAACTTTGTTCCACTTGTTCCTAAAATAATAATTCCGCATTACCCTTAATTCTGTGAACGGCAACTTAAAATTTTTACTAATATTCTAATAGTTCTGGGCAAACGATTGAATTTGTTATGAAATGACAACCGCACAAATTTAATCCCGTGCCAAACGAACAGGCGATATTGTTTAATTTTTTTTCGGCGAAATTTTGACGGCATTGCGTTACTATTGTTAGCGGTATCGAGGCGCAACTTGTATTGCCGAAATTTTGCAAACTATACGGAACTTTTACAGGATCGATTTTTAATTTTTTGCGTATTTTTTCGTTCATGTAAAGATTAGCCTGATGGAAAAGATAATAGTCAACATCAACGTCGCTAATTGCAAAACGCTCCATCAACTTAATCACTCCCGCATGAACCTTTGCCAGCCCGAAAGCGAAAACTTCCATCCCGTCAAGTTTACAATCAATTTTTCGACGAATTACATTTGGCGCAAATTCGATTTCTTCTAACGACGCCGCCGTGAGCGGATTGCGACAACCGCCGTCTTCAATAAATATCGACTTAAATTTTTTACCGTCTGTTTCAAAAATAAATTGCATAGGCTCGGCATTAGGCGTATATTCTAGCGCCGTAGCGCTGCCGGCGTCGCCAAACAACGGACGCGTCTCCTTATCCTTCGGCGAATTTAACAACGTCGGCGCATCGCCCGCTAAAAGCAACCCGCGCCGCACGTCGCCGCTTGCCAACAACGCCGCAAGAACATTCAAACCTTGCACCCAACCCGGACAACCCGTCGGAATATCCAACGTATGACAACTTTCAGATAATCCGAGTTTGTCTTGCAATATACTAGACGTAGGCGGCATAATATAATCCCGCGCAACACTTACAAATATAAGAATATCTATATCGCTCTTCTCCCATCGCAATTCAGAAATCAAACGCTCGGCGGCAACAACGCAAAGATCGGACGCCGTCTGGTTCGGCGAAAGAATACGTTTACGTTGAATACCCGTAGATGCAATTACTTTTTCAGCCTCGCCAGACCGCAAAAATAAATGAAGATCAATATTCTCTTCAACCTTGAAAGGCACGCAAGCAGAAATCCCTTTTATCGCAACATTATTAGTCGTCAAAAATGCCATGACTGACGTTAGATTATTGAGCGGTTATATTTGATTGAATGGATTATTATTTGAGTAAATATTTATAGATTTACGGTTTATTATACGGCGTTTAATTGAATTGCAACAGCGTAAAAAAATAAAAAGCCTACCTAATGACAGGCAGGCGGCGGTTATGAGCGAAAATAAAAATTTAACGTTACAACTTAAAATATTCGCATTTAATTTCAAAATAAGTTAAAAAAACTGGGCGATACTGGGCTCGAACCAGTGACCTCTAGCTTGTCGAGCTAGCGCTCTAACCAACTGAGCTAATCGCCCCCAAAAACAAACAAATTTTCCCATAACATCAAAAACTGTCAATGAGGGGGACTAAATCCACAACCAAATCAAAAAATTTTAAAGAACTTCTAAAGGGTATCTCTAAAAATTTATTTTTTTGCAAAAAGGTAGGCGGCGTTTCGCCACTGTGTTTATTTTTTGGGCCGCAATGGAGTTTATGCTACCAATAAATTTTAATAATTCATAAAGCCTAAAATATGTTTATTTTAGACGTGTGAAATATTAAAATTTATTGATGTCGTAAACCGTAATGCGGCCCAAAATTAAACACGGGGCGAAACGCCGC
>JAISLW010000105.1 GCA_031277105.1 Planctomycetaceae bacterium | reverse complement strand
AAATTTTCGTGAACGGTTACGATTTTTTTAATTTAATTTTCTAGCAAAATATTATTTGGTGAATTTATGTCGCATGAGAAGTATTTGAAGCCGTCGGTAATTCGGACGATTAAGCGTTTAGATTTGCGGGCGCAATTTATTATCAAGGGTTTTATGCATGGATTGCATGCTAGTCCGTTGCATGGATTTTCGGTAGAGTTTAGCGAGCATAGGAAGTATGCTCAAGGCGATGATCCGAATGATATAGATTGGCTTGTTTATGCGAAGACGGACAAGTATTATGTTCGCAAGTATGAATCGGAGACGAATTTATCGGGTTATCTTGTGGTGGATACGAGTAGTTCGATGGGTTATACGTATCGTCAGGAGATGACGAAATTTGAGTATTCGATTTGTGTTGCGGCGGCGCTTTCTTATTTGATGGTTCATCAGCAGGACCCGGTGGGTTTGGTTACGTTTGGCGAGCGGATTATTAGTTCGATCAAGCCTAAGGCGAGTCGCAAGCAATTGGGCGAAATTCTTTCGGTGTTATCTAATCTTACTCCGTCTGGCGAGACGGACGTTTCGGCGTCAATTGTGCAACTTGCGGCGATGTTGCGGCGTCAGAGTCTGGTGATGATTTTTAGTGATTTGCTTGGCGATATTGATGCGATTTTGTGGAGTTTGCACAGGTTGCGTCATGCGGGGCATGATGTAATTTTGTTTCACGTGTTAGACGAAGCGGAGG
This sequence comes from Planctomycetaceae bacterium, assembly GCA_031277105.1. Lineage (GTDB taxonomy): Bacteria > Planctomycetota > Planctomycetia > Pirellulales > Thermoguttaceae > WRKP01. The sequence continues at coordinate 3,280 of JAISLW010000105.1, read as the reverse complement.
CGACGTTTCCGTTTCATGGACAAATGAATTTTGTTGATCCTGAATCAAGCGAAAACGTAATAGCGAATGCAGACGAGGTGCGGCTGGACTATATCAAGTTGATTGACGATTTCAGAAACAAGATACAAAAAGATTGTGCAAAAAGCAGAATCGATTATGTAAAACTTGACACCAGCATCCAATTCGACAAAGCCCTAATAGAATACTTGACGCTACGAAGCGGAAGACGATAAAAAAAATTTTAACCGCTCCCAAAAATTCAAGCGACAAGTTTTAGGGAGTAGGGAGTAGGGGATAGGGAGTAGTTTTGTTGTCTGAAGGATCGCAGGCGTTTCAGGATCGCGAACATTTCGCCTGGTGTTTCTTCAGGTTCGCAGGCGGAACGCCTGCATCCCAGGATCGCGGGCGTCTCGCCTGCATGCGGTTGTACTCAACCGCCAATGAGCGAGGTTTAATATCTTGGCGTCTCTAAAAATTCATTTCTGTCCCGTTAGGGATAACATGTTGGTAGAAAAGCAAGGTCAAAAATATATTTGTCCCGCTAGGGACAACATGTCAATACGACCTTAACCTTTATTGCGTCCTTAACGGGACGCTAAAAATTCGTATCATTTTTTTCTACCAACATGTTGTCCCTAACGGGACAAATATTTATTGTTACAAAAAATGCCGGATCGCGTGAATCTCGTCTGCATCCCAGGATCGCGGGCGTCTCGCCTGCAAGCGGTTGTACTCAACCGCCGTTGAGTGAGGTTAAAATCTCAAGCGCCTTTTTGTTTGCCTATCGGCAACATGCAGGCGGGACGCCCGCGATCCGTTGGTCTCGCCTGCTTTTCAAGATCGCTTGCGGTTGTACTCAACCGCTGTTGAGCGAGGTTATATCTTAACAATCTTTTTGTTTGCCTATCGGCAAATTGCAGGCGAGACGGTTGTGTTCTTTGAGCGGTTATGTTTTTAATCTGTTTTTTCGCGGTTTCTGGTATTATTGTTTATTTCGACTGGTTTGAAATCTGTTTCGATATTGTAATTGAAAATATTTTTCTTTTTTGCGACGACTTCAAATTCAATTTTACTGTTATTAAAAAAATCGTCAGGTAATATTTTCAGCGTAACAAAATCTGCCGGATCTGTTTGAGGCGAAACAGGATTTCCGGTTTTTGCATCGATATATCTTGTTCCGGTCAAGCAGACGCGATATTTTCCGGGTTTCGGCGCATTTCGTCCGGTCAAGTGAAACTTACCTTTATAGACTGGGCCACCGCCGCCGTTATCGTGGTTTTCATCGGATTTCAAAAAAATACTCCATACGCCGTCGGTAATTTCTTGACCGTTTAATGTCAAAGTTCCCGAAACGTCGACGCGTCCATCAGGGTTAGGCGTTTTGCCGCAACCAATAACAACAACAAGACAAAATAAAATTGGTATTATAAATAATTTCATAATTATTATTCTAAAAAAATAAAAAAATTGTAACTGCTCACGGAAATTTAAACGACAAGTTTTGGGGGATATAGTGGAGGTTTAGGGAGTAGTCTTTTAGAAAACTAGAGAACAGATTTTTTGTTACAAAAAAAATTGTTCCATTTGTCTCTCTGTCCTATTTGTCCCTCAAAAATTGCCAAAACGTTTAATAAAAAAATTCCGTAAACGTTTATAAAAAATTAAGGTAATGAATTACGGTAATGAAACGGTGTTACCGTCAGCAGAGTCGCCTACATAACGCCAGATTTGGCGATTTATTGTATTCGGTATAAACGAAACGTGTCCGTCTCCAAAAACTGCATTAACGCCGCCAACATGCAAACTTCTTGCAGAAAATCTGGAATAATTATTTTCTGATGTAATGCAAGGACAATTTGGAGTAAACGGCAAACCAGGACGATGGCATTGTGCCGCAATTGATAACTCATCGGGAATTGTAGAATTGGGTTCGTAGTATGTTGTAAAAAATGATGAAAGCGGATTATGAGCAAAACCGCGTCCGTCGCTATATATCGTTGTCCAACTATCATCGCTTAATGTTTCTACTGTTTCTGAAAACATAACTGTATTTGAAAGTCCGTCGGTTGCAGAAGACATAGGAATTTCGCCAAAATCAGCCGCATTAATTTTGTCAAGCGGATTACCGTATGCAATTATAAATCCGAATAATGCGCCATTACATTGCACTGTATCAGCGGTATCGCCGCCGCTACTTGAACTCGGCGAATAATTTTGACCCCAAGAATACGTTGAATGACAACTCGCCATCCTATAAGAGGCAATTCCCGTACTGCCAAAACAAGCGACATAACTAACCTTAGGCCATTCATAAGGACCGAGCGGCGCCATGTACGTAAATGTTATTTTAAAAGTTTTTCGTAAATTTGATGGGCAAGTGTAAGTAGGCAATCTATCTTGCCAAGCGAGAACATTTTGGCGGCGGTTATAAGCGCCGCCGTCTTTTGTGTCTGCGGCGTCGTAAACATATCCGCCGCCGCCTGATGTTTCGCTATGGGAAACATATTGGAGACTCATTTTTTCATAACGAGCAGTTTGCTCTAAATATGGAAGCAAATAAGGAGTCCACGACAAAGGCGAGTAGTCATGGTTGCGTCCGCCCAAAGGAAAATTTCCTTGATGGGAATCGGCGAAAGTATGCGCCGCCAATCCGAGTTGTTTTAGATTATTGGAACATTGCATTCGTCTCGCCGCTTCACGCGCCGCTTGCACCGCCGGCAAAAGAACCGCAATCAATACGCCAATAATCGCTATCACAACCAATAACTCAACAAGCGTAAAACCAAAAAACGAAAGAAATTTTTTGGAAGATGAAACGTCAAAATCGCTAAAAAAACGATTTTTATGATTAAACGCCCTCCCATCCTTTGTTATTTTAACATTTTTACTTGCTATTTTAACTTTGGTTGAGAGGGAAACTGAAATGGAATTTGTTTTTTTCATTTTATTCATTATTTAAAAATTAGGGTTATTGTGGACAATTAACGTTACAAAAATTGTCCTGCTGTAATCTTCCATCCGCTAAAATTACAACATAAAAATTAGGTAAAGGTTCACGAAAAATTTTTTAACAATTACGTTTTGGCAATTTTCGGGGACAAGTGGGACGATTTTTTGTAACAAAAAATCGCACAGGAACTCATGCGTCCCGCCTGCATTTTAGGATCGCGGGCGTCTCGCCTGCATGCGGTTGTACTCAACCGCCGATGAGCGAGGTTTAATATCTGGGCGTCTCTAAAAATTCATTTCTGTCCCGTTAGGGACAACATGTTGGTAGAAA
>JAISLW010000291.1 GCA_031277105.1 Planctomycetaceae bacterium | reverse complement strand
TTATTAAATTTTAATAATTCGTAACATATAAAATAGATTTATTTTAGGTGTTATGAAATATTAACATTTATTAGCGACATAAACTCTACTGCGGCGTTTCGGCGAAACGCCGCCTACCTGAACAAATGAATTTTTAGAGACGCCCGTTAGATAAACGAGCTAGGACCGACTTGTTTTGCTACAACGGTTATTCCGTTTTCTGTAACTGTAAATCCCCTATTACGGTCGCAATTTTGGTCGTATCCTATAGTTTCATTTTCTGGGATAATAACTTCTTTGTCTATGATTGCATTTTTAATTTTTGCGCCGCGTGCGACTTGCACGTTGTCAAAAAGGATCGACGATTCTACTTTTGAAAAACTATTTACTCTGCACGAATAACCTAAAATTGATTTTGCGACTAACCCTCCCGATATAATTGAACCTGCACAAACAATACTGTCTAACGCTTGCCCCGTGCGTAACTCCGACGCAAAAACAAATTTCGCCGGCGGCAAGTTTGGATGAAACGTATAAATCGGCCACGCTGAATCATAAATATTCAAATGAGGGTCAACCGAAACCAAATCCATGTTCGCATCATAAAAAGAATCCAACGTCCCGACGTCGCGCCAATACGCTTCCATTTTGCGATTCTCATCCATAAACGAAAACGCATAAACCGGCTGATCGCCAATAAGCGACGGTATAATATTTGTCCCGAAATCATGCTTGCTGCCGACGTCGACCGCATCGGCGCAAAGTCTATCGCACAACGTCCGCGTATTAAAAATATAAATTCCCATCGATCCCAAACAACGGTCTTCACGTCCGGGAATCGTTTTTGGAAACTCCGGCTTTTCCTCAAATCCAATTATCCGGTAATTCGCATCAACTTCCATTACTCCAAAACTGCCCCGCGCTTCATTAGTTGAAACCGGTATCGCCGCAACCGTTGCCGCCGCTTTGTTGTCAATATGAAATTGCAGCATTTTGTCATAATTCATCTTGTAAATATGATCGCCGCCCAGAATAATCACATGCTCCGGTTGCTCGTCTTCTACCGCAAATAAATTCTGATAAACCGCATCCGCCGTCCCTAAATACCAACTCTCCGCAATATATTGTTGCGGCGGCACTACGTCTGCATACTCGCCCATTTCACGACAAAAATAACGCGACCAACCTATAGAAATATGACGGTCAAGACTCATCGCTTTGTACTGCGTTAAAAGCAATATCTTACGCAAGCCGCTGTTGTAACAATTAGACAGCGTAAAATCAACTATCCGATAAGCGCCCCCAAACGGAACCGCAGGCTTCGCACGATCTCGCGTAAGAGGATCAAGACGCGACCCACGACCGCCAGCCAACACTATCGCTAATACATTGTGTTTCATCTCAAAATTTCAAAAAAAAAGTTAAAGGAAAATTCGGAATTAAAGATTTCGATTTCAAATTTAAAATAATCCTTTTAATCTGCGGATCAAATTTTTTGTCCACAAATTACACAGATTATAAAGATTTTAAAAAATAATTCCGAATTCCGAAATTTTTCCCGCATTCCGTATTAAAATATAATTTTGATATTCGCAACTATTCGGTTCGCAATTATTCGTTTAATTTTAGTTCGTGCGCCATTTTGCCCAGTAGCCTGAAATAGAATAAAACAAAATAACCGCAAAAAGTCAATAAGATTGCTGAAATAATATAATAACACAAAGAATGCACAAACCAATTGTCAAAAAACGCCGTACCACTATACGCTAATCCAAAAATAATCAACGCCGGAATACCAACAATTAAACCGGACTTGATATAAAACGCTAACCAAAGAAAAACAAATTTACGCAAACTCGCCAACGTCTTGCGCGGGAATTTACCATAAAACGTATCCGACTCAATTACGCACAAAAAAAGTATGGGAAAACAAAAAAATTGACCCGCAAAATGAATAAATATCAATTGCGAATAATAATCAGGCAAAAATATACCGCTCAAAAACCAAACCACAAAACCCGGAAAACCCGAAACATAAAGTATCAAAAACGACCAGCCAATATACGAAAAACCAAAATCTAAATCAAACCACATCCACCGCTCAACACGATCCCGCCCCGACAACGTCGCCTCAAAAATACTCACGCCAAACAAAAATAATAAACACAACCAAACAACACTCAACACGGCGCCAAACCAAAAATTAACAAAAAGAATTCCACTCTCCGCCCAATTATAAGCGTAACCCGGAATTTGATCATAAACCTTGTCTATCGAGGCTTGCCAAATCATCGACCTAGCCTTTTCACCCGTCAAATTACCAACAAAACCACAAACCGTAAGAATCAATAAACGCGCCCGACAACTACGATCCGCCAAAGGCGAAAATAACGAAAAAGTTTTAGACGATGATTGAGTTGATGATAAAAACGACGATTGGATTGACGCCGGAGTCGAAGGTTGAGACGATTGAGTTGAAGATTGCAACGGCGGAGGCGGAGGCGGAGGAGTTTTTTGCGATAGATTTGAAGGCGGCGTAGATATTGCGGCGTTGAATTGGCGTTGTTTTTCAAGTCGTTTTCGTTCTGCGGGATCAGTTATTGGTTTACTATCTGATGTTGCCAGAAACTCGTCTAATTTACCGTTGCGAGCCGCTTTTTTGATTGCTTCAATTTTATCGTTGATTTGTTTTTCGCGTTGAATAATTTTGTTTTCGTCGTTTTTTTCGTCGTCGCTTTTTAATAATTTATTCAACATTTTTTCGATAGCGGGTTGTTCTTCGACGTAAGTTTTTGGGATATGTTCTTCTTTTTTGAGTTTAGTTTTTAGTTCTTGGTCTTTTTTTATTATTTTTTGGTTTTCTTTTCGTAGTTGTTTAATATCATTTTTTGATACTTCTGCGTTTTGTAAATTGTAACCTCCGGCGGCTTCGGGATCGTCTGCGGTCAAGATAAATCGCGGCGCAACCGCTCTGATTTCTGTTAAACGGTCGCAATCGGGGCAACGCTTCCATAATCCAACTTGATCTTCTCCGGCATAAAGACGCGTTTTGCAAGCGGAACAAATTACCGGAATCAAACGCACGCCTGCGTTGAATGGAACATCCGGCGCTACCTGCTTCAATGCATCATCATCCGCAACCGACTCCAATTCCAACTCATCAGACCCGCCAAGCGGCTCAAGATCCAATTCAAAATCATCGCTCTTTTCGTATGACATTTTGATATAAAATTAAACTGTAAGTAATTCGTAACCGTTCACGGAAATTTGTTTAGCAAATTACGTATTAGCAATTTTTGAGGGACAAGTGGGACAATTTTTTTATAGCAAAAAATTGAGCAGGAACGCAAGCGTTTCGGCTGCAAGTTACCGCAAGGCAAACAAAAAAACTGTTGTAATATTAAATCTCGCTCGTTGGCGGTCGAGTACAACCGTATGCAGGCGAGATGCCTGCGATCCTTCTGACAATTTTTTTGTAATAAAAAAACTGTTCTCTAGTTTTATAAAAAACTACTTCCTACTTCCTACTTCCTACACCCTACACCCTATCCCCTACACCCTATCCCCTACACCCTACACCCTACACCCTACACCCTACTTCCTACACCCTATCCCCTACACCCTATTCCCTATTCCCTATCCCCTATCCTCTACTCCCTAAAACTTGTCTCTTAAATTTTTGTGAACGGTTACGTTATTTTTTATTTTCCGTTTGCGAGGACATAAATAATTATCATCCAAGTTGCGCCGGTTAAAAGTAAATATAAACGCCGCACTCTACGATACCGCCAAAAAATTATAGAAATTATCGTTACAAAAAATAAAACCGGAACCGCAACAACTCCACAACTAACACTAATCACAACAGCCGTAAATAACGGCAAACATTTTTGTAACAATAATTCAGATATTAAAAATTTTTTTGAATAATTTTTTTTCTTTTTTCGCAATAACGATTGTTTCGTCTGAATTTTATACTCCGGCAAATAATAACGGAAACTTATTATCGCTATTACGCACGAAATTATTATTGCCGTAATCGTAAATGACAAAGTTGAATTGTTCAATCTTGTATAAAACTCAATTTGACGCAAATAATACGACGCCGCAGGTATAACAATTATTATTGGCATAAATAACTTCGCTTGCACAATATTTCTGTCAAACTCAATTAACCCCGCCGCAAATAACGTAATAATTAACCCAAAATAATATAACGAAATAATAACAAATTCAAAATACGAAACCGATACCCCAGAATAATAAATCGCCCCCGAAACCGAACCCGCAACTAAACCAGATACCGCCTCAACAAAAGGATAACGAAAACTAATCCACGAACGACAATCACGACAACGACCCAAAAGCAAAAACCAACCCAATACAGGTATGTTGTCATAAGGACGTATCAAATGCTTACACTTCGGACAATGAGACGACGGATAAGAAAGAGAAACGCCAAGCGGTAAACGATAAACCACAACATTCAAAAAACTACCAACACAACAACCAAAAATTACCGCCAAAATTATACAAAAAATAAACACAACATTATTTAGAGGTTAAAGGGAGGAAATGCGGAATGCGGAATTATTTTTTAAAACTTTTTAAACTGTGAAATCTTTGGATAATTTTTAAAAACGATCCACAGATTACGCAGATTATACTGCTCGTACTTGAAATTCATTGATTTAAAAACGCCAAAGCCTGCCATCCGATAGTTAGGCAGGCGGCGGTAAAAACAAATTCAAGTAAGAACAGTTTAAAAAGATTATTTTAAATTTGAAATTAAAAATCTTTAATTCCGCATTCCGAATTTTTATATCCTTGCTACGCCTGTTTTTTTTGCGGCTTCCGCAACCGCTTTGGCAACCGCTTTGGCAACGTCTTTGTTCAACGGACTCGGAATAATGAAATCAGCGCTTAACTTATCATCCGGCACCATATCAGCAATCGCCCGCGCCGCCGCAATTTTCATTTCGTCATTTATATCGCTTGCCCGCACGTCAAACACGCCCCTAAAAATTCCCGGAAACGCAAGCACGTTGTTAATCTGATTCGGATAATCACTCCGCCCCGTGCCAACAACAGCCGCGCCCGCATTCTTCGCCTTGTCCGGCGTTATCTCCGGATCCGGATTCGCCATTGCAAAAATAAACGGGTCCTTGTTCATACTTTTCACCATTTCTTCCGAAACGCAATTAGGCGCCGATACGCCAATAAAAACATCCGCCCCCTTCAAAACATCGGCTATCGTTCCTTTCTTGACTTTCTTATTTGTGATTTCAGCCATTTCAGTTTTTTCGGTATTTAGCCCTTCGCGTCCCTTGTAGATAGCGCCTTGCCGGTCGCAAAGAACTACGTCGTTTAACCCTAACGCAATCAATAGCCGTATAATTGCCGTTCCCGCCGCGCCGGCGCCGCTTGTTACTACAGATAAATCGCTCAACTTCTTGCCCGTCAACTTCATCGCATTAAACATCGCCGCAAGCGTAACAACCGCCGTACCGTGTTGATCGTCATGAAATATAGGAATATCACAAGACTTCTTCAAACGCCGCTCTATCTCAAAACAACGCGGCGCCGATATATCCTCAAGATTGATACCGCCAAAACTACCCGCTAAAAGCGTTACCGTATTGACTATCGTGTCAACGTCCTTTGAACGAATACAAAGCGGAATCGCATCAACATCGCCAAACGTCTTAAAAAGCGCACATTTACCTTCCATTACCGGCATACCCGCCTCCGGCCCTATATCGCCCAGACCAAGCACTGCCGTACCATCCGTAACAACAGCAACAAGATTACCACGACGCGTTAAGTCATAACTTAAATCAACGTCCTTCTGTATCGCACGACAAGGCTCCGCAACGCCAGGCGTATATGCCAACGATAAATCATCCTTCGTATTAAGCGGCAAAGGACAAATAACTTCAATCTTACCTTTCCATTCGTAATGTTTCTTGAGAGATTCTTTTGCGTAATCCATTTTAAAAAATTTTTTGAATAAGGGTTGATCCGTTTGTTATCGTTTATACGATTTAAAACGGTTCTTGAGGGTTAGACAATAGCGTCTCTAAAAAATTATTTTTCTAATTTCAAATACAATCCATATAGAGACGCCTCGCACGTCTTTTAATAAAAAAAGATTCCGGCAACTCCTAATTACAAGTTATCGCCGAAATCTTAATCGCTTGCGAACTAATTCTAACATTACAAAAAATACCGTCAATAGGAATATTAAAAAACTTCACACCCAAATCTGCGCTTAACGCCGCATACCTTTTTGTAAAAAAATGAATTTTTAGAGATACCCAGTTGTGTTTTTTAGAAGTTCCTTTACGATTTTAATATTGGCGAGTTTTTAGAATCTTCCTAAAGTTTTATTATTGTTATAACCGATACAAGCGGTAACGGTTTTTTTGGGGATTGGCGGTACTTTGGGGCGGGTAGTTTAATGTTTAATAATTGTGGATAAACCAATAATCAAATCAATTTAATTACGATGAAAACTTTTAGCATAGTTAGTATGATGAGACGTATTTCTTTTTTTGTGATTTTATATTTGGCGTTTGTTGTGATTTTGAGTTCGACGGGTTGTACTGTTCTTCATAACGGTATGACGTTGCCTAACGGTAGTTATCTCAAGGATACAGTCGAATATTATCCGCATGGTCCGCGATACCAATTTTCCAACGAAGCGTCGCATTTACAATCTGCGAAATCGGATCAGAACAACGGAATAAAATGATAGATTTATTAAATTTTTCGCCTGCGATTCAACTTTGGTTTAATACAATTTTGATCTGGATTGGCTTTGGCGTATTAGCCGGAATTATGGCGCAGGCATTATTACCTAGCGGCAAACCGGCTGGTTTGTACGGCATTTTGGTTATTGGAATATGCGGAAGTTGCGCGGGCGTATTTCTGGTAGATACGGTAACGGGCTATATTAAAATCGACGAGTTTTCGGGAATAAATCCAATCGGTCCAGTCGGGTTAGTCGTTTCGGTTTTGACGTCGCTGATAATATTAATTTGCTATAGATTGGTACTGTCAATAATCAACTATTGCACAAAAAAGAAAACTAATTAACAACTCTAAAAATCCCGCACGCCCAAATAAAACAGAATTTCTTAAAAACAAAAAAAAGAAACAGAAGGGACAAGCGGGACAGGAGGGACAATTGAGAATAATTTTTTTGTAAAAAAATATATCCCGTCTCTAACTTTAATTTTTATCGTTTGCTTCATCTGGACAAAATTCTGAATTATTTTTTATTGGGCGTTCTAAAAATTCATTTGTTCAGGTAGGCGGCTAAAAAAATTAAACACTGTGCCGAAACGCCGCAATGGAGTTTATGATACCAATAAATTTCAATAATTCATAAAGCCTAAAATATGTTTATTTTAGACGTGCAAAATATTAAAATTTATTGATGTTGTAAACCGTAATGCGGCCCAAAATTAAACACTGGGCGAAACGCCGCCTACCTAGACAAATGAATTTTTAGAGACGCCCCGATGAAATTCAAGTACGATCTGTATATTTGTCAGTGTAATTGAAATTATTCGGGCAATTCGTCTTGTGTTGTTTTTTGGTTTGGGTAATTGATGGGGATTTCTATTTTGAATACGCTGCCTTTGTTTATGACGCTCTCTAATTTTATCGTTCCTCCTAAACGCTCTACCGCATGTTTGACAATCGCTAATCCTAACCCCGTTCCTGCGACCTTAACTCCACTTCGCGATTTTACCCTGTAAAAACGTTCAAAAACGCGCGGTTGTTCTTCTTCCGCTATCCCGCATCCGTTATCTTCGCAACAAATAATAAGTACGCCCGATTCCTCAAACCTAAACGTCAACCTCACAACGCCGCCTGTTGCCGTAAACTTGATCGCATTGTCAACAAGATTTTGTAACGCTAACTCAAGCCGCTTTACGTCGGTTAAAAACGGCTTGTCTATATTTTCCGATTCAATAAATAATTTTACTCCGCTCTCTTTAACCTTGACTGCAAATAACGCTTCAAGTTGCGTTTTCAAGTTTGCCGCCGTCGTCTCCTCCAATCGCCCCGATACGCCGCCGCACTCAACATCATGCAACGACAATAAATCATAAGTCAATAACTCCAACCGCTTAACTTGTCTGTCAAGAATCTCAATAATTCCGCGAAACTCCGAAACGTCGCCCAAAATACCATCCGAAACATTGTCAAGCGTCGCCCTAATCGTCGCCAACGGCGTCCGTAACTCATGCGACGTATTCGCAACAAAATCCGCCTTCATCCGATTCGTTTCCGCTATCGTTGTAACATCGTTGAACAATAACAAAACCGCTATCCCATTGGTATCAGTTTCATCCGGCACGCTGATTTTTTCCGCTTCAAAAAAACGTTTCCGCTCGCCGGTTTTTATATTTATCAATTCCGATCTGATTACATTCGACATATTTTCCGTTTCTTGAAAATAAAAATTCAGCGCCGCCGAATATCGTAACAAAAATTGTATCGCTACCGGCTCGCTTAAATCGTCTAACTCAAACATCCGCTTCGCCGATTCATTGTAATACACGACTTGATCCGAAGAGTTTATCGCAAACACGGCGTCGGGTAAATTTTGTAATATCACCTGCAAACGCTCGCGTTGACGTGAAATTGTTTCAAGTTGACTTACTACCGTTTTTTGCATCTGATTTATTACATTGACAAGATGAGCCAACTCGCGCGACGCCGTAACTTGCGTAACAGGTTCAAATTTACCCGCCGAAATCCGCAACGCAGATTCGCTAATAATCCGCAACGGCTTATACCAAATCCAATTCAAAAACATCAAAAGAATTGCCGCCGCAAAAAGCATCAAAACAAACACCGTCAATACGCCATAAAAAATATTACGCCGCTCCGCCGCCAAATCAGAAACCGGTAACGCAACACGAACAACGCCGACAATCTCGCCGCCATGATAAATAGGCGACGCAATATACCGGTAACGAATTTGTTTCGTCTGACTCAATCGTATCGATTCCGCATATTGACCCGAAAGCGCCGCAACAATTTCAGGATGCGACGCCGTGTTGTGCAACTGCATCTTGTCAACAGGATAATCCGAATCGCCAAGCGCACGACCATCCAACGATACAACAGTCAAACGTAAACCGGATACCTTAGAATATGAATTACAATAATTCTCTATCGACTTATCCGCATTGTCCCACGACTCCTCAAGACCCGTCTTAACAAGCGATAAAAATATATTCTGAAAACGTAACGATAACTCAGAAACATTACGATTCATCTCAAACGTTATCCGCCAAAAACCAAAAATAAATATAAAACCAACCAAAAAAATATTACCCAGAAATAACGCCGTAAAAAAACTATAAGATTTCATAAAATAAATAAAATAAAGGGAGTTTCTAAAAACTCATTCGTGCATGTAAGCGGCTAAAAAAATTAAACACTGTGCCGAAACGCCGCATTACGGTTTACAACATCAATAAATTCTAATATTTTGTACGTCTAAAATAGACATATTTGGGGCGTTGTGAAATATTAACATTTATTAGCGGCATAAACTCTAATGCGGCACAAAAAATAAACACAGTGGCGAAACGCCGCATACCTGGACAAATGAATTTTTAGAGACGCCCGAATTTATTCGCTTATTTCATTTGCGTCGCCGCTTGAAAATAATTCAATACCGCCGTCCTTTATTATTCGATAAACTTCATCTTTCAATTTTTCCGTGAAATCAGGATTCTCCTTGAGATATAATTTTGTTTTTTCTCTGCCTTGCGCTAGTTGCTGATCGCCATAACGAAACCATGCGCCCGACTTCACAATTAATTTTTGCGATACCGCTAAATCAAGAATATCGCCTTCGTAACTTATGCCGCAATTGTGCATCATATCAAATTCAGCAGCCCTAAACGGCGGCGCAACTTTATTCTTGACAACTTTCGCCTTGACGCGTTGCCCAATAATCGTTTCGCCTTCCTTCAATTGCGCTACGCGTCTAACATCAATACGACACGAACAATAAAACTTCAACGCTCTACCGCCAGGCGTTGTTTCGGGCGACCCGAACATTACGCCTATTTTTTCGCGTATTTGATTTATGAAAATTACGCACGTCTTACTTTTCGCAATCACGCCCGTCAATTTACGCAATGATTGACTCATTAAACGCGCCTGCAACCCGACATGAGAATCGCCTATATCACCCTTCAACTCCTTCTCCGGCACCAACGCCGCCACCGAATCAACAACAATCACATCAACCGCATTAGACTTAACCAACATCTCCGTTATCTGCATCGCCTCCTCGCCGCTACTAGGTTGCGATACCAAAAGACTCTCCAAATCAACGCCCAAACGTTTCGCCCAACTCGGATCAAGCGCATGCTCAGCATCTATAAACGCCGCAACGCCGCCGGATAATTGCGCATTCGCAACAATATGAAGCGTAAGCGTAGTCTTGCCGCTAGACTCTGGACCAAATATCTCAATAATACGACCGCGAGGCACGCCAAAACCGCCAAGCGCAATATCAAGCGAAAGACTACCCGTAGGAATCCCAGTTAAACTCGGCGTCCGATCAAGACCAAGAGGCATTATTGCGCCTTCGCCAAAAGCCTTCTCAATCTGAGATACGGCATTTTTAAGATCAGGATTCTTATTAAATACAGCATCAATCTTTTTAATACGATCCGCTTTAGAATCGGACGCTGATTTTTTCGTTTCTTCTTTTTTCAAATCGTCAATTTTTTTAGACATGTTAATTAGTTAATTAATTTGTTAGTTAATCGAAATAATAAAATTACAAAAATAACTTGCGGTAAATTTACAAAAATTCCACAAATCACCATCGCACAAAAATAAAATTTTAACATAAATATAATCGAAATTACCTCAATTACGTTATGTTGCGTCGTTAGCTAAACTCTTGCTAAACTCCTCAAATGTATCGCATTTGACCGCAACTCGCACAAGTTTGTGAAGACGGTCAATGTCTGTAATCGCACAAAGCGAGCTACGAACCGTTTCTGAAACCTCGCCAAATTTTATATCCAAAATAGATATAATATCCTCTATACGACCTTCGGCTATTCCTTCGACTATTCCTTTTGCTCTTCCTTGTTTTTTGCCGATGGCGACGTAACGTTCTGCGAATTGGGATAACATAAATTGTCCTCCTTTGAATGTTTTTTGAAGTTGGTTGTTAAATTGTTTTGTGCATTCTTCTGATAAGTTATGACTATTATCAAAAACATAATATGCAAAAAGGCGACCAAATTGACGATATTTTGGATCATCCGCATAAGGTTTCAATACCTCTATTAGATTTTCCTCTTGTAATATTTTTTCTATATTATTGTTCAATATTATCTGCATTATACGCAATGCAATATAAAGTTCCGGTACGTTTGTATCATGCGGTAATTCTTCTTTGCTTTTTGACGACAGATCAAATATTATTCCTTTTTGTTTTATGATAAATTCTTCGGTTCCGGCGATATTTTCAAATTCATCGGCAAGTTCGACCGAGCCTGTATAAACGCCGCCGCCGTGATGAAATATTACCAATATTATAGGCGGAAGTTTAAAATCTTTCGTATAAATTTTCAACTTTTTAGCCAGCGTAATTTCTGCATCTATAATTTGAGCCTCGTACTTCAACAACTGCGACATCGAATGTGTATCATTGTAACTTTTATGCTCGACTACAATATAAATCTTGAGACGTTTTTTTGGATTGTTTTTTAGCGGTATTTCATAAACCATATCGGCGCGGGCTTCTTGAAAATTCTTATCGCGAAAACGCCGAACTGAAACGCTCAAATTGAGAATATCAAGTTGAACTAGCAATATTGCCGGTAAAATAAATTGTACAAATGAACGGGCTACTTCTTGAACTTGAAATACCATATCAAAAAAAGCGTCGTGAGTTACTGAAGTCGTTGCAAATTGTTCCTCTATCGGCTTGTCCCAAGTATATGCCGACGTCTGAAAATCAGGCGGGTTCGGGAGTAATTCATTACTTTTATTATTTGTCATAATTTTCGTTTCAATAATTAGCGTAGTCAAACTTCGTCGAACAATGCGTCGACGTATTTATCGGGATCAAAAATTTCTAAGTCTTCTGCCGACTCGCCGGTTCCTATGAATTTGACGGGGATATTCATTTGTTTTTTTATTGTTATGGCGACGCCGCCTTTTGCTGTGCCGTCGAGTTTGGCGAGTATAATTCCGGTGCATTTTACGGATTCGGTGAAATGTTTTGCTTGGCTGACGCCGTTTTGACCTGTTGTTGCGTCGAGTATGAGTATAACTTCGTGGGGCGCTTCGGGGACAAGTTTACCGAGTACGCGGCGTATTTTTTCTAATTCCATCATAAGATTTTTTTGGGTCTGTAATCTACCGGCGGTGTCAATAATACATATATCGGCGCCGGTTTCCAATGTTCTAGCGACGGCTTTGTGTGCAACGCTTGCGGGATCGCTGCCGGATTGACCGGTAACAATTTCAGCGCCTAAACGTTCTGCCCAAATTGTAAGTTGTTCAACGGCGGCGGCGCGAAATGTATCTGATGCGCCAAGAATGACTTTTTTTTGGGCGGCTGTAAACATGCGGGTCAATTTTGCTATTGTGGTTGTTTTTCCGCTGCCGTTGACGCCGCATATCATTATTATTGTGGGGTTATTGGGGGCAAAATTTATTGGCGTCAATGGTTGTTCCATTAGCTGTTTCAATTTAAATTTTAGAACGTCGATTACTTCGGGAAATTGAACGACGCGACCGCGAAATTGTTTATGAACTTCATCGACTATATCTTTTGCGGCGACTACGCCCATATCGGTCTTAATGAGCATTGAGAATAACTCGTCAAGAAAACTTTCATCAACAAGTCGACCAGACGACTTAAAAAGATCGCGAACATCCGTATTTAATAACTTAACAGTTTTTGATAACGCCGATTTTAATTTCGAAAAAATGCCCATAAGCAGAATATAATTTTGGATAAATTAGTTTTGTGTACAAATTTTATTTAATTCAAATTGGTAACCGTTCACGGAAATCAGTTTTTTATACTGCTCGTGATTGAATTTCAATGATTTAAAAGCGTAAAAGTCTGTCGTCCGAATTACTAGCCAGGCGATGTAAATTGCGATGAGTATTTCTAAAAAGTCATTTTTTATAAAAAGTTAGACGATGTTTCGTCCAAACGCCGCCTATCTGGACAAATGAATTTGTAGAGACGCCCAATAATATTTTAACTGCTTTTTCAGCATTCATTTTATTTCTCTACTTTTAATTTTTGCGGTTGTGAACTATTATAAAATTCATTGAACGCCGTAACGAACTCGCCAATAGAACCGCAAGTCAACGCAAAATCAAAAAGTTTGGAAAGTTTATTATCATCATTGATTCTCATTATTTCCTTTTGTAATTTTGTAGGCGGCGACTCTATCCGCTTCGTCAATATCCGAATAATA
>JAISLW010000025.1 GCA_031277105.1 Planctomycetaceae bacterium | reverse complement strand
TATTGACATTATTTAACGCAAAATGTCCTGCCCCTAGCGGGGCAGAGCTTTGTATGGATTTTTTACCACAGGTCAAAGACCTGCGGTTATGAAAATTCCGTCCCTATCGGGACGAAGACAAAACAACGAAAACATACATTAAATAACTCACGTTACCCAGGCGGTCAAATTCAGTCCTAATATAGTTACTATTTTTTGCCTTGTTTCTGCGTATGATGCGTAACATGAGTTAATTTATTTTCATCGACGTTAGAAATTTTTCCGCTAATTTAATTGCTTTCAAACCGCGTTCTCCCGTAACTCTTGGCGTTTTGCCGTTCTTTATCGCATTCGCAAAATCATCAACTTCCAACGCTAACGCATCAACCGATTCATTCTCAATCTTTGCCGTAACAAAAAACTCTTGCATAAACGTCGGTTGAATTTTGGTTATATCTTCATTTAAGATTCGTTTCGGCGCAAATTTTCCTGATTTTACGTCGGCGTTGATTTTTTGTAACAATAAAGTTCTCTTTGCAAAATCAATATCGACGTTTCCGTTTTTTGTTGTAATTCGCATTGTTCTTGTTGCATTATTTGCTACTCGCGACGAGAATAAATTCGCGACGGTTCCGTTTTCAAATTTGACGTTTACGCTTGCGATATCTTCATGTTTGCCGCCGATAATATTAAATCCTGCGGCGTTGATAGAAATTGCGTCGTGTTGCACGATTGACAAAACAAGATCAATATCATGTATCATCATGTCAAACGTCGTCCCAATATCCGTGCTGCGAAACGTATAACCGCTCGTCCGAACCGTATCAATCAAAATAGGCTCGTTGTCAGAAAATTCAATAATATGTTTTTTTGCGTCTTGCCAAGCGGGATTAAATTCCTCAATATGACCAACTTGAAAAACAAGATTATTTTTACTAGATAACTTTACTAACTCATCGCCGCACGCCGCATTGTCGCATAACGGTTTTTCCATCAACAAATGCTTACCGTATTGCAACGCCGTTTTGCCGATCTCATAATGCAACGCCGTCGGCGCAGCAAGCACAACCGCATCTACGTTATTAAGAATATTTTCAAGTTTGTCAAATGATTTGACTTTATGTTTTACGGCTAATCGCTCGCTCGCAACTATATCCGTATCCATTACGCCAACTAATTCAAATTCGCTATGCGCAACAATCTTTTCCGCATGAAAAGAACCAAGCCGCCCCGCGCCAATAATTCCTATCTTTATCATTATTTATTTTTTAAACTGTATTACTTGAATTTTCATTTACTGTCGCCCGCCTAAATCTCGGACGGCAGACTTTGACGCCGTGTAACCGTTCACGGTGATTTAATGGATAGACTATAGACGATAGTTTTTTCAATTCAAAATTTAAAATAATCTTTAGGATAATCTGTGTAATCTGTGGACAAAAAATTGATCCGCAGATTATACAGATTACAGATTAAAAAGATTATTTTAAATTTGAAATTAAAATCTTTAATTCCGAATTCCGAATTCCGAATTTACATCCTATCCTTAAATATTCGTGAACGGTTATGTAACGCTTTATCCTGTTAGTAAGCTTAATAGCATTTGTCTTGATTGCATTGACATTTGTAATGTTGAGATATTTGATTGCATTAGTAATTGTTGTCTTAATAATTCTGATGATTCTACTGCGAAGTCTGTATCAATGGTTTCGCTTAAAGCGTTTGTTTCGATTTCGATTGCGTCGTTTAAGTTATCAGTATTTGGTTCAAGTCTGCTTTTTTGGAAAGCGCCTAATCTTGCTCGTAGGTCCGCAATATCTACTGTTACTTCGTCTATAATTTTGAAAGCGTTATTTGTGCTTGTTGTCAGGTCGCTTATTCCGCCGGATCTTATATCTGACAGGAATCCGTTTATTCCACCGAGTTGGCTGCTGTGTATGCTTGGTATATTTATTCTTGCTTGTTGTTCGGCGTTTATGATTGGTCCTAGTTGTATCAACGTTCCGCCGCTTTCAACTCTTAATTCTATAACGTCGCCTTGTTTTACATTTCCGTCGAACCAGATTGCCATATCCAAATCTGACGTCGAGGTCATTGCGATTCTGCCTTTGCCTATTGTTGTCTGGTTGTTTATCATTGCGACAATATCTTTCCCGTAAACGCGGTCTTTGACGTCGCCGTATTTATCTTTGAGGTTAAAGTTTGTACCTTGACCTGCGATAATTTCAACAAATTCGGCGTTTCCGTATTCGATTGAGTAGAAGGTCAATCCCATTGTTTCGCTATCGCTATTTCCGAGCATAGCGACTCCTGCGGTATTGGCGATTTGTTCGTCGGAAAAAGATACCCGCAGCGTTCCCCTGTCCCCAACCGATATGGGGGCACTTCCAGATTGCGGATCAGGCGGAACGCTTGCGGAATACGGAATAGTTGCAATAAAATGATCGGCTACTCCTTGTGTAGAATTGATTAAATCTACTATATTTTGCGCCGTCGGCGGGTTATTCGGATCAATACCGATAGTGATTTGTTTTGATTGAGCGTCGTATGAAATTTTTGTCGCCGTATCCGAAACGACTACGATTTCAGTTCCGTTGTATTTTGCGTCGGAATTGCGAGCGGTAACTTGCAACGCCGCCGCATAACCGTTGCGGGCAAGCAATAACGCCGTAGCTTTAGCGTCCTTTGGCAAGTTATTTCCGAATTTAATATCGCCAAAATTCCATTGTGATTCTGGATTATTTTTGTTTTGATTTTGCGTTGTCGGTTGTAGTAATCCGGCGCCGTATTGTGATTTTCCGGTTGTTGAAACGGGTTCGTCTGTATTGCCTGGATTTATTATTGCGGCGCTTATTCCGAGTTTATCCAAAATATTTTTTGCTTCAATTGTCGGCGGGTCGTTAAAAAATTTGACGAGATCGTTTGCGGTAGTTTTTACGAGTCCTTTTGCGTCTGTTTCAAGATGTACGACGACTGCGCCCGCAGAAACGAGTCCGCCGGACATTTTGGCGACTTCTGCGTTTATGCCGATGTATGCTTGATTTGTAAATTCGGGCGGATTGGAATTATTGTAATTTGTTTGTGGAATTACGGTGAAACGTTTACCGGTTAAGGGGTCGTTTTGGACTAGATTTATTAGGTCGTTCATGTTGAAGTTTCCGTTTGGATTTGAGCCGTTTTTTCTTCCGGTGAAATCGACGGAGATAATTAGGGCGTTTTTTTCCGGATCAAAAGTTGCGGCTTCGTTTGCGGCGTCGCGCATGATAATTTTGACGTTATCATTTTTGGCGCCAGGTTCGCGCGATTTAATTGTGAACGACGTGTTCGGGTCGAGCGATTGTATATCGGCGCTGGCGTAACCGTAAACGGGCGGTTCGGAACTCGTATCAATTGATAGCGGCTCATTTGGATTAGATACGAATTTTATTGCGGGCGAATTTTCAGGCGCTAAAAATTGCAAGTAATTATTTTCTTGCGGCGACCCGTAATATGCCGCTTCAAAAAACGGCGTAACAGCGCCGATCCCAAGAGCGCCAGAAGGAATTGAGGCTGAAATACGTCCGGAGCCATCGACGTTTTTTAACAAAGGCGACGTATTTATCAAGGTTGCGATTTGTTCGGCGGTTGAAATAACTTTGCCGCCATCGACGCCATTGACTGTATTTTCGATAGCGCTGTTTGGCAAAATTACGCCGTTGCCGTTAGATTGACCTGCGTGTTGCAATTCAAAATAATCGGAGGCAACGGGCGAACTTGCGATCCATGCGGCGAGATCGTTTACGGTTGTATTTGCGGGGTCGTTTGGGTTATTTTCGTTGTAGGAGATATTTATTTGAAAAGTTTTTGGCGATTGTGTTAAGTCGAGTTTTATTCCGGGCGTTTCTCCGTTTGGGTTTCCGTAGATATTATTTATTTCAAAATTGACGTTATTAAATTCAGTTCCTGTTTGTTTTGCGATGATATTAAATTCGTTATTTTGGATATTATCGCCATTTTTATTGAATGCGTATTGTGCGTTTAACCATTTTTCGGTTTGTAGGACGACTTCGATTAAAGTCGGTTCGTTTCCGTAACCTTGCGTAACATTCAGGTAGGCGTTATCGTTTCCTTGTTTTTGGGCGGTGTATTTTAGTTTGAAGTTTCCTTTTTCTTTTCCTGTTTCGCTTGCTGTAATTAGGAGGTCGTTATTTTTTCCGTAAGAGGTTGCGGCAATAGAGCCGGCGGCGCCTTGCGTGTGAACTTTTGCGGCGACTCCGGTTGCGTCGCTGAATAAATTTACGTTGTATGCAATATCATTTAGCGTCGCCGTTTTATCGAAACTGAAAACTTGGAAACCGTTTTTGCCGCCTAAAGTAAAAATTGTATCGTCCGCAAGTCCGCCGGAAGTATAAAACAATTCGGCTTGTTCCGGCGGAGAAATAATTTCAGTAACAATATCTTTTTCTGTACGACCGAGAAAATTTGCTTGTCGAATATCAATTTTTTGGATATTGGTTTTGGTTGCGTCGGAAACGATTGAGTTAAAGTTTAGCGATCCGTCGAGTAATTTTTGTCCGTTGAATGTTGTTGAGACGGAGAAGTAATCGATGGCGTTTAATATTGCGTCGGTCTGTTTTTGCAATGCGTCAAGTGTTGCGGTATTCTCAACGCCTGTATTGGCGGCTTGCGTAACTATGCCGCGAAGATCGTTTAAAAGATTATTAATATTTGCAAGAGCGCCGTCAACCAATAAAACGGCTTGGTCGGCGCGTTGACTATTGGATACGGCTTGTTTCATCAAACCTAAATCTGTACGCATTGAACTACCGGCAACAAACCCGACTGGATCGTCGCGACCGCTTTCAATCCGTAATCCTGTCGAAAGATTGCGAATAGATTTTGTAAGAGCGTCGTTTGTGCGGGCAAGTGAAAGTTGACTTAATAGCGTGCTAGTATTGATTGTGAGACTTGTCGGATTATGTATTGTTGACATAATATTGTCATCCTGCTATATGACCGAAATCATATTCGGCATATTTAAACTGTTCAATATAACGGAAATAAATATACCGCTAAAATCTTATCAAACTTATAAACGAATCAAGTTTATAATTCTGCTTACGCAGTGTATCGGTTATATTGATTGCAAGGATTAGAATAATTTTGACAAATTTAGGGAATTTCTAAAAATTAAACCAACAAGGAAAATTAGGGGGTGATTGACAACAAACTGGTAATAATTAACAATTTTCCGTTTTGCACAATTTAGGCAAATTAACATTAACCGTAATCATTCCGCAAAAAATAACATAACGTCCGAAAATAATTACAAAAAAACGTCGCTAAAATTTCATTTTTATTAACCGCAGATTTTTAAACTTGGATTTACATTTACCTTCGCCTCCCTAACTATCGTACAGCAGACGGCGGTAAACTCAAAATAAAGTACAAACAGTTTAAATAATTACTCACGTTACGCAGGCGGTCAAATTCAGTCCTAATATAGTTACTATATTTTGCCTTGTTTCTGCGTATGATGCGTAACATGAGTGATTATTTTGTTTTTGATGTATAGTTGCAAAAAATATTCGCCCTGATAAGGGCGTAACTTTCATAACCGCAGGTCTGCGACC
>JAISLW010000277.1 GCA_031277105.1 Planctomycetaceae bacterium | reverse complement strand
TGTTGTCCCTAGCGGGACAAATATATTTTTGACCTTGATTTTCTACCAACATGTTGTCCCTAGCGGGACAGATGGGACAAATATTTATTGTTACAATAAATCTAGCGCCTACACCCTATACCCTAAAACTCAACGTTTCTAAAATCTCGTGAACGGTTACGAATTTTTAGAGATGCCCAATTATAATTTTCTTTTTAGTTCATCAACGAGTTCGTTTTTTTTGATTCTGATTTGTTGTAATGAATCTCTGTTTCGTAGTGTTACGGTTTCGTCTTGCAAAGTTTGCCCGTCTATTGTAACGCAGAAGGGTGTTCCGATTTCATCTTGTCTTCGGTAGCGTCTTCCTACGGCGCCTTTGTCGTCGTAGAATGCGGAGAAGTTTTTTTTGAGTTCGGCGTAAATTTCTGTTGCGACTTCTGGCATTCCGTCTTTTTTTACTAATGGAAAAACGGCGACTTTAACGGGTGCAATTCTAGGGTGAAATTTCAAATAAACTCTTTCTTGCGGTTTTCCGTTTTCGTCTGGGGCTGTATCGATTTGGTATGCTTCGCAGAGGAATGCTAGGGTTGCGCGGTCGGCGCCTGCGGACGGTTCGATTACGTGCGGGATATAACGTTCTTTCGTCAAGTCGTCGTAATAGGATAAATCTTTACCGCTTCCGCGATGTTTTGGTTGTCCGTTTGTTGTTTTTTCTATGACAAGTTTATCGCCGTCTTTGACTAATTTACCTTCAATATGCGAGCGTAAATCGAAATCGCCGCGGTGAGCAATTCCTTCAAGTTCGCCGTATTCGCCTTCGGATAAGAACGGGAATTGATACTCAATATCAGCCGTTCCGCAAGAATAATGCGACAACTCGTCTGTTTCATGTTCCCGCAAGCGTAATCTTTCGCCTGAAAGTCCCATCTCAACATACCACGCAAAACGACGGTCGCGCCAATATTTATACCATGCCGCTGATTGGGACGGATGACAAAAAAATTCTATTTCCATCTGCTCAAATTCGCGGCTGCGGAATGTAAAATTGCGCGGCGTGATTTCGTTACGAAAGCTCTTGCCTATTTGTGCTATTCCAAACGGGACGCGGACGCGCGTGCTATCGCAGACGTTTTTGAAGTTGACGAATATTCCTTGAGCAGTTTCGGGGCGTAAAAAAGAAGCGTCGTCGTCGCCGCCGAGCGCGCCGATTACTGTTTTGAACATCAGGTTAAATTCGCGCGGCGGCGTCAATGTGCCGATATGTTTTGCGTCGGGAGCAAGAACGTCGTCGAAGTTGGGCAATTTGGAAATAGGTTGAATTATGCCGTCCCATTGTAATGTTTCGGCGTCTTTTTTACGTAAGCCAAAAAATTTCATTGCCGCTTCGTTCAATGCGTTTTGCGGATTATCTGTTTCAATTGTTGTAACGAAAATTCGTTGTTCGGTTGCGGGAGCGCCGCTTTCGCCGTGTTTTTTGCCTGTAACAAAACGACCGATAACGTGATCGTAACGATAACGTTTTTTAGACTCGCGACAATCAACCATGTAATCATGAAACAGATCGTAATGCCCGCTACATTTCCAAACTTGCGGGTGCATAATTATAGAGCAATCCAAGCCTGTCATTTCGTAGGCGCCCGGCGCGCCGTTTGGCGTAATTAATTCGTTATGGTTTGTTACCATATCGTTCCACCAAGCGTCTTTAACGTTACGTTTAAGCAAAACGCCAAGAGGACCGTAATCCCAAAATCCATTGAGACCGCCATAAATTTCACTTGACTGAAATAAAAATCCACGCCGTTTACAAAGCGCAACTATCTGATCCATCTGCATAATTTTTTTACTTGGTTAAAAGGAATTATTTTTTAAACTGTTCAAACGTTAATTTGCGTTTACCGCCGCCCGATAGCTAGGCAGGCGATGGTAAACGCAAATTCAAGTATGAACATTTTAAAATATTTATTTTATAATCTAACCTCATTTTTACCTAATTTTTCTTAACTTAACAACATCAGTAGCAACAAAGCCCACACAAAACAAACCTCATTACCTAATTTTTTAATGAGGTAATGATGTTGTGGTTTATTTTAATAATTTTGCTACTGAGGTTGTTTCGTAAAGAAAAATTAGGTTAAAATAAGGTTTGGTAAAATTACAATTAAATCAATAATGAATTTTTAGAGATACCCAATTATTTGTGTGCGACTGGCGTTGTTGAAATAGATTTAGACATTTTATTAGATTCCGCGTATTTACGCAATAGTTCTTGTTCGGGCGGATAGATTTGGCTGATATTTAATTTGCCTTTTTTGCCATTGCGACTTTCAACTTCAGCCCAATTGCCGCTAACTGAAATCACTTTAAACTCAATTCGCTTTGTGCCGGAAACGTCATGCCAGATACGAAATTGATCCAATGGAATATTTTCTGTAACGATAATTTTATTGACGGATTTAATATTTTCGCTATTCGGTTCTTTTTTAGCCGTAGCCGTATTTTTTGTAACGTTAATATTGGTTTTTAGTTTTTCAGTTGTTTTATTATCGGATTCGGTTTTAAGTTTATTTTCAATTGTAATTTTATTTTTTTGCATACTATAAAATCTTTTTGTAAATTGGTTGCGTAAAAATTTCGTAACGTAAATTTCTTTGTATGCCAATAAACCGCCTGCTATTAAAAGCGGTAATAAAAACGAATAAAAACAATTTTTCATACTTCTGTACGTAAAAATTCCACGTTTCGGCGGCGGGTTGAAGTAATTACCGCGTTGCTGTGAAATCATCCATGAGAAACAGTTGTAATCATCCATTGCGTTACGCCATGCCGAATGACCTTTTTGATCGAGAATTACCATCTTAAAATAACCGCCGGCGTTATTTAATAATTTATCGGCTTGTTCGATATTAGCGGTATTTATTGCGGCGTCATTAGCGTTACCAAAAGACCAAATTGGAGTATAACGTAATTTAGCCGGATAAAAAATTTCGGATGGCGAACAAGACGTAGTCACGACAGCCGCAAAAATTTCTGGATATTTATTTAAAAAAATCCACGCGCCGTAACCGCCGCCACTCAATCCGAACAAACTCAATTTACTCTCATCTATCGGATTTTCGTTTATCACTTGTTTCAACGCAGCATACGCAACATCAAGATTACCATCGCCATTTTGCCTAAAAGTCCATGTAGAATCGTTTTTTGGACATTGCGTTACGAGTAGAAAAAAATCTTGTTGTTCGGGACCGACCAACAACGGCAAAATCGAATGCAGATGAACAAGCGACATAGTTGTCCCGTTTCCGGCTTCGCCTATTCCGTGTAAATGAATGGCAAGCGGATATTTTTTATTCGGGTCAATTTTTTTCGGCACGTGCAAGCGATATTTGATTTCGGCGTCTTTATATTTACCCGCAGTGAAACGAAACGTCCGCTCTTCAAAACAATAAACAAGTACCGGATGCGGAGTTTGCCAATCACGAATGCCGGTGCGTTTATTTTCTATTTTAACGAGTTCGCGAATTTCTTTTGCCGTAAATTTATCGAGTTCGTCTTTAGATTTAATATCGTAGATACCGGTTGAAGTTGAGACTTTTTGCGGCGGCGGAATTTCGGTCGTGTTAGTTGCGCCGAGTAGTAGAGGAATAATTGCAAGTAACGCAATTATTGTCGTTTTATTTTTTTTGCTTTGAATAATTGTACGCCACGTAATAAAAAATACTAAAAAAATTGTAATAATAGTTATTGATATTATAATCGGCGCAAAAAAATTCGACAATGGCAACGTCGCAAATTTATACCAAATTGCCCAAATAGTAACCAAACAAAAAAAGAAAATAAGTGTCTGATAAAACGATCTACGATACAAGAAATGTCGTCCTTCATTGGGCGGTAAAAAAATTGCCACAAAAGTAGAAACCACACTCCAACCAAAAACACTCCAACAACACCAAGAAACCCAATCAGACCAATAACGAAAATCTAAATACCAAAATGTGTAAGAAAGAGAATAAACATTCGCCGGCGGAATAAATATCAATACTACTAACACAAAACAACACAACAAAATCAAAAAGAAAAAGAAATAATCAGATACGAAAAATTTTTTATCCGCAACAGATTCATTTTTTGTTACAATATTATTATCTGTTTTATTTGACATGTTATTCCCCTTGTTAAAAAAGTACAAGAATTAAATTTGACGTAACCATTCAAAACATCACTTTGAATAAACTATAATTTGCCAGAATTTTATAAAAAGCAAATCAGTAAATCAAAATGAATTACAATATAGTTTAATTAAATATTACATAACTGTCAATAGCCCCAATTATGGGAGTTATAGTTACAAAATTTTATTTTTAATTTGACAATGAAAAAATGTAACTTATATTAATGTTGTTGTCAGAGATAGCAATGTGTTATCTTGTTAAATTTACGAACAAAAAAATAGGAGATTGAAAAATGAAAAAAATTTTAGTGGTAATCCTCGTAGGATTGTGTGCCTGTCTATTTAGTGGTTGTTGCTGTGATTCAGATACAACAGATAATCAACCAACACAAAACGGACCATATTTGACTTTAACTATGGCTAACGCTCAGAATGAAAAAACATTATATATTACGACTAGACCAATTGAGCCAATTGAGTACACTTGGGTAGAATCTGATGAATATAGCGATAGCGGTCATTATTTTGGTGCGTATAACATATCACACTCAAGAGTACCTCATGTAACAGAATGGTCTGATGGGAGTATAACATTCACCGTTGGCGCTTTTGAAAATGCTACTTATACTCATACAGAAACCGGCGAATTTACTGATAATGAATTTGTTGTTAAACCTAATGCACCTATTCAATATAAAAATGTACGGTGGGTAGGAACAGCGCCCAATGGTTTTACGATAGCAGACTATAATTCTTATGATGCAGAGGTATTATTTATGGTATGGATAATAAATTTAGTTGGGACTGGAGATACAGATTATATAGCTACTCGTGGCGGTTATACATTGAAAAATCGCACAAATAACTACGATCCCAATGATGACACTGAAAATGAGATTACTAATAATATAACTACAAATGATGGCTTACCAGCATTTTAAATTTGAGTATTACGAAATTTTAATTCATCGTTCCTCTCTCCCCTCCACCCCCTTGTACAAAATTAATTTAGATAAATAATGATGCAATGTTGGTTGTTGGTTTAAGCCCAGCATGAATTAATGTTTTTGAGACTTAAAATCATTTTTTGTTGAAAACTAATGATAATGTTTCAAAAAATTAATGGATGTCACTATACTTTTACACTTGAATTTGCGGTTTTTTGTCAATACACAAAATGTGTACCATAAAAGTACGCATATTTTATATTTGTATTGAAAATAAAAAAACTTATTTTCAAGTGTATTAGTATATTAATTGTAAAATAGTTTTTTGATAACTATTTTTTAAAAAATTGTAAATTTTAACTATGTAGGAGAAAATTTTATGAAAAAAGATAGATGTTTATTTCAGATGTTTTGTGGAGGCTTTTTAGTGTTCGGTATAATTCTGCTACTCTTTGTATCTTCAATTACAGTGTTTGCTAACTGTGATGGGGGTACGTGTGACGCGGGATGTTCAAACTCCAGATATGATGAGATGCAAGAAAAATGTATTCGAACAGGAGTTTTACCAGGAAGATGTGAAAAAACGCCTCAAGATAAATGTGGGTCTTGTGAGTGTAAGCCAGAGACAAAACAAGAAGGTGAGAATTGTAATTGTAAGGGTTAAGTTGTGTATCTCTAAAAATTCTTTTAGGTAGGTGGTGTTTCGGCGAAACTCCGCTTACCTTTTATAAAAAAATGAATTTTTAGAGACGCTCTTTTGTTTTTACTATTGCGATCAAAGGTTTCGAATCGCTAGAATATTTTACATTTTTTACGTAATGAGGTTAATTATGAATGTATTACGAACTTGTTTATTTGTATTATTTTTTGTTTTTTTGAGTGTACAATTGTCTGTTGTTTTAGGACAAGAAGTAACTAAAAAGGATTCACATATTGTAATCTCTGATATTAATTCTGATTTAATCAAGAAATTACCTGCAATCTGGGAAGAGTATTTGCAGGCGTTAGGAACTGTTAAAGGTACAATAAACAAAACTAACTCGTGGATAAAAAAAGGAAAGATTGATAAAACGGAAAACCTGAAATATAATATAGCTTATATGTATCACTTGACCTTGAACTCAAGTGTTTCTGGAGAAAATGTTTTTGTAACGGGTGATAAATATGATTTTCGATTACTTCGTGCAGACAGTGACCAAACATCATGGTTGATAGATAATTTAGAACGAAAGCAGACTGATGATAAAAAACAAATTACTAAATTATATTTTCCTTCGATATCAAGCGAAAAATCTGATGACAATGATAAATTAAGTTTACGGATTTGTTCTCAGCTTGCGGTTGGTCTGGAGTTAAAGAAAAATTTTATTTACTTGCCGGAATTGTGGAAGTATAAAGCTTTCGTTATACAAAAATTTCATCAGATTGGTAGTAATTCGGATAAAAAATATTTTTTAAAATTTAAATTTTTTCAAGAACCGCCTCATAAACTTGAATGGCTTGCGGGAAAAACTGAAAAAATATTGATTGAGGGAGAATTATATTTAACAACTGACTATTTTTTGATTGAAAAAGGTAATGTAAAATTTTATCTTGGAACTAACAAAAGTAATCATTTTACTGGTACGTATGAAAATGTATTTGATAGTAATGTTTATAAAGTGCCACTCCCTAAATTATATAATTTCAAAGCGGAATACAGCAATTTCATATTTAATTCAAACGTTAAATATGATCTTAGAGAAACAGAGGAAAGTGATTTAAAACGTTTTACTCTGTCTCACTATGGGGTACCCGAACCTGATTTTGATGGTAAACCTCCAATTAGTCGTATTCGTTATATTTTAGCTTGTATTAGTATTTTAATAATTATCGTTTCAATTTGCGTCTTGTATTTAAGCCGTAGAAGAAAGACAAAATGAAAAAAATTATACAATTCACGGTTTTGGGTATCGCTTTATTTACATTGATACTTGGAATATTTGTCTATTACTTTGGCGGCTTAGGTCAGTTGTGGGCTTATATTAATGGTGAAACATTTTGCTTTGTTCCTACATCTTTGGACTTGAAATTATGTGATGCAGGTTCGCAAAAAATAGCCGTTTTTCGTATGACTAATTTTACTGATAAAGCGATTTCGATTATTGGTGAAAAATCTGGTTGTAATTGTGCATTTGTCGATACGATACCGGTTAAAGCAGATGCAGGTAAAACAGTCGAAGTTAAGATCAAAATTGATTTGCCAATTTATGAATCGAACTACGAGCAAACAATCGTACTATTAGTTTCTGAACCGAATAGATTGACAATGCATCCTGTTCGTATAATAGCGACAATAAAAAATCCTTTACCTTTGCCGTCGTCAAATTCTTCACCGTCTCCTAAACTTGCGCCGTCTTTACCTTCTGCCAAACATGATACAAACAGCGACTCTGATATTAAAAAATAATAAGTCTGTATTGACGTTATTTTTGTTGTGTATTATTTCTGTTACGATAAATATTGTTCCTGCGCGAAATAATAGTTACGTTTTCAACGAACATGCTTGTCTTGCATCTGGTTTGATTTATTTGCGATTTGGCGATTACGATCATTTTCATGTTAATCCGCCGCTTGTCGCAATGGTTGGAGCGTTTCCTGCTTTTATTGGGCAAACGAATTGTCCTTTACTTGCCGATCTTGGTATTAGTCAATTTTCGCGTAAGGAATCGCTTGCCGGCGACGTTTGGTTAAAAAAGAATCCTGATCATTTACGTTGGGTAATTTATGGTCGTTATTGCATGTTGTTTTTTATTTTAATTGGAACGATTTCTTGTTACGTTTATTCTTATTATTTTTTTGGTTATATTTCTGCGATTATGGCGGCGTTATTTTGGATATTTTCGCCTTATATTCTTGGTCATGGCGGTTTAATTTGTCCGGACGTGCCTTGTTGTCAAGCCGCCCCGTCTCGTTTATAAATTTAATTGTTTTTTATTCGTATTGGTTTTTCCGAGCATCGCAATTATTGTCGTTTATTTTTTGTAAAGATATTTCCTGTCTCTTTTGTTTTCTGTATTTTGGTAATTGATTTTTTTTGATTTATTGCGTCTATAAAATTTATTTTGCTGTAGCTTGCGTTTTGTTTTTTGCATATAATTTTTTTGTTGCGATACGTAATATATTGTTCGTACTTGAAATTTAGCGATTTAAAAGTATCAAAGCCTGGCGTCCGAAAAATAGGCAGGCGACGGTAAATGTAAATTCAAGTGTGAACATTTTAAAATATTTATTTTATAATCTAACCTCATTTTTACCTAATTTTTCTTAATTTAACAACCTCCATAGCAACAAAGCCCACACAAAACAAAACTCATTACCTAATTTTTTAATGAGGTAATGAGGTTGTGGTTTATTTTAATAATTTTGCTACTGAGGTTGTTTTGTAAAGAAAAATTAGGTTAAAATAAGGTTTGGTAAAATTACAATTGGGCATCTCTAAAAACTCATTTGTTCAGGTAGGCGGCGTTTCGGCGCTGTGTTTAATTTTTTTAGCCGCATTAGAGTTTATGTTTCTAATAAATTTTATTACTTCACAACGTATAAAATACATCTATTTTACACGTTATGAATTATTAAAATTTAATAATTATTTTATACGTAATGCGGCTTTTTACAAAAAAATAAGTTTTTAGAAATACCCTTTATTCTTTATTATCGTTTTTAGCGGTTAGTTGTTTATTATTATTTTTGATCCAATTGAATCCTATAGTTAGCCATCCGTTTGTTGATTTTGCGAAGACGGGTTTTAACTCGCCGCCTTGCCAACCTTTCCATTTTAACCCGAAAGGCTTCAATACGACTCGTTTTGGCGCCGCTTCCAAACGTCTGATTACTACGGTTCTAATAGTTTGTTCTCTTGCGGAGACCGTTGTTTTTCCTCGCGGCATTGCGTCAGGTTTTTCCGCTTGCTCTAAAACTACCGCATAATTTCCGCCGCCAACATCCTCCACTTTCACCTTATACGCTAACGTAATATCAAGTCCGGGATAACGCGAACCGTTTTGCGAAAATCCATTCGTCCTAACAACAACCTTTACTACGTCTTCCTCAAAAGTTATTACAAACGGCGCTTTACTCGCAAACCTTATCGCTATCGGATCCTGTCCTTCTTTGCGTTCTAAAAATTGTCGTAAAGATTCCAAGTCGCCTAATTGGTCTGTTAAATTTGATTCCGATTCATCGTAATTTTTACCCGCCAGCGCAAACGCCGCAACATTATTCGGCAAAGATTGATGTATCTGAACATACACGTCGTAAGTATTTTTTATATCCGGCGGGTTCGTGGCGCTGCAAGGTTGAAACGGCGTTCCTACAATAGCGCGTCCATTTATGCCGCCCGATAAATTCTTGTCCGCATCCGCCGCAAAACTCGAAATATCAAATTCAGACAATAAACCAAAATTCTTCAACGGACGGCGAAAACTTTTCTGATATTGCTCATTCGCATCGGCAATCTCCGCATCTACAATCGCATCTATCTGATCGTTTAAACGTTCTTCCGCCCGCAACTTCGCCTCCGCCAAAGAGTCTTCGCGTTGCGCCTCAACTTGACGCCGCGCAATACAACTCACCAACGCTCCGGCATTAACGCGAACATTGTAAATATCCGCTTGCAAGTCCGCAGTTGAAGTTGCCGGCAATGCTGAAATTTTATCCGGCGTAAGTAAGACTCGTTTCTTTCCCGCAAGCGCGCCGGTTGTCCGCGTGTTCAATGTTACGGGCGAATGATAGCCGGTAGTTTCCGTTTCCATATTCGCATCAATAATCACGTCAATCGCAGCGCCGCCTTTAGAACGCGTAACTATCGCCGACGAACTCGTCCCCGTCATACTGCCAGAACCAATTAACCTTGTCCCCTGAATCGTCTCATCAACTTCAATATCGCGCGCCAGCTCGCGACTAAATCCATTCGACATAAAATAATTGTTTACCGTAAATTTTATGTTCGACGTTGCGACCAACTTGACCGCCGCCGACGCAATATAAGCCGCCCGCTTGTCAAATATACTTATATCGTTAAACCAAACAATCTGATCATTCAACGTAGCGCCGACGACAGGCGAAGCAGTCTGAATATATTTTTGCAACATATTGTCAAAACTATCGCAAACTTTGACAACCTGCACGCTATACTCCTTGCCCAATTCCAAAAGCGCATACACCGTCTGATAACGACGCAACTCGTCGCGGACGCCGTTGAATAACTCCCAACGTAAACCCGTCTTGTCCTGAATAAAATCTTGCCAAGCGTCCCGAATCAATTCTATTTCAGGTAATCCGGATTCCAATAAACGATCCCGAAGCAGATCAAGCCGCAACTCCTTACGCCATTTTTCAGCCGCTTCGCGATTAGGATCGGCTTCAAGAATTTTAATGAGCGAATTACACTCGTTCAATAAAAGTTTCTTGCAACGATTTAAATCCGATTGTTGCGGTTCAATCGGATTAGATTTAAGTTTTGCAATCGTAACGGCAAGATTATTTTGACTGGATTGGTCAAGTTGCGCGACTTGCCATTTGGAATTAAAGCGCCGCAAGCGTAATAACTTTGCGGCATGAACTGCATCTTGCGGAACGATGAGCGCCGCCGTGCAAAACGATAATAGACAAATCAAAGGAGAAACTAAACGTAAAAGTTTTTTCATCGTATTTTTCACCGTTAAAATGGTGGTTAAGTTAATTTTGATTTGCGATTCCGGCGAACTCCGCCGAATAAATTCATATCGCAACTCAAAAAAATTACAAAAAGAAAATTCAATTTACACTATATACTATACGCCCAACATCAACTCGCCATCCGCTTGCCAAACGTAAATCCGAATATACAGATTTGACCTCCTGACAAATTAAAACGCCAGATAAAATTTAAGCAATAAATATATACAACTCGCACTTGAAATTTATCGTTGTAAAAACGTCAAAGTTTGTCGTCAAAATATAAGCAGGCAACGTTAAACGCAATTTAAGTACGAACAGGTTAAAAATAGAATTTATCCTTTTGTTGACAATATTTTCCGTTTCAGAACAACAAACCAAAATAAGTAAATCGCACTTAAAATTTCAGAGTTACAAAACCTTGCAAACACGCCGTCAAATAGACAAACCAGACGCCGCCGAAATTTAACGCACAAGCAACTTATTAAACCCATCGCCCCAAAACAACCGCAATATTATTACCGCTTATATCGATTACGTAAACAGGGGGGGATAAAAAATAGAAAATAGGGAGTAGCGGGACAATTTTTGTAACAATAAATATTTGTCCCGCTAGGGACAACATGTTGGTAGAAAAAAATGATACAAATTTTTAGCGTCCCGTTAAGGACGCAATAAAGGTTAAGGTTGTATTGACATGTTGT
>JAISLW010000265.1 GCA_031277105.1 Planctomycetaceae bacterium | reverse complement strand
AATCCCGACATTGCAACTGCATTTTTCCGAAGCGGCTATGTGGAATCGTGGGGACGTGGAATGGATAAAATGAAAAATTTGTGCCTTGAAGCCAAAATCCCCGTACCCCGATTTTCATGCAAAGGCAATGATTTTTGGACAGTTTTCCGAAAAGATATTTACAGCAAAGAAGATTTAGACAAGTTGGGTTTGAATGAACGACAGATAGATGCACTTTTGTTTTACAAAGAAAAAGGCGAAATCGTAAGTTCGCAATACGCCGACAAATACAACATTTCCGATAGGACGGCAAGAACAGATTTGACAGAATTGGTTGTAAAAGGAGTGTTAAACAAGCAAGGCGAAACAAAATTAGCAGTTTATGTTTTTCCAATTCGGAAGTGATTTCCGAATTATTTCCGAATCGTTTCCGAAATTTCCGAAATAATTTCCGGATTAATAATGCTATGGAGCATACTCGCAAAATATGTTTTGAATTAAAAGGAAAGCGGGTATTGCGAGTAAAAAGCGGGCAAAAAGCGGGCATTGCGGGTAACGACACCGCAAAAAGCACGCATTGCCCGCAACGCCCCCGCAAAAAGCCCGCAAAAAACTTTCAGCATTAGGGTTTTAGAGCAGTAAAGCATACGGTAGTCGTCGGCGTCCGAAAAATCCCGCAGGGAACGACGCCTTTAATAAGTGTTGTCTCTGCGGGACTTACTGATTGTTGTTGTATAGTCGTATGTGGATTGTTTTGTTTTGTCTTTATACAGATCGTACTTGAATTTCAGCGATTTAAAAGCGTTAAAGCCTGCCGTCCGAAAGCTAGGCAGGCGAAGATAAACGAAAACTTAAGTGCGAACAGTTTATAAATGCAAAATAGTCTCTTTGTTGTTTATTCTATTTGTATTGATTTTATTGATTATTTGTTTCAATTATGTAGTTGTGGGTGAAAAAAAATTTATTTATTGTTTCAAAATTTGACTGTTGGTTTGAGTAATCTATATTGAGATGGTATTATTTTTTTTTTGCTTTTATTTAAACTGATCGTACTTTGCCAATGCGTTTTTTGTCGTCAATAATTTTAATAAACTGTTCTTATACCGCTCGTACTTGAAATTCATTGACATATACTGCTGCTGTTTGTACTTTAAAATTATCGATTTAAAAGCGTAAAAGTTTGCCGTCCGAAAACTAGGCGGGCGAAGTTAAACGCAGATTCAAGTGTGAACAGTTTAAAAGCGTCAAAGCCTGTTGCTCGAAATCTAGGCGGGCGGCGGTAAACGCAAATTCAAGTGCGACGGTTTAAAGGCGTAAAAGTTTGCCGTCCTGTTGCTAGGTTGGCGAATGTAAGCGTAATTTCAAGTGTGAATAGTTTAAATTAGTTTAAACAGTTTTAAAAATTTATTGATATGGATCGCGCAAGTGTAATAGGTTTTGTATTCGGATCGATAGTGATAGCGCTTTCAGTAATGGTGAACGGCGTCAATAGAATATTTATGTTTTATGATACTGCGTCGATCTTGATAGTTTTTGGCGGGGCTTCGGCGTCGATGCTTATATCTTATCCGCTTTCGGACTTAATGGTTTTAAGCACGTGTTTTAAGAAGACGTTATTCAACCATAAGGAAGACCCGATGGATGCGATTGCGTTGATTGTTTCGCTTGCTGATACTGCGCGTCGCGAGGGATTGCTTTCGCTTGAGAATCGTATGCAGGATATAGAGGATCCTTTTATTGCCGGCGGTGTTCGGATGGCGATAGACGGTCTTGCGCCGGAGATTGTCGAAGCGGTTATGAACACCGAAATCGACGCGGTCAATGCGCGACATTTATACAACCGCTCTCTAGTTTCAAATTTTGGAAAATATGCGCCGGCATTCGGTATGATTGGGACGTTGATCGGGCTGGTGTTGATGATGGCTGATTTTGATCCTGAATCTATTGGTAAGGCGATGGCTGTATGTTTGTTGACGACTTTGTACGGCTCCGTTTTGTCAAATTTATACTTCTTGCCAATGGCGGACAAACTCGGATTTTTGAATGATTTTGAAATACGAACAAAAGAAATCGCCGTCAAGGGAATAGTCGCTATTCAAGCGGGAGAAAATCCAAGAGTTATAAAACAAAAATTAATGACATACGTACCGCCAAGCCAGAGACCGGAAGAAGACGAAGATAACATGTAATCAAAATGTAATTTTGTAACCCTAGCAAAAAATTAAACAATAAACAATAGATTAGGTTTTATGGGTTAGTTAATGGAGTAGGGAGTAGTTTTTTTTGTAACGATTCAGTAGTATATTGTTCGTACTTGAAATTCAGTGATTTTAAAATGTCAAGGTTTGTCGTCCGATAGATAGACGGGCGAAGGTAAAATAAAAGTCAAGTGCGAATTGTTTAGAAATTCCTGTCAGTATTTCTTAAGGGCGTCTCTAAAAATTCATTTGTTCAGGTAGGCGGCTAAAAAAATTAAACACCGTGCCGAAACGCCGCAAGGCGTACAAAATAATTATTAAATTTTAATAATTCATAACGTAAAATATATGTATTTTAAACGTTGTGAAATATTAAAATTTATTGATAGCATAAACTCCATTACAGCCCAAAAAATAAACACAGTGGCGAAACGCCGCCTACCTTTTTACAAAAAAATGAATTTTAAACTGTTCGCACTTGAGTTTTCGTTTACCTTCGCCTGCCTAGCTTTCGGACGGCAGGCTTTGACGCTTTTAAATCGCTGAATTTCAAGTACGATCTGTATAGAGATACCCTTAATTTACAAATTTTTTTTGGAGGTTAATTATGGCTCGTCCTAAACCGCAGGAGGAAGGCGTTCCTCTTTGGATAGTGTCGTTTGGCGATATGATGTCGTTATTGCTTACGTTTTTTATTTTGCTTTTTTCGATGAGTACGCTTGAGATTCCCAAGATAGCGGCTGCGATTGAGGCGTTGAATACTGGTTTTGGTTTTCACGGCGAGGGGCAGGCGACGAAATTTGAAGTTATAAAAAAGCGGGTTGAGCGGATGATGAAGCGTCAAGGCGACCGCCGTCCCGTAAACCCAATAATAAAACCGCCAATAACTGCCGAACCTGGCAAAGAAATACGTATTAAATTTCCGAATGTAATTCAAGATGCGACGCTTGGATATTTTATCTGGTTTGATTTCAACAGTAGTGAATTGACGGAGCAGGCGAAATTAAATTTGGCTCATGTTTTTGAGGAATTTGGCGGTTCGCAATTTGTCGTTATTATCAAGGGACATGCAGGCGCAAGCGAAGAGCAACCTTATCGGACGGCAATGATGCTGGCATTTACGCGAGCGGAAAATGTAAGAACTTATTTAGTTTCGCTCGGATTCAAAGAAGAACGACTTCAAATCAGCGTAGTCGGAAGATTCGATCCAATTGACAAATCAATTTTACCGTTTGAACTAGAACCGCGAATGGCAAATTCAGTCGTACAAATCGTCCCAACAAAAGAAGAAAGAAGAAACATACCAGGCATGACAGCAGAACAGTAAAATTAAATAACAAAATTTATTGTTAATTCGGAATTTAAAAACTAACCTTTTATTAAAAAAATTGATGCAAAGTTATGTTCTTAGTGTGATGTCTGCGGATCATCCGGGTATAGTTGCTGCGGTGAGTGATGCGATAGACCGTCTTGGCGGCAATATTCAAGCGTGTAGTCAAACGGTGCTTAACGGTTATTTTACGTTGATAACGATATTTGAGACGGCTGAAACTGTAGAGCCGTTTGAAGTCGGTGAAATTTTGCGTAAATCTGACGGAATAGACGAGGACTATCAACTTGTAGTGCGTAAGGCGACTTCGGCGGCGGCAATACCTAAAGAGAATACAGATTCGTTTATTATTACTGCGTTTGGTCGAGACCGCTCTGGAATAATTCGCGACTTCACGCAATATCTGTCAGGACGCGATATAAATATAGCCGACCTTTTTGGAGAACGCACCGATGGCGAATTTCATCTAGTAGGACAATTGGAAATCCCAACGGATGTAGATATAAGATTATTACAAGACGACCTCGAAGAAATAGGCAGAGAACGCGACTTCACCGTAAGATTACAACACAAAGACGTATTCACCGCAACAAATCAATTACGATTCGAATAACAAAATTATGGCAACTTCTAAAAACCAGTTTTTTTATTTAAGCGCCGAAAACACAGAGATCACAGAGAATAATTTTTTAAAAAAAATATTTTAAATCAAAAAGTTAATTACAATATTAAATAACATTTTGACGCCGATTAAAATTTTCCTCTGTGTTCACTGTGTTCTCTGTGGTTAATAAAAATAAATTTGTGGTTTTTAGAAGTTCCCTAATTAAACTATACGCCTCACTTTTTATTTACAGTTCGCTATTCTTTAATTTTAGTGAACGGTTACCTAATATTTTATATGCCGCATTTACCGTTAATAATTTTTTTGTTTTATGCTTTGTTTGAGGGATTTGTTCATGCGTTTGAGGCGGATCACGTTTTGGCGGTGAGCAATATTGTATCGCAGCGAAATCGTATAATTCATGCGATTACGGACGGTATATTTTGGGGGCTTGGTCATACGTCGACGATATTTTTGATTGGCGTGGCAATGATATTGTGTAAGGTTCAGATATCGGATGAGTCGTTTTCATTTTTTGAGGCGATGGTTGGAATGATGTTAGTGTTGGTTTCGATGTTGCGTTTTTATATTTTTTGGCGCAACGAATTACCGGCGGCAGATTGCCAAAAACAAGAACATAATCATAATCACAATCACAATCATAATCATAATCACGGAGTCAAACATGATCACGATCACGAACTCGAACTCGAGCAAGGGAATAAATTAGAGTTTAACGAAAATAAATCAAAAATTGCCGAGTGTGGCGTTGTTGGCGGGAGTTGTGGCGGTCATGTTTTCGGGGGCGGCAAGCATTTACATACAACTTCGTATGGGATTGGTCTTGTTCATGGTTTAGCGGGTAGTGGCGGTTTAGTTTTATTGATAATGAATAATATACCTACGGTTATTGGCAGTTTATTGTATCTTGTAATTTTTGGCGCCGGTTCGATGATTGGGATGTCGGTTGTTGCCGGTTTATTTAGCGTTCCGTTTTCGCAAAATCTAATATTTACAAATCGTATCGTAAGAATAGCGTTAGTATTCATTTCATCAAGTTTATGTTTTGCATACGGCTGGTACGTAATATATCAAAATCTATCATAACGTTTAAAATACGGGTTGTTCATTTTAAATTCAGTGAGTTTCAAGTACGAGCAGTATAAAAAACTGATCTCCGTGAACGGTTACAAAATTTTAAACCTTAACATAAAGGAGAAGATCGCATGAGACGTAATATTTTAATTTCAACAATAACGTCAATTTTATTTTTTGTTACGATAATTGGATGCGGTAGTGATTCGCATCGTCCGAATGACTTGCCGAAATTGTATTCGTGTAAAATTACGGTAACGCAAGACGGCGTTCCGTTGCCGGATGCGAGCGTCAATATTATTGCCAAAGATATTTCGACCAAGTACAAAAACGCATCTGGTATGACTGATAGCAACGGCGTTGCTGAAATGCTGACGCATGGTTTTGTAGGAGCGCCGGCAGGAAGTTATAAACTATTCGCACTTTAATTTGCGGTTTACCGTCGCCTGCCTAGCTTTCGGACGGCAGGCTTTGACGCTTTAAAATCGCTGAATTTCAAGTACGATCTGTATAAAATCACCGTACAAAAAACCGTTTTGGAAGACGCAAAAGAAAGCGTTGACGAGTTCGGGGCAAAACAAGTTACCGGCGGCAAAGATTTCAACGTCGTCAATTCCAAATACCAAGACGAAAAAACAACAGACCTTGAAATAGAAATAAAAACAGACGGAAATGAAATCACAGTTGACGTAGGTAAACCGGTTCACGAATTGTTTAAATCAATAGAGTTTTA
Source organism: Planctomycetaceae bacterium (assembly GCA_031277105.1). GTDB lineage: Bacteria > Planctomycetota > Planctomycetia > Pirellulales > Thermoguttaceae > WRKP01. The sequence continues at coordinate 4,472 of JAISLW010000265.1, read as the reverse complement.
AAAAATTCGCAAACCGCATCGGCGAAAAATCGCAACCGTTTCGGCTGCGTTATTCATCTATCTAATCTGGTAATCTGTGGACAAAAAATCGATCCGCAGATTACGCAGATTAAATTAAAAAAAAATGGTTTTTGAACTTTCCCTAAATTTATCCGTTTAGGATTTTGATTGCTTCATCTTTGTAGCAATCCATTAGGTATGGGATTTTTGTTATTTTTGTGCATTCTTCTGTTAGGGACATTAGTTCGGATCGTGTAATTTTTGTAACGTTAAATTTTCTTGCGCCTGCCATTAGTTGTTGCAATCCGACTTTAATTTTGTCCGCATAACTGTAAATACCGATGGCGCCGAGCGGAATATTTTTTATTTCGTTTGTGCCGACGATATTTTTTACTTTTTCATAATTTACAAAAATTTCTTCCGGTTTATTTCCGAATTCTGCAACTGATTTTGGCAAATTATTTTCTTTTATCCATTGTTCGATATTTTTGCCTACCATTCCTGGAATCATCAGCGCCCTGCCCATGCAAACAGCTTTTACGAATGGCGCGCCTAGCGCTAGCGCTTTGAAAACGCCGTCTTCGGAGCTAAACCCTCCCGCAAAAGCCAAGTCTGGAACTTTTTCTCCTTTTTCCGCTAGTATTTTGGCGAAGTCGTAAGCGGCGCTGTGCAAGTAAATCGACGGCACGCCCCATTCTTCCATCATGCGCCAAGGACTCATACCCGTGCCGCCCGAAGCGCCGTCTATCGTCAAAAGATCAATATGCGCTTTAGACGAAAATTTAATCGCCATCGCCAACTCGCGAAGACTATAAGCGCCCGTCTTCAACGTTATCCGCTTGTAACCCAGAGAACGCAAACGCGCAACTTCGCCCATAAAACCCTCTTCGGTAACAAAACCAAGACGGCTATGACGCTCAAACTCCTTGATTGCGCCGGACTTAAACGACGCTTGAATTATCGGATCGGACGGATCGGGGGTTACGATATAGCCGCGTTTTTGGAGTTCTATTGCGCGTTCAAGTTGTCCGACTTTAATTTCGCCGCCGATACATTTAGCGCCTTGTCCCCATTTCAATTCGATTGTTTCAATTTTATGTTTGTCAATTATATATTCGGCGACGCCAAGATTGGTATCTTCAACATTCATCTGGATTAAGATTTCGCCAAATTGACCTTGATATTTTTTGTACGCTTCAATTCGTCTATCCATATCAGGCGCTTTTACGACTTTTTTATTGGCGTTAAGTTCAAGTTTCGGATCAATTCCGCAAACGTTTTCGCCGCAAACGATAGTAACTCCGGCAATTGCGGCGCCGACGGCGAAATGTTCCCAATTTTTACGCGCAATTTCGGTTGAGCCTAATGCGCCTGTAAAAATTGGAACGGTCATTTTAACTTTATGTTCCCATCCGTAAGACGTTTCGGTATTAACTGTTGGGAATCGCGCCGTATCGGGCGAGGCGACGACGCCGTCGGGCAAGCCTTCGGCGCCTTGAGCGTAGCCTTGAATGTTAAGATGCGAGTAATCAACAGGATAATTCTTGTCGCCGCCGGCGGTTACTTCGCCGAAGGGACCCGGATAAATCAATTCGCGTCCTCTGTAAGACGCTTTGAAAACTTCGCAATTCCCGCGACATCCATCGATACATCGCGAGCATAAACCGCTACAAGGCACGACGTTTCGTGAACGGTTGGCGGTTTTGGTTGAGTCGTTACTGTTGGGCGTTTGTAAATTCATTTTTGCTCCTAAATTAGGGTTGGAGTGATTTTAAACTGATCTTACTTGACTTTGCGTTTTATGCCGTCTGGCTAATTTGCGGGCGGCAAACTTTGACGTTTGGGCGTATCCAAAAATTCATTTGACAAAGTAGGCGGCGTTTTGCCGAAACGCCGCAATACGGTTTGGGTCGCTAATAAATTTTATTATTTCATAACGCCTAAAATACATATATTTTATGTGTTATAAATTATTAAAATTTAATAATTATTTTATGCGTATTGCGCCCCCAAAAAATAAACGTTGTGGCGAACATCGCCTACCTTTTTACAAAAAATTATTTTTAGAGATGCACGCTTTAACATCGCTGAATTTCAAGTACGATCAGTATAATTTGGGTAATTGTTAGAGTTTAACAATTATACGTAAACTCAGCATTAAAACAAATACTGAAAAAACAGAGAATACAGAAATCAATAATACAACAAAAGTTATAGAATTGTTTGCGTCATTTCTTTTTATGATTTTCTGTTTAATGTTACATTTACGTAAAAACTACGGTATTGTAACCATTTCGACCTTTTTGAATAGGGGAAGGGGGAAATTCGGAATTTGGAATTAAAGGAACGCAGTCGAGACTGTTTCGATCCTTCTTTTGTCCTACTTGTCCTTAATTATTTTTTTAGGAAAATTTGCAAACGATCCGATGGGTTATACTGCTCGTACTTGAAATTCAGCGATTTAAAAGCGTCAAAGCCTGCCGTCCGAAAGCTAGGCAGGCGAAGGTAAACGCAAACTCAAGTACGAATAGTTTAAAACCCATCGCTATTTTGGAATGTCCTAATTGGGCAAAAAAACTTAATTCCGAATTCCGAATTACCCCCCTTATCCCCTAATTATTATGAAGAAGATATTATCTGCTCCGATGGCTGGATTTACTAATTTTGCGTTTCGGGAGTTATTACGTTTTTTTGGCGGTGTTGATGTTATTGAGACGGAGATGGTGTCGGCGCGTTCTTTTGTTGAGCTTGAGTTACGTTCTTTTGATTATCCTTCTCGTCTTTGGGGCGTGTGTGGGGAGTCGGGCGTTACGGTTCAGATATGGGATAATTCGTCGGATACGCTTTCGGAGTTTGCGGGGCGTTTGGTCAATGATTTTCATGTTAGCGGTATAGATTTAAATTTTGGTTGTCCTGCGCGTCAGATTGCGGGTAAGAGCGCTAGCGGTTCTTATTTGTTACGATTTCCGGAGCGGATAGGCGATATTGTTAGTTGTGTTGTCAAGTCGGCGGCGGGGATTCCGGTTACGGCAAAGATACGGCTTGGTTGTACTTTGGATACGATAAATGCAATCGACGTAGCGCAAGCGGTTGAGGCGGCGCAAGCGGACGGTATTATTGTTCACGGCAGAACGGCGGCGGAAATGTATCGCGGGAACGCAAATTGGAACGAAATCGCAAAAATAAAACCAAAATTAAAAAAAATAAATTTATACGGCAACGGAGATATTAAAACGGTAAACGATGCAATAGAAAAATTACAAAATTATCCAGTCGATGGAATTATGATCGGAAGAGCGGCTCTCGCAAAACCTTGGATATTCAGCCAAATCAAAGCCGCAACGCAAAAATTACAAATACCAAAAGATCCGTCAAACGCAGAATTAAACCGAATTATAAAAATACATTACGAACTACTAAAAAAACAACTAAACACACAATCGGCAATAAATCAATTAAGAAAACACATCTGCCACTACACCGCAAATAAAACAAATTCAAGACAACTCCGAAACAATATCTGCAAAACAAATAACATAAACGAAATCTTTAACATAATAGATAACTTCCTAAAAAATGAATAAATTTAATTCGGAATTTTTTAAAATAATATTCTAATCTGTGTAATCTGTTGAACGAATTTTTTTGTCCACAGATTAAACAGATTACACAGATTAAAAGGATTATTTTAAATTTGAAATCAAAATCTTTAATTCCGCATTCCGCATTCCGCATTCCGAATTAATTTTGGTTTCCTATTGTACTCATTGATAATGTTGTGTGTTTCATGCCTTTTATTGCTAACAAGGTTTTGTGTAATTCTTTTACTTTTTCTACTTTGCCCTTGACGATAATATTTTCCATGCAAACGTCATGGTCGATGTGGGCATGTTGCGTGCATATTATGACGTTGCTGTAATTATGTTGTGTTTCTAGCAATTTTTGCACTAACGACGTTTTATGATGATCGTAAATTACCGTTACGACGCCCGCGACAATTTCGCCGCATTGCCATTCATATTGTACCAGCGCCGAATTTATCAATTGCTTTATCGCCTCCGAACGCGTCGGCAATCCCTGCCGCTCGCTAATCACATCAAAACGACGAATAATATCATCATCAATCGAAATCGAAATCCGCGTAAGACGACTCATTTTTTTAACCCTCAAATATTATACTGTGCGTATTTGAAATTCAGCGATTAAAAGATTAAAAAGCGTAAAAGCCTGCCGTCCGATAGCTAGGCAGACGGCGCTAAACGCAAACTCAAGGGCATCTCTAAAAATTCATTTGTAACCGCTTTTTTCAGCATTCATTTTATTTCTCTACTTTTAATTTTTGCGGTTGTAAACTATTATAAAATTCATTGAACGCCGTAACGAACTCGCCAATAGAACCGCACGTCAACGCAAAATCAAAAAGTTTGGAAAGTTTATTATCATCATTGATTCTCATTATTTCCTTTTGTAAT
>JAISLW010000320.1 GCA_031277105.1 Planctomycetaceae bacterium | reverse complement strand
TCAAATTTATCGAAGGAAAAATTTGATGCGAAATGGTATATTTTGTTTTTTGGTTTGGTTTTCTTTTCTGTTGGGCTAATTGGCGGTTTGGTTGAGATTAGTGTTTTGCAGTTTTTTCGGGCGGCGTTGTTTTATTTAATTTCGCCGCGTTATTGGTCGTATTTTATGGTTCCTATTTTTTGGGGTGTTGCGTTTTGGTTGGTTTTGGATTGGGCGCGTAATTTTAATTTTATCGGCAAGCGATTGTATTTTATTCGTTTGTTTATCGTAATAATATCTTTATTATCGGTTGTGTTGATCGGCGGTTGGGATAAGGCGACTAGGATTTGGTTAATATTGTATTATGATATTTATTGGTCGAATGTTATTGGTCCGGTAATTAATTTTACGTCAATGGGAATTTTTAGTTGGAAAATTTTGATTTTGCCTTTTACTGTTATTGTCGCGATTATTTTCCTTATATTTATTACAAAAAAATACGGGAGACAAAAATAATGAAAAAAATATCCGCAAAAGAAAACCAAAACGACGCTTGGTGGAAGTTTAGCAAGTCTGCGTGGTTACTGATTATTGGTCTTGTTTTGTTTAATATTGGTTGTTTTGCGTCGTTGTCGGTATTGGATAGATTTTTTAATGAAATTTTTTATTTGTTTGATTTTCGCACTTGGTCGTGGTGGTATTTTGTTTGTTTAATTATTGTGGTTACGTTTTCAATTCGGTGGTATTTATTTTATCAAAAATATATCGACGACGATTTCGATTGGCAGAGTTTGGACGAGTGCAAGTGGTTTTGTATTCTTTCGGGAACGATTACGGCAATACTTGCGATTATAGTTATTTTGCACCGGTATTCGTTATTGGGTTATTTTTATTATCCGGTTTATTATTGGTTAGGTTTTGGCGGTTTTTCATTTTTTGCGTTACAGATTTTTACAGTTATTTTTGTAATAATCGGGACGTTAGTTTTTTTAATCTATAAATGGATAACAACTTTATTAAACCTCTAAAAAACGCAAATCTATTTTAATTAACCACAGAGAACATTGAGAAATTTTTTAATTAAAGTTGAAACGTTATTTAATATTTGGTATCTCTAAAAATTCATTTGTCCAGGTAGGCGGCGTTTCTCCACTGTGTTTATTTTTTGGGCCGCATTAGAGTTTATGATACCAATAAATTTTAATATTTCACAACGTTTAAAATACATATATTTACATTATGAATTATTAAAATTTAATAATTATTTTACACGCATTGCGGCGTTTCGGCGAAACGCCGCCTACCTGAACAAATGAATTTTTAGAGACGCCCAATTGTGAAAAGTATAAAAGGATCGATAATGTTGACTAAAAGGTTTATTTTTATTTGCGTAATTATTGCGTATATTTTTTTGATCGATTTTATATTTGCGTTGGCAAATGCGCCGTTGGTCAAATGCGGTCAATTGGAATTATTGAGCAAAGCCAAAATATCGATGATTTCCAAACAAGAGATAGCCGCAGTTGCCAAAGAAGAATCAACCAAGCATCCGATTGAAGGTTATCTTGCTCATCCGGCGACGAAAGATTGTTTTGATGCGTGGGGTTATCGATATACGGGCGGGCGTTATGACAACGAGTTGATTCGTTTTCGTTTGAGGCAACCTCCGAAAATTGTTGCGGGCAAAACGTATCCGTTGATCGTATGGTTTCATGGCAACGGCGAAAGCGGCGACGACAACGAGCGTCAATTGGCGCATTTGCAATATACGTTGCCGTTTTTAACGGGACAAGAGAGTTTAGATTTTTTTATGCTTGTTACGCAATGCCCGTCGGATAATTCTAGTTGGAGTACGTCTGTATCTACGGACGGCAAAGGCGATGCGCCGTTCACGATTGCGGCGGAAATATTTGAACAGATACTAAACGAATTTCCAATTGATAAAAAACGTATTACAACTTTCGGGATGTGCAGCGGCGGCGTAGGTTCGACAATGTTGATTGAAAAATATCCCGAATTAATTTCAGCGGCAGTTTATATTTCTGCAACAGCGCCGCCAAAATTATTAGAAAACGTCGCAATTTACGCATTCAATTGCACGGATGATCCAAACGGCGCAATATCAGGAATGCGAAATTACATAAAAAAAATTAACAACGCAGGCGGCAATGCTTATTTAGTTGAGATTAAATCAGCGGCGCACGACGCATGGACTCCGGCTTTGGCAAAATATAAAGTAATTGCATGGATGATTGAACAAAAGAAAAATTCATTATTATCGCCGCCTGCGGGCGCCGTGATAGTTGAGTTGTCGTGGAGCAAGGTTTGTATTTATTACGGGATTCCAATTTGTTGTATAATTATTTTTTTAACCAAACGATGGGTGAGATTGTTGCGTAAACGGTTTATTATCAGTACCGCTAATGAAAACAATTAAACAATACGTATAGAAATTTTTTTGCGATTCCATTTTGTGTAATCATTATAATCTTTGGATTATTTTTTAAAAATTAGAAAAATTTTGAAAATTTTGGCGGACTGGTCTTGTGTTATTTTGCAGAATGATTTATACTACCGCCCTCGTAATTACGAAATTCTAGATCAAAAGAGATCAAATTTTTGTTGTCAACAGATTAGAAAGATTTTTAAAAATAAAATAATTTTTTTAATCAGTGAATCGTTTTTTTTTGATCTTGAATTTTTGTAACGAAAAATCGTTTGACGGATCGTAGCAGGCGAGACGCCCGCGTTCCTGCAAACGAATTTTTGTAACGAAAAATGCGTTTGGTTTAATTGCGGCGAATTTATTTTTTAACTTGCGCAAAAAAGTTTTTGCGAAAATTAGATTTTGTTGCGATTAAATTTGTTGTTTATTGCATGTTAATTTTCGGTTGGTCAACGGAATTTTTTTACACGCAATAAATTTTACTAAAATTCACTTAACCTTTTAATTGAAAAGGAGTAGAATGATGAAAACGACAAAATTGCCGTCAGAGTTTGTGATTGCTGAAGTCAATATGAATATTGACTTTATGTCAAATGTTAAAATAGGTAAAACGGGGGGGGGGGGGCCGGATATATAATCTCGGAAATTTCGACGAAAATCCGAATTTTTGTAACGATAATTCTAATGGTAACTCTTCCCAACCTAATTTTCTTGGTTTACTTTTTGGTTTCACTCTTGTTGAGCTTTTGGTAGTGATAGCGATTATTGGTTTATTGATCGCATTGCTTTTGCCCGCAGTTCAAGCCGCACGCGAAGCGGCTCGACGCACCCAATGCGCTAATCACCAAAAACAACTCGCTCTCGCCTTGCACAACTTCCACGACGCTTATAACCGCTTACCTTGTTACGCGCACGATCCTATTTTTATGAGTTTGCGATTACAACGTTACAGTTTTTTATACGTCCTCCTGCCATTCATTGAGCAGGAAACTTTGTTCAATGCTGTTACAGCCCGTTCTACCGGCACGGCTTCAGCAGGCGGTATCACAACAGGAACGGCTCATTCTGGCGCCGCCAATAATGATTCTGTTAATCGTCTAAAATTAGAGTACCTCTTATGTCCTTCCGATAGAAATGTTCAGTTTTGGCAAGAGGGATGGCATACAATAACAAGTTATCGCGGTTGTTTAGGCGATCTCGTATGCCGAACCGGAAATCAACATAAGATCACTTCGCCAAGAAGTTGGCTAAAACACGGACCAATGGATCATAACGGCGCCGCAATAATTAACGGAGCAACTACCGACTTCAACGCTATCGGCGACGGGTTAAGTAACACGATTGCACTTTCCGAAGGCGTTATGTGGGATTTCACGGGCGACAATGTTGCGGATGCTCCGTATCTTGGAAACGTTGCCCGCAAAAATTACCTTTTTTATGATCGCGAACCACAACTTTGTCTTGACGCAAAAGGGCCAAAGGGACTAATGGCGTCAGGCGTAAGAACAGCATGCGGCGGCGTTGATATGCGTCCCGGACATCGGGCGCATGATACGCATCGCGTTTTTGGCAACGGTTTTTTTGCTACGCTTGCGCCGAATAGTCCGTCGTGCGATTCGGACGCCGGAGATTACGGTAATCATTTTGGCGGCAGCAGCGCTAGTAGCGCACATCCGGGCGGAGTTAATACGTCTTTTCTTGACGGCGGCGTGCAATTCATCAGCGAAACTATCGGAACAAAAAATATGAACGTCCCTTGCCAAAATACAGGCGGCGATTACCCGCCCGCACAACCCGTCGCAAAATATACCGTCGGTTCAATCGCCGCAGGTACGCCATTCAGCTACGGCGTCTGGGCTGAACTAGGATCAATTAACGGAGGTGAAACTGCAACAAGACCATAATTTTTTTATAAACCAATTGAGTCAGCATAAATCAGACCAATCAGTTTTAAACTATTCGTACTTGAGTTTGCGTTTACCTTCGCCTGCCTAGCTTTCGGACGGCAGGCTTTGACGCTTTTAAATCGCTGAATTTCAAGTACGAGCAGTATATCAGTGTGAAAAAATTAGTAACAATTCATTAGCCGTATTATTTTTTGTAACGATAATTGTAATTGTTTTTCGCCCCATCGGGGCAATTAGCATTAGCGTAGGGCAACGCCATACGACAAGATGCAAAAAAACATTAGCCCTGTAAGGGCGATAGCCGTCAAGCGCCAATAAATCGTGATCGTTTGTTTACGCCATTACAGGGCTTGCGTATTGGACAATTATTTCGTAGGGCGTTACCCTACGCTAATGCTTGTCGCCCCGATGGGGCTAAAACGCAATTTTCGATTCAAAAAATATATGTGATGCAGAATAGTTACAAAATTTAACATCGCACGGATGCCAAATTCCAACAACAATTTTTTTGGTTACAAACCATTTTTAAAAAACATGAGTAGAAAATTTATAGTTTTAATTTTCGTTACGATAATTGTATTTATCGTTTTTTGCGGTTGTTCGGACAATCCGCTTGGAGTTGTTAAGGTGAAAGGAACGGTTACGGTTGACGGAAAAGGCGTTGATGGAATTTCTGTTACGTTTATTCCTGTTGATCCAAACGGGCGTTCCGTAACCGGCATTACTCAAGCCGACGGCAGTTTCGTTTTGACTACTACTGGCGCAAAATACGGCGCCGGCGCTATTCCAGGTAAATACGACGTCGCATTCAACAAAGTTGAATTTGAAATAGTAAATGAAAAAATCATCGACAAATTCCTTATCCCGCCAAAATATCGCAACCCCGCAGAATCAGGAATTGAACCAGTAGAAGTTGAAAAAGGAAAATTGAACGTATTCAATTTCGACCTTACAACTAATTAACAATTTAACAACGTTAAGACGGCATTACAGGATTAACAGGATTTTTTAAACTGTTCGCACTTGAGTTTGCGTTTACCGCCGCCTGCCTAGCTATCGGACGGCAGGCTTTTACGCTTTTTAATCGCTGAATTTCAAGCACGAGCAGTATACAACCCTGTCAATCCTGTAATTCCGTCAAAAAAAATTTAACATGAAAGGAATGAAATTATGAAAAGTAGAAAAAATGAATTTGGTTTTACGCTTGTTGAGTTATTGGTTGTGATAGCGATTATAGGCGTTTTGATTGCGTTGCTTTTACCGGCGGTTCAAGCGGCGCGTGAAGCGGCTCGACGCTCGCAATGCCAAAACAACTTAAAACAACTTGCCCTCGCAGTACATAATTTTTACGACGCCAATAAAAGGATTCCGCCAAACGGCGGAGTCGGTTTTCGCGACGGCGGCGTAAACGGCGGCGACGCTCACAACTCTTTTCTCGTTCAACTTTGCCCGTACATCGAATTAAGCGCCGCTTACGAACAAGCGCAATTAGTAAAACCTTGGGATAACGTAGCGCCGTTTAATCAAAAATTCAGCGCCTTTGTATGCCCGTCTGATGTGAACGTCGCTAATGTTGTCAGAAGCGTCGGAAGCCCCGGAAGCGGCGGAAGCGACGCATTAGGAGTAAATGGTCCGAGTAATTATCGTTGCAGCGCAGGCGATACTTGGAATCATTGGCAAGACACGATAGCGAAACGAAGTCTATTTTGTCAACACGGCAAAGGTAGTCCAACATTTGCATTCAAGGACGGCACGAGTAATACAATTATGCTCGGCGAAGTTTGCGTCGCATCAAATTTTAATATAACCGGAGGGACAAGCGGTAATATTCGCGGCTCACTTGCGGCAGGACTATCTATAAAATCAAACAACGCCAACACAATGACTCCTAAAAATTGTCTTGATACAAAATTGCCTAACAATATGGTCGGCAACAACGCACTCGTTTTTAGCAACGACATCGGCGCAAGATGGGGCGATTGCGCAGATATTTATGTAACTTTTTCATGCCTTTTACCGCCAAACTCGCCGAGTTGTTCAACAACCGGTCCCGTAGCCTTTGCGTCCTTGCAAAACATGATGGTAACGTTGAGTAGTTATCATTCGGGCGGCGCTAATACGGCTTATGCAGACGGCTCGGTACATTTTATCAACGAATCAATCAATTGCGAAACCGCCGGAACATTAGGATTAAATCACCCAGCGCCCGAAAACAGCGTGCGCGGAGCATCGCCGTATGGCATCCTCGGCGCACTCGGTTCAACCACCGGCGGAGAATCCGTTACGTATTGATTTTTTGTAAGACGGGATTACAGGATTACAGGATTTACAAGATTAAATAAAAAAAATTGGTAACCATTCACGTAAATTTAAGCAAAAGAATTTAAGTGATAGCGTGTAACGTGTAGCGGAATAATTTTCGTAACAATAAATATTTGTCCCGTTAGGGACAAAATGTTGGTAGAAAAAAATGATACAAATTTTTAGCGTCCCGTTAAGGACGCAATAAAGGTTAAGGTTGTATTGACATGTTGTCCCTAACGGGACAGAAATGAATTTTGGGTATCTCTAAAAATTCATTTTTTTGTAAAAAGGTAGGCGGTGTTTTGCCGCTGTGTTTATTTTTTGGATCGCAATACGCATAAAACAATTTTAAATTTTAATAATTCATAACATGTAAAAATAGACGTATTTTAGACGTTGTAAAGTAATAAAATTTATTAACCGTAATGCGGCGTTTCAGCGAAACGCCGCCTACATGGACAAATGAATTTTTAGAGACGTCAAGACGCCAATATGTGCTTTTTAGAATATCTCTAAATTTCTTAATCGGTTCTTATGGAATTTGTGGGGGGACTTTACTGAATTGTGATGTGTGGTTATGATTGTTTAGTTCGTGTTCCAATTATTTCATGCGGTTTAATAATATTACGATGTTGCGATATTAGTTGAACTGCTTTAACCCTAAATTCTTTTTGGAGACTCTAGTGAGTGAGAATCGTTTTTTGATGGTCGATGGTAACGAGGCTACGACCCTTATTGCCCACGCTTGCAACGAAGTTATGGCAATTTACCCGATAACCCCATCGTCCACAATGGGAGAACTTGCCGATGAATGGGCCGCTAAAGGCAAAAAAAATATATTTGGCACAATTCCCCATATAGTCGAAATGCAAAGCGAAGCCGGCGCCGCCGGAGCCGTACACGGAGCATTGCAAGCCGGATCAATGACTTGTACTTTTACGGCTTCACAAGGTTTGCTGCTAATGATACCTATAATGTTCAAGATTGCAGGCGAGCAGACTCCGACGGTATTTCACGTTTCCGCCCGAACAGTCGCAACGCACGCACTCGCAATTTTTGGCGATCACGGCGATATACTCGCTTGCCGCAGTACAGGCTGGGCAATGCTTTGCGGAGGAACTGTTCAAGAAACGCACGATACGGCGCTAATTGCATACGCCGCAACTTATAAAACAAAAATTCCATTCGTACACTTTTTTGACGGATTCAGAACTTCACACGAAGTAAACCGCATCGAACCAATCAAAGACGAAACAATAAAACAAATGCTCGACATGAACGCAATTACAGACTTCCGAAAAAGAGCATTGACGCCGGATAACCCGCTACTACGCGGCACCGCACAAAACCCAGACGTGTTCTTCCAATCACGCGAAGGCGCAAATATTATCTACAACAAAGTCCCCGAAATCGTCCAGTCTGAAATGGATAAATTCGCTAAACTAACCGGACGACAATACCATATTTTCGATTACTTCGGGCACCCCGAAGCCGAACACGTAATCGTCTCTATGGCTTCCTCAACCGGAGTTATCGAAGAATTTTTAGACGAATACAAAAAATCAAACCCAAACGCAAAAATCGGTCTCGTAAACGTAAGACTTTACCGACCCTTTGCAAGCGAATTTTTTGTCAACGTCTTGCCGAAAACAGTTAAAAAAATCGCCGTACTCGACCGCACAAAAGAACCCGGCTCCGCCGGAGAACCGCTTTATCAAGATGTTGTTACGGCAGCGGCTGAATTTTGGAAAGGCGATAAATTATTTATTTCCAAAGGACGATACGGTTTGGCTTCAAAAGAATTTTCTCCGGCAATGGTAAAAGCGATCTACGACGATTTGGCGAAACCTGATTCTAAAAAAGAGTTTACGGTTGGTATTAACGATGATGTTACTCATTTTAGTCTTACTTACGATCCGAATTTTTCGACGGAAGCGGAAGATGTTAGACGTTGTTTATTTTTCGGTCTTGGCAGCGACGGGACGGTTGGCGCTAATAAGGACACGACGAAAATAGTAGGTGAAAATACTGACTTATCGGCGCAAGGTTATTTTGTGTATGATTCTAAAAAGGCGGGTTCGGTTACGGAGTCGCATTTACGTTTTTCGCCGCGTCCGATCAAGGGTTCGTATTTTGTAACGAAGGCGAATTTTGTTGCGTGTCATCAATTTGTGTTTACAGAAAAACTTGACATGCTTGCTCCGTTGGTTGACGGCGGTACGTTTTTGTTAAATTCGCCGTATGGTCCTGATGAAGTTTGGGACAATATTCCCGCAGAATTGCAAAAAGAAATAATTGACAAAAACGCAAAATTTTATGTCGTTGATGCCGTTACGGTTGCGCGTGAAGCCGGAATGGGTAACAGGCTTAATACGGTAATGCAAACTTGTTTTTTCCAGTTGGCAAAATTATTTCCGACTTCGGAGGAAGCGATTGGATATATCAAAAAGGCTATCAAAAAAACTTACGGCAAAAAGGGCGATGCGGTTGTAGAGAAAAATTACAAGGCGGTTGATGCGTCTGTTGCGGCGTTGAGGGAAGTTAATTATCCAAAACAAGTTACGTCAAAATTACATCGGCACATGGGAACTGTAGGCGAGCCGCCGAAATTTGTCAAGGAGACGTTGGGCGAAATTTTGGCGGCGCGAGGTAATGATTTACCGGTTAGCGCTTTGCCGTCTGACGGGACGTTTCCGACGGGAACTTCGCAATATGAGAAACGGAATATTGCGATAGAAATTCCGGTTTGGGATCCGTCTGTGTGTATTCATTGCGGTCAATGTTCGCTTGTTTGTCCACATGCGGCGATTAGGATAAAGAAGGTTGACGGCGACGTGTTATCGAAAGCGCCGAAAAGTTTCAAAACTGCGGAATGGAAAGGCAAGGAATATCCGGGCGCAAAATTTGTAGTTCAACCGGCGCCGGATGATTGTGTTGGTTGCGGGCTTTGCGTTTATAATTGTCCGGCTAAAAACAAGGCGGTTGAGGGACGCAAGGCGATTAACATGGAAAATAAAATCAATCATCTTGACGCCGAGCGTGAGAATTGGGATTTCTTTTTATCGATTCCTGATGTTGATCGTGCGACGGTGAATGCCGACAATATTAAAGGTTCACAATTATTGTTACCGTTATTTGAGTTTTCGGGCGCTTGTGCGGGTTGTGGTGAAACGCCTTATGTCAAGTTGATCACGCAATTTTACGGCGACCGTTTACTTATCGGCAATGCGACGGGGTGTTCATCGATTTACGGAGGTAACTTGCCGACGACGCCGTACACGAAGGACGCTAATGGTCGCGGTCCGGCGTGGTGTAATTCTTTGTTTGAGGACAATGCCGAATTTGCGTTAGGGTTACGGTTGGCGGTTGACCAGCAGAATCATTATGCGAAAGAAATTTTGACAGCGCGGCGTGAAAAGTTAGGCGCTGAATTAGTTGACAATATTCTGGCAAACAAGCAGGAAACGGAAGCGGAAATAGCGCAACAACGTCAATGGGTAGCGGAATTAAAGTTGCGGGTGAAGGCGTGTTTGGACAAGGCTGATTGTAGCGAGGGCGGTTTTGGCGCGTGTGCTAATGGTACGAATTTGTTTAACATTGCGGATTCGTTAGTGCGGCGTAGTTGTTGGGCGTTTGGCGGTGATGGTTGGGCGTATGATATTGGTTATGGCGGTCTTGATCATGTAATTGCGTCGGGGCGGGATATAAATATTTTGGTGCTTGATACTGAAGTTTATTCGAATACGGGGGGGCAAGCGTCGAAGTCGACTCCGAAGGGGGCGGTTGCAAAGTTTGCGGCGAGTGGCAAGCCGACGAGGAAAAAAGATCTGGGTATGATGGCGATGTCGTATGGGACGGTTTTTGTTGCGCAAATTGCTTTGGGCGCTAATCCGATTCATGCGATTAAGGCGATAAGGGCGGCGGAAGCGTATTCGGGACCGTCGTTAATTATTGCTTATGCTCATTGTATTGCGCATGGGATGGCTGATATGAAGATCGGGTTAGAGTTGCAAAAGGAGGCGGTTAAATGTGGATATTGGTCGCTTTATACTTATGACCCGCGAAAAACGCAGCCTTTGGAAATCGCAAGTAAGTCGCCGGAGGGGTCTATAAGAGAATTTGTCGAAAAACAGAATCGGTTTGGTTTATTGAAACGTAACAAACCGGAAGTTTTTGACAACTTAATAGAGCAAGCCCAAAACGACGCCGTAGAACGTTTTGCATTTTACACGGCGTTAGCGGGTGCAAAGAAAAATTAATCCGCAAACTTTGATTTATACCTGTTCGTACTTAAAATTCATTGGGGTATCTCTAAAAATTCATTTGTTCCGGTAGGCGGCGTTTCGCTGAAACGCCGCAATAGAGTTTATGATACCAATAAATTTTATTATTTTACAACGTCTAAAATAAGTCCATTTTACACGTTATGAATTAGTGAAATTTAATAATTCATAAAGCCTAAAATATATCTATTTTAGACGTGCGAAATATAAAAATTTATTGATGTCGTAAACCGTGTGTCGTTTCGGCGCAATGTTTAATTTTTTTGCCGCCTACCTGGACAAATGAATTTTTAGAGATACCCCAATGAGTGATATTACATCGTAAAAGTCTTTTTGTTTGCCTTGCGGCAAAGTGCAGGCGAGATGCCTGTGATCCATCAACCGATTTTTTGTAACAAAAAATCGGTTGATGGATCGCAGGCGTTTCGCCTGCAAAAAAGGAAAACAGGCGCAAAGGATCGCACTCGCCGCAGGATCGCGGGCGTCTCGCCTGCATGCGGTTGTACTCAACCGCCAATGAGCGACGTTTAACATCTGGGTGTCTCTAAAAATTCATTTCTGTCCCGTTAGGGACAACATGTTGGTAGAAAAGTAAAGTCAAAAATATATTTGTCCCGTTAGGGACAACATGTAAATACTACCTTAACCTTTATTGCGTCCTTAACGGGACGCTAAAAATTCGTATCATCTTTTCTACCAACATGTTGTCCCTAACGGGACAGATCGGACAAATATTTATTGTTACAAAAAATACCGGATCGCGTGCGTCTCGCCTGCATGCGGTTGTACTCAAACGCTAATGAGCGAGGTTTATATCTCAACCGCCTTTTTGTTTGCCTTGCGGCAAAGTGCAGGCGGGACGCCCGCGATCCGGTGGTCTCGCCTGCTTTTCAGGATCGCAGGCGTTTCAGGATCGCAAACATTTCGCCTGGTGTTTCGTCAGATTCGCAGGCGGAACGCCTGCATCCCAGGATCGCGGGCGTCTCGCCTGCATGCGGTTGTACTCAACCGCTAATGAGAGAGGTTTATATCTCAACCGCCTTTTTGTTTGCCTATCGGCAAAGTGCAGGCGAGACGCCCGCGATCCGGCGGTCTCGCCTGCTTTTCAAGATCGCAGTCGAGATTACATCTCAACCGCCTTTTTGTTTGCCTATCGGCAAAGTGCAGGCGAGACGCCCGCGATCCGGCGGTCTCGCCTGCTTTTCAGGATCGCAGGCAAGACGGATGCGTTCTTTCAAATTATTTTATCTCTATTTTTACTGCTTTTCCTACGTCGATAGTTTTTTCGTTTTTTCCTTTTATGATTTCAATTTGTTCTGGAGTTGTTTCGACTTTGGCGAAAATTGGATCGACTAGATCGAATTCTTGTCTTGTTGCGTTTGCTTTTTCTAGGGCTTTTGAATAGCCTTCGGGATCGGCGTTTGGGTCGGGGATAGCGACTTCTGCCGATGTAACTTCACGCTTAGCTACAAGGATTTTATATTTGCCAGGCGCTACGCCGGAATATTGACCTTGCGTCGTGAGTATTGCGACGCCTGACGGATCAGTTATTGCGCTAGCGTACCATTTGCCGCCATCGGTTGGCGTTAATGTAACATTGGCATTCGCCAATTTTTGACCTTCTTGAGTTACCGTAATTGCCGTAAAAT
>JAISLW010000295.1 GCA_031277105.1 Planctomycetaceae bacterium | reverse complement strand
GTTCGTTTTACTAGGCGGTTTTGATGGTCGTAGATGTATTCAATTGTTTCTGTCTGCGTTTCGACTTTGGTTAAACGGTTGCGGTGATCCCAAAAGTATTTTGTGGTTTTGTTGTCTTTATCGGTTTTGGAAATTCTGTTGCCTTCCAGATCATATTCGTAACGATAATTTTCGTCGGATAGCAAGCGATTGTATTCGCCGGTTTTATAAGATTCGTTTTTACCTTGAATTTCGGCGGTTTTGCGGTTGCCGTTTAGATCGAAGTTGTATTTTTCATTTGGCATAAAACTATAACTGGCATTGATCAATTGCGAGGTTTTATCGTAACTATAATTCGAGGTGTTCTTTTTGGCGGGACCGTTTAAGTACGTAAAATCAAAATCCGTGATACGATTTCCTTCGTCCCATTTTATATCGTAATCGGCGTAAATTTTATTGTCGCCTGTGTGAGAAATATTTAATAATCTGCCTGCATTATCGAATTTATTTTTTGTTACAATAATTGTTAATTCATGCTGAATCGTTTTTGATTGAGTCAATTCAACTCTAATCAACAATCCAAAACAAATCAACACAAAAATAATTATCGCAAACAATCTCACTTTCATTTGTAAATCTATAAATCAAATAAATAATAATAACCCACACACAATCCGCAATCCAAAACTCAACGCAAAATCAAAATTTCGCGTATTTTAGATAAACATAAAAGTCTGTCAATACACTCCAAAAATTCTTTTTCTTAATATTTATAATATGTCGATTTCAATAAAAAAATTCCATCTATAGATTCTGTGTTTTCTGTGGATTTTAAAAATAAATTTGTGGTTTTTTAAAAATATCTATTATGAAAAATAACACAAATTTTGTCATTAAACGATTCAATTTTGTTAGACTCGACTTATTTATTGTTGGTTAATTTGTAATTGTACCACAAATAGACTTAAAAAAATAATCTTCCGTAAGCGTATCTATTTTTTGTAACAACTCGGTTGATTGTAAATCAGTCACTCCTATTCGACGTATTCCACCAAAAATAATCATACCTGCCGGAATGAGAGAAAAGCCTGAAAATATCGTTGTATTACATAAACCAACACCCCATGTACTCCATCCACAGACTAGGACAGTGTGTAATGCTTTAAGATATTCGCAAGCTTTATTCATATCTTCATTGGAATATGTATTTTTTCGTAAACTCCATATTTCATAATCATCTGAAATTTTTTCATAAACAGTCCAATACAGCACTCTCTCTATTCCCCATAACGGCGATACTAAAAATGTACCTAATATTCCCTTCGTATCTAATTCCAAACAAGGGATTTCATGGTTCGGCATAAAATAATTTAATCGAAGGTATCCGCCATTAGAACGCAATCGTCGTTGTAACATCATAATTATTCTCCTATAAATTAATATCTAGTACTTTGTTAATCGTAAAATTAGGACGAACAGTCTCCCCAATAGGGTTAAAAAATAAGGTATTTTATAAAACATGTATCCCTAAATTTAAGATTAACAACGTAACTAGGGATATTTCCATATTGTTCCTGTAAAATTTCTGTTATATGCGTAAAAACCAAAATTGATTCCTACCGAGATAAACGCAGTTATACTGAATTGTCTATCACCCGAACAGTAGTCATAGGTACCTTGCACAGATCCACTTGCACCGATTGCCAATACTCGACGCTTCGTGCTACCATCCTCTCTCTCACTACCCTTACCCCCACCTCTGCTTGTGTCGCCGATGCCTACTCCACCCGTGATACCTAACAAGCAAGTACTTTTACATTTCACACAACTACATTTATTTCTATTTGTATAAGGGTTATCGAGTTTGCCTAAGTCTCCCATAAGCATAATATTAGCAGAAATATCGGGGAGACGATTAGCAAGATAATTTTTTATACGTTGAGGAATAGCACGTCCAATTAAACCTAAGACTCTATCTCTTATACTAAGCACTACTCCACCTGCAAGTTGATAGCTAAGACAACAATTATTATCAGTAGCTGTGATGTCTAACGTAATTACAATTTCTGTTCCATATATGAATGGAATATTGACTTCAAAGTTTCCTGGAAAAGTAAAAGAAGTAATTGAGAAATAACCCCAAGAATCGATAACGTCAATTACAGAATTATCAGCATACCGATAAAGATTACTATCGCCGCCATCAATCGCAATAGGATCTTCACTAACCCATCGTCCCGCATTTGAGTCGTACCAACGGTTAATATTCCATTGTAGATCGCTTGACTTGTCAAATAATTTTCCAGTGTAACCAAAGAGTAATAAGTCATTTTTAATGTCAGAGATTAATTTTCCGAAGGCGTTGTATTCTAGGTGGGCGGCGACAGTACCATCGGATTTTACTACATCGCGAATTGTATTGAGATGATCGCCTAACGTCCAATTGTCAATATAATTCTCGTAATCCTCATAACAGAGCAACTCATCTTGTCTTGTTCCCCAAAAGTATCCGTAGAATTTATTTTTGGCGGAATCAAATGTTAGTATTACTTGCCAGTCGTCGTGAACAAAAATTGT
>JAISLW010000279.1 GCA_031277105.1 Planctomycetaceae bacterium | reverse complement strand
ACCGCCCCAACTTAAAATCCGCCTTGCTAATTTTTATCGGTAAAAATAAATACGAAATTATTGAAAATAATTTATAGATAATTGTTGTCTGATAGGCAGGCGGATGTCGGTTATAAGCGGTTATAATTTATCTTTGTCTTGTTTTTTCATTTTCGTTTATTTTTGTTTTGTTTTTTAGCTCGCTTGTGGGTTGTGTATTTTCGGCGCGTCCCCAATTTGTGATTTGCAGGTCGGTAACGTTTTTGATTTTTGTTTGCAAGTCTGTAATAATTTGACGGCATTCTGATTCGTTTCCGTTTGGAATATCTTCAACGTCAATTTTGACGGAGCCGTCGAGTTCGATTTTTAGTCTCATATCGCCTGTTTCGCCTTTGGATTTAGCGAAAATTGCAATATCTCCGAGTTGATTATTTACGTCGAATTTTTTATACGTATCTGGGATATAATGCACGTCCGGTTCGTCGTAACGCAACGATTGCAAAGCGTCGATAATTGCATCCGCAACAATTTCGCGGTTTTCGTAACGTTTTTTATTTTCTATTGCCGTTGCATATAATTTTTTAATTACTTCTAGCGTTTTATTTGCGAGTGTTTGCGCTTCTTCAAATTGTTCGTTTGTTATTTTTTGTTCCGCTAATTGGATATTTTTTTTTGCTTCATCAATTAGATTTGGTTCGCCGCTCCATTGTTTAATAAAATCCGTGCCGTAATTTTCTATTTCATTTTTTACCGCTTGCAAAATATTATTTGTCGCAACACGTTTTAGTTCGTGTTGTCTATTGTTTTCGTTTTTTTGTTCAATAATTATTTTTACATTATCAAAAGCGGTTTTTGCCGTATTTAATTTTTTGTTTGATTGATTGATTAGTTCTATGGCTTTTAGTTCGATGTTTTGTGCGTCTGCTTCTTTTTTGTTATTTTTCCAACCTTGTTTCCAGATAGCGGCGGCTTCTTTGTGTAATTGTTCTGCTTCCTGCCGTAATTTTTTTGATTTATCTTGTTCATCTTTGCCCAATTGAAACGCTTTGCTCGCATTATCGGCGTCTTGATTTTTTGCCAGCAATTTTTCCATTTCAATTCTACGGTTATCTGCCGCTTGGCAAAAAATATCGTTTGCCGCCAATACTTTTTTCCATTCCACTTCGCCGTAAATTTTCAATTGCTCAAAAAGTATTTTTACTGATATTGTGATAATTCCGTCTTTAGGTCCGCTCATTTTTAAATTTTCCTTTCTTTGAATATCTTTTAAACTGTTCGCACTTGAGTTTGCGTTTACCTTCGCCTGCCTAGCTTTTGGACGGCAGGCTTTTACGCTTTTAAATCAATGAATTTCAAGTACGATCTGTATATAACAAAAGGGACAATTTTTGTTACGATAATTTTTTTGTTTTATTTTCTAATTCGTTTGTGCGTTTTTCGTCGCGTTCTGCAGACAAGAAGTCGCGTTTTGCTCTGAAAATTTTTGCTCTTATTTTGTATGCTTCCGCGCAATAAGGATTGTACTCAACCGCTCTGTTGCAATTGTTTAGCGCTTCGTCTAATTCGTTTTTGAAATAATATGAATTTGCGCAAATTAAATAACATTCGACGGATTCAGGAATTTTTTCGATATATTTATTGCAATAGAAGATTGCTTTATCGTATTCGTCTTTTAGAAAATAACTTTTTGCTAATGAGATATCGACTTCGGTTAGATTGGGGTCGATTTTTGTTGCTTGTGCGTACATATCGTGTGCTTTTATGAAGTTTCCTTGTTCGAGATGGATGTCGCCGCAGATTAGATAGATTTCTGCGGGCGGTTCTTCCGTCGCTTGTATCAAGTTGCAATCATTTAGCGCTTTTTCGTAGCATTTTGTATTTTTGTAAATTTTTGCGCGTTGTATGAATAGTTCGGGCGATGTATTTTTTGCGTCTTTTCCTGCGAAATTTATTGCTGTTTCAATATCTTGCAATGCGTTTTTCCAATTTGATTCTTTTTCGTATGCGACGCTTCTTTCGTGTAAAATTGTAGCGTCTTTCGGCGCTAGTTCTAGTGCGATTGTGAAGTCGCGTATAGCCTTGCCGTATTGTGTTAGTTCGCTTCTCATTTGTCCGCGCGCCTTGTAAAGGTCGGCGTTGTCGGGCGTTTCGCGTATTGCTGCGTTAATATCCATTATCGCAATTTCATATTCGCCGCGTTTGAACCACGCATAAGCCCTATAAAGATAAACTTGCTCAAACGGCGCTCCGCATTTACCGTGCAACGCTTTCGTGAAAAGCAGAATTGCGTTTAAGTAATCGTTTTTTTCAAAACATGCCAATCCGTTTTGCCAAAATTTTTCGGCGTCGTTTGAGTTGTCGCGCTTCATTATTTTTTGTTACGAAAAATCAATAGAGATATTTCTGTTATTTAATTTTGTTGTTAAGTTGTCAATGAAATCTTTTGACGGGATTCCCGAAAGTAATAATGACCCGTTTAGTTCTAATTCAATTTCAATTTGCCGTTCAAACGTATTGAACCATTTATTTTTTTCGTCCGCATAACGCCGCGTCAAAAAATGGAAACGTTGATTTCCCGATCCGCGCCAACGTTGACCTTTATCGTTGTCAATTTGATATTCGCCGTCGATTAAAACGTCGATATATTGTAAAATTTTTTGGTTTGCCGCATCTTTGACAAGCGTTTGGTAATTATTTCCCGTATAGCAAAGTATCGATAGATTGGGATTTTGTTTTATGAGCGCTAAAAATTGTTCTAATGATTTTTTTGGCTGTTCAAAAGGTTCGCCGCCGGACAAGGTAACGCCTTCTATGCCATGATTATTGGCTATCCAATCGGCTAATTGTTGAGGTTCGTAAGATTCATATTTAGCAGATTTATTCATCGATTCCGCAATACAACCAAAACAACCGCGCGAACAACCATAAAACCAAATCACACTCCGACAACCAGGCCCCAACACCCGACAAAACGACTTCCTACGCGCAACAAAAAGCATATCCATCATACAATAGGGCGTCTCTAAAAATTCATTTGTCCAGGTAGGCGGCGTTTCGCCGAAACGCCGCAATAGAGTTTAAGACGCCAATAAATTTTAATAATTCATAAAGCCATAACCGTTCACGTAAATTTAAACAAAAAATTTTAGTGGATAGCGTGTAGGGGGATAATTTTCGTAACAATAAATATTTGTCCCGCTAGGGACAACATGGTAGAAAAAAATGATACGTATTTTTAGCGTCCCGTTAAGGACGCAATGAGGGTTAAGGTTGTATTGACATGTTGTCCCTAGCGGGACAAATATATTTTTGACATTGTTTTTCTACCAACATGTTGTCCCTAACGGGACAGAAATGAATTTTTAGAGACGCACAATAAAAATTAGTAACCGTTCACGTGATTTTAGAAGCGTAGAGTTTTAGGTGATAGATTTATTGTAACAATAAATATTTGTCCCTAACGGGATAGACGAATTTTTTTCTTTGCGATTTTTTGCGTTTAACAATTTTCTTGATAGTATCTTAAATCAAATTGTTAATTTTTGCGGATTATGTCAATTCTTACGAATGTATTGACGATAACATGATTGGGTACTTTGTGCAATTTTCACCAAAGTCTATTTTAAACTGTCACAAAATATAACTACTCAATAGGGTATATCTAAAAATTCATTTTTTTGTAAAAAGGTAGGCGATGTTTCGCCACTGTGTTTATTTTTTGGGCCGCAGTGGAGTTTATGATACCAATAAATTTTAATAATTCATAAAGCCTAAAATATGTTTATTTTAGACGTGCAAAATAATAAAATTTATTGATGTCGTAAACCGTAATGCGGCCCAAAATTAAACACTGGGCGAAACGCCGCCTACCTGGACAAATGAATTTTTAGAGATGCCCAATAGTATTATTTTGATTATTTTACTTTATTTAATATGTATTCGCTCCGTTTAGAATGACGGATCGATGAACCATTTTTGAGGGAATATTTGAAATAAAATGTAAAAATGTAAACCGTTCACAGAAATTTAAGCAACAGATTTTAGAGGATAGAAAATAAGGAATAGTGATAGGGAAAAGGGAATAGTTTTTTAGAAAACTAGATAACAATTTTTTATAATATACTGCTCGTACTTGAAATTCAGCGATTGAAAAGCGTCAAAGCCTGCCGTCCGAAAGCTAGGCAGGCGGCGGTAAACGCAAACTCAAGTGCGAACAGTTTAAAATTGTCTCACCTGTCCCTCACGTCCCACTTGTCCCTCAAAATTTGACAAAACATAATTTAACAAACAAATTTCCGTGAACGGTAATAAAAAAATTAATAAAAATGACAAATAACACTATCCAAACCTTGACCGCCGCACAGTTCGCATTGCGAAAAGGCGACGTCAAACAAGCCGAACACCGCTTCAAAGAATTACTCAACTCCGAACCACACAACTTACACGCCCTCGACGGCATGGGAATGATACATTGTCAACTCGGCGATTCTAAAAAAGCAATTAGTTTTTTTATCGAAGCGCTTGAAAATTGTACTCGCACTAACCCTTACCCGCTCGCTGAATTAGACGCTAATTCTAAATTAACCAATACAGATAAATCCGCTATTTTACTTCATCTGGGCGTCGCCTTGCGCACAATTGGCAACACCGCCGAAGCGCTCGAAACACTCCAGAAAGCTTACTCGATTACGCCAAACTCGCCCGAAATTATACTTAATTTAGGTCAACTTCATTTTGAACTAGAACAACTCGACGAAGCAATTGGTTGCTTCCGCTTACTTACCGAATTACAACCGCAAAACGCATCCGCATGGCTTACGCTCGGCTTCATACTCTCGCTTAACGGCTTCTTCAAAATCCCCGCAAACGAAACAAATAACATAAATAAACCTATCGCATTGAACGCCCTATCGACCGAAACAAACCTCCAACAACACAACAATAAATCCGATAAATCCGACTTCGATAAAACTAAATTCAACGAAGCCCTCAACGCCCTCAAAACTGCCCTCAAACTCGATAACGCTTCGCCGGACGCTTGCTTTTATATCGCCGAAATGTTACGCGGCGCCGAAATGTACAACGAGTCCATGCCGTACTACCAACGCTTACTACAAATCGGAAACGAATGGCCACAAGCAGTACAAAATTACGGGAAAATTTTACTCGCTACAAATAATCTTGAAGACGGCTGGGACGCAATGGAATTTCGTTTTGCCGCCGAATTCGGCACATGGTCAACGCACAATTTCCCGCAATGGTCGCAACAAAATAATCAGAATAAACCGCCCCAAACAAAAACTATACTCGCTTACGCCGAAGATAGCATCGCCTCCGAAATCATGTTTGCGTCTTGTTTGCCCGATTTAATCAACGAAGTTGACAATTGCGTAATCGAATGCGAGCCGTCGTTGCATCAATTATTTAAGCGTTCTTTTCCGCGCGCGATAATTATTGAAAGCGGATGCAAAAAAATAAATCCGGCGCATAATTCAACTAATTCAAGTAATTCAAGTAATTCAAGTAATCCGAATGATTCTAGCGCCGCAAGTCAGATTGATTTTAATTCCGGTCAAATTTTGGAACAGAATTATCGTAACGATAATAATTGTAACGATAATGTTTGCGAAATTAAGATAGACGAGCAGATAGCGTTTGGCAGTTTGCCGCGATATTTTCGGCGTAGTTATGCTGATTTTCCGTTGCGCAAATCATATCTTGTTCCCGATGTTGATAAGGTATGCAATTGGGTTGACCGTTTATCGACTATTGGCAATATGCCTAAAATTGGCGTGCTTTGGCGCGGTTGCTGGACTTCGGAAACGGTTCGCCAATGCACGTTGCCGATGGGAGAATTGCGGAACCTTATGCTACAACACCAAAACGACGCCGCATGGATAAATTTACAAAACAAATCAGGACAAAAAGAATTTGAAAATTATAATCGAAACGTTTCTATCAGATTGCATAAATTTAACGAAATATTTCAATACGATCTTGATTCGATGGCGGCGTTGTTGACTTCGCTTGATCTTGTGATAACGCCTCCGGGTTATGTTGCTCATCTTGCGGGCGCGTTAGGCGTTAAGAGTTGGTTATTGTTGCCTTCGGGTTCGGATTGGCGTTGGAATTTGGGCAAGACTGATGCGGTTTGGCATCCTTCGATGAAAATTTATCGTAAGAAGATAGAACAATGTTGGGACGAGTTGTTTGAATTAGTGGGCGTTGATCTTGATCGTTTTTTGAGCGGTTTTCGTGTTCAGAGTAATAGCGTTAGCGGCGTTGAAAATATTGCCTGCGGCGAACCTGCGATAATAAAATTTCCGGCGCCGATAAATTCATATCAAACGACTCCGTCGCAAACCAAAACAACTTTCAAACTGAAAAAAGCAAGTTAAAACCAAAATGTTGTCTTCACGTAATAACATTCCGGTTCAATGTCAAATATGCGGATTTCCTTTTGCGATTCTTGTTGCCGAAGGCGTGCGTCCCGCATGGTGTCCGTCTTGCGGCGCCGAATTTACTTGCTCGTCCGTCGAAGTTGAGCCGGAGAATAATCCGCTTAATTCAGCCCAATCGCCGCTCGAAACTACAAATAATTTTGCCGAAAATACAAATCAATTCGACGCAATGACCGGAATTAACGTTACAGAAAATAACGCCGAATACAACAACGCCGAAATCCCTAATATCGACAAAAATATAATGACAAAAAATCTCAACGCAAATAATTATCGTAACGATAAATCTACGGCGCTTGCGATTCCTTTTATGAGCGGCGTTAGACGTTGGGGGATTTTGTTGTTTACGGTATCGGTTCAAGTTATTGCGTTGGCGTCGTTACCGGTTTTACTTTTTTCGATGATGTCAAATATTGATAAGAGTACGAGCGTCGACGATCAATCTGAAATCGCAATAACATTGGTAAACCATGACTTGCCGCCGGTTGAAAATTTGCCCGAAACGGAAATAGAATCGCAACAATTGAAATCGGCGAATAATGCGAATAACGTTAATAAGGCGAATAAAACAACGCAGGCGGAACAGTCGGATAAAATTGTTCCGGATCAGAGTGTTGCTAAAGTTGGCGATATTTTGGAGTCGGCGTCGGATGTTATGAATTTTGAGGGCGCTGCGGTTGTCGATGGGAATTATGTTCAGGATCAAAACGGCACAAATGCGGTTGCGGGCAATTCGATTTCGGCGGCTAATGTAAGTAACAATTACGACGCTAATAAATCTGCCGGTAATTTTGCATTTATAGAATCGCTTCATCAGCCGCCGGTTTTATTGCCGGAGAAAAATAAGAATAAAAATAAGAATTTGGTCAATGACAAATTGGCAAATGATAATTCGCCGCTTGGATTAGTTGGTACGGTTGATATTGCAAAATTATCTAGCGGCGCCGAAATTGAAAACGACGGCAACAAAGTCAATGAGAACGAAAACAACGGCAATGATAACGTCAATGCTGAAGTCAATACTGAAATCAATGTTGGAGGCGTTGATGCTGAAGTTGAGACTTTATCTTATGAGATGCGTTTGAAGCGGGCGCGTGATATGTTAGTTGACGGCAGGCGGCTTTCGGCGACGGCGCCGGAGCGTAGTTTGCAATTAGTGATTCAGGCGATTAAGTATTATCGCGAGTTAGGTCAATCGGTTCCGTTGGAGGCGATGTGGATATTAGGCAGGGCTTACGTGATGCAACGTTGGGGCGAGGCGTTGGTTGAGAGTATTCCGCGTCTTGCGGATATGGCGATTAGTTCGGACGGTCAATGGCTCTGGTGCCGTTGCGAAGACAATACGGTTTGGATTTGGGACGTTTTGCGTTCAAAGCGGACGGTTGGCGGTTTCAAGTTGGAGTCGGGCGATTATGGTATTATCAAGTTAGTTTTTACGCCTGATTTTCGGTTTGCGATTGGCGTTGGCGTTGATGGATTAGTTCGTGTTTGGAATATGGAATTATCGGATCCGTCGCGTTCTGTTATCGTTTTAGGCGGCAAGGTTTCCAATCCTATCGACGTTCAAATTTCACCGGACGGGCGTTGGCTTGTCGTGAGTGGAATTGTTGGACGCGACGGATTGAATGATAGTGTTGTTGATGAGTTTAGCGGCTCAGGCGTAGCTTGGCTGTGGGATTTAAATTTTGCAAAAAAAATAAATTACAACGCAAACGAAAATAATAAAAATAGAAACAAAAATAAAAATGAAAGCGACAATGAAAACGGAGCTGATGATGAAAACGAAAACGAAGCAGACGACGAAAATAATGACAACATAAATAACAGTATTGGCAGCGCAGAAAATTTAGAGCCGGTGGTTTTGCGAGGTCATAGCAAGCCGATACGCGTAATGAAAATTAGCGAAGATTCGGCATGGCTTGTAACCGGCAGCGACGACGCAACGGCGCGAGTTTATAATTTACGAAGCGCTTATCCGGGAACGGAACAGACGGTCTTGAAGGGGCATCAGTCTGGAATAATGTCTGTTGTTTTTTCGGTCAAGGGAGGTTGGATGGCAACGGGCAGTCAAGACAATACGGTGCGTGTTTGGAAGTTAGCGGGATCAAAAAATCCGCCTGATTCAGTTGAATTGCGCGGGCATATTGGTTGGGTTAGTTCGTTAGCGGCTGATGGTAAAGGCGAGCGGTTAGTTTCGGGAAGTTTTGACAATACTATTCGTATTTGGAAAATTCCTGTTAAAAATATTGAGCGGGCGACAGAAAACGAACCTGCCGTAATTCAAACCGAACAAGGATTAGTAAGACAATTATTATTGACAAGAGACGGAAAAATTTTAGTCTCGTTAGGCGGAGATTTAAGTTTAAGATTGTGGGGCGAAGGCGACAATGGAAACTTTGATTTAAACAATACGATACTAATTAGAAATCGTTCTTTACCAATAACAAATATTGCTATTACGCCGGACGACCGATGGTTAATTTTCAATTACATAAACCAAAAAAATCCAACAAACAGCGGAATAAGACTACTACACCTACAACTAAACGATTTACAAAAAAGCGCCGAAAATTTATTAAAATAAAGAAAGGGGTTAGGTTGTAAGGTTAGGGAGTAGTTTTTTAGAAAACGAGAGAATAGATTTTTTGTAACAAAAAAATTGTCCCACTTGTCCCTCCTGTCCCACTTGTCCCTCAAAATTTGCCAAAACGTAATTTAATAAACAAATTTCCGTGAACGGTTACAAGATATTTATGGGTGATAAGGCTGTAGTTTTTGATGTTGGCGGCGGGGCTGGTTTGGTTGGTTCTGGTCGTCGTGTTATTGGGTTTCACAAGATATTATTTTATTATTTTGTGCGGATACCGGTATCTCTTTTTTTTATGATTTTTTATCGTAATAGATTTTTTGGTTGTAATAATATGCCGTTGGAGGGCGGCGTTGTTGTTGCGGCAAATCATCAATCTTATTACGATCCTGTTCTTATTGCGGCGGGGTTACGGCGGCGGTTAAATTTTCTTGCCAAAAAGCAACTATTCACTTCCAAACCGCTTGCGTGGTTAATTGATTTACTTGACGCAATTCCGCTGGATATAGACGGAATCGGGTACGAAGGGATAAAAATTTCTATCAGAAGATTGCGCAACGGCGAAATGATTTTAATTTTTCCCGAAGGCGCCAGAACTTGGGACGGCGAAATCGCAGAATTTAAAAAAGGGTCGCTATTACTAGCAAAACAAACAAAATCAACAATATTGCCTACCGCTATCGACGGATGTTTCAATTCATGGCCGCGTACAAATAAATTACCGTATCCGTTTGGAAAATTCCGCGTCATTTTCGGAAAACCCGTAACTTACAACGAATTCAAAAACCTGTCAGAAGAAGAATTAAGAGAACTAATAAAAACAAAAATTACAGAACTATTACAAAAAATCAGAAATCAATAATAACAAAAATCGTTGGAAGGATCGCAGGCGTCTCGCCCGCATGCGGTTGTACTCAACCGCCGTTGAGCGAATTTATATCTCAACCGATTTTTTTGTTTGCCTTCCGACAAATTGCAGACGAGACGCCTGCGTTCCTTCTCCATTTTTTGTTAAACGCAAATTCAATCGCTAACGGTTTAAAAATTTTACCCCCCTCATTGAATAAAAAAATATTTTGAATATGATATTGTACGTTGAGCGTTGATTTGTATTGCGGCGCTCGTTAAAGTTTAACTTGTTTCCTAACAATAAAGAGGAAAATCCATGAAAAAACTAATTGTTTTTGCATTCGTCGCATTAGCATCGTTTGCTATTGCCGGTTGTGGCAGTTCATCCACAACAACTCCAGCTCCAAAAACTGACCCGTCAAAAGTCGAGAAACCAGCGGCAGACGCCGCCAAAGACGACGCGGCAAAAACGCCAGAAACGACGAAGTAATTATCAATCGGGTCGCTGGAAAATCATAAATAGAATTTCAGATATTATCATAAATATCTGACAATAATATTAAATGATTTCATAATTATACACGTAACTGATAACTAAATATCCAAAAAAGTTGTCAGTTACGTGTTGTTTTTTATAAGCCTGATTTAGACTGCTTGCGAATATCTGTTTAACAATTATATTTAAGGGACATGTGAGACAAGAGGGACAAGTGGGACAATTTTCGTTACAAAAAATCTATTTCCCATAATTCCTAATTCCGCATTCCGTATTCCGAATTTAAAAATCCCTTAATTTCAACCGCTCAAAATGCTTGTTTCTGTTCGTAATCTTACGGTTAAGTTTAATAATAACGTTTTGCTTGACGGCGTTTCATTCGACGTAGTTAAAGGCGAATATCTTGCGATAATAGGCTGCAACGGCGCCGGTAAATCTTCATTGCTCAAGTGTCTTGATAAAATTATTACGGACTGGACTGGCGAAATTTTTTTCGACAATATACCTTTGCCCAAAATTTCACATAAACAACTTGCCCGCCGAATTGCATACGTTCAACAAGCGTCGTTAAACGATTTCGCTTTTACAGTCCGCCAAGTCGTCGAAATGGGACGTTATCCGCATTTGAAGCCGTTTGTTCCTATTTCAAAATTGGATAGCAATATTGTTAATGAATCGATGGCGTTAATGGATGTTGACAAGATTTCACATCGTAATTTTGACACGTTAAGCGGCGGCGAAAAACAAAAAGTTTTATTAGCGACGGCATTGGCGCAAAAACCAGATATCTTGCTATTAGACGAGCCGACTACGTATCTTGACTACAAACGCCAAAGCGAAATAGGACAACTATTACGCAACTTAAATCAAAAATTAGGAAAAACTATTATTGAAGTTACACACGACGTAAATCGCGCCGTCATGGACGCAACTCACGTAATCGCACTAGGCAACGGCAAGATACTTTTTGACGGCGACCCGCAATACCTAATGAACACAACACACCTGCGAAATATTTACAACATAAACTTCCAATTCACAAATCACCCATCACTACCGCTTAAATTAGCAATACCTGGAATTTGATAAAATACTTTAGGGTATCTCTAAAAATGAATTTTTAGAGACGCCCAATACTTAATTGGCTAAAAAATTTTCATGGACGTTTACAATTATCCAAATAATAAGTCGTTCATGTTGTACATTCCGGCGGGTTTGTCGCGTATGAATTTTGCGGCGGCAATAGCGCCGATTGCATAACAATCGCGACTCGTCGCTTTGACCGATATTTCTAACGTTTCACCTAACAAACCAAATAAAATAGAATGAGCGCCTGGATCGTCGCCAATTCTTATAGAATGAAAACCGATTTCATTGCGTTTTCTTTCGCCGACCTGTCCCTCTCGCCCAAACGTCTGCACATCTAACCCCATCTCCTCCGAAATAATTCGCCCAAACTTCAACGCCGTACCACTCGGCGAATCCTTCTTGTAACGATGATGCGAC
Source organism: Planctomycetaceae bacterium (assembly GCA_031277105.1). GTDB lineage: Bacteria > Planctomycetota > Planctomycetia > Pirellulales > Thermoguttaceae > WRKP01. Next base: position 747 of record JAISLW010000279.1, on the reverse strand, counting down.
TCAACTATCTCAACATCAACGTCCTTGCCCGCTTTGTGCGCCAATGTTTTTGCCGCTGATTGACAAAGAGTCATCGCCAAATTTACCATCAAACTCATACTCGGCGAAGTTAATACCGCCACACTATGCGAAGCCGATTCTATCAATCGCAATTGTTCCGGCGTAGCGCCAGTAGTCGCATAAACCAACGGAACGCCAAAATCAACACAACCACGAACCACGCCCTCCAACGCTTGAGGAGACGAAAAATCTATCAATACGTCAATACCACCGCTAAATTCAGAACACAACTTAACGCCAAGACCGCCCACGCCGCACAACTCGCCGACATCCACTCCAAGATAATCACAAAACGACGACTCCAACGCCAAACCCAACTCAAGATCAACATCAGACGAAATCAACGAAACTAAACGACGCCCCATCCGACCGGCAGCGCCACTAACGCCAACACGAACCTTTGACATAATTTTTAAACTCCATCAGTTTTTTAAAATTCGAAATTCGGAATTAAAAGATTTTAATTTCAAAATTAAAATAATCCTTTTAATCTGTTTAATCTGCGGATTTTTTTTAATTTGTCCCGCTACAACCTACGCCCTATTCCCTATCCTCTAAAATCTTTTGTTTAAATTTTCGTGAACGGTTAAAAATTTATTTTCCCTAACCTCATTTTTACCTTATTTTTCTGAACAAAACAACATCAGTAGCAACAAAGCCCCCACAAAACAAACCTCATTACCTAAT
>JAISLW010000270.1 GCA_031277105.1 Planctomycetaceae bacterium | reverse complement strand
TTTTTCAACTTATATTTGCCGAATGCGTCATGACTATATTTTTTCTGAAATTCTTCGCTCTTGAAATATTCTACCGTCTCTTTTGGGGCGTCGGTCTTTGTGTCTTCGGTCATGGATTATTTCCTTAAATTTTGCTGGATGTTTTTACGGGACGTTTTAATTATGTGACGTTTTAATTATACGTATCGTAATTGAATTTCTCTTATGTAAAAAAGTCAATGCCTGTCGTTTGATAGTTTGTCAGGCGATGGTAAAGGCAAATTCGAGTGCAATCGTGAATCTATCAATATTTTTCTAAATCTGGCGTGTAGAATTTTTTTAGTTCGGGGTTATCATTTGCGAGGTATTTTAGTTCTGGCGTTTCGTTATTATTTATGTTGAACCATGTATCTTCGAAGTCTATGGTTTTTCCTAATTTTGCGGCGATATTTGTTGTCAATGCGATTACGGCGTCGCTCATTGCGACTTCGGGGTAGCATTTGGGCAAGAGTTTTACTTTTTGTTTTTGGGGATTATTTAATTCGATTTCTTTTGTCGGGTCGGCGTCGGGGTTATTTCTTATGCAGAAAGCCCAATGTTCGATTTCTTCGCAATATCCGCGGCTCACGTCGCCGAATGTTGCTTGTAATGCGATTGCGGCGGAGAGCGGGTCTCCTTCTTCGCCGTTATTGGGTCGTGTTACGTTGAGTTGTCTTTTATTTCCGGCGCCTTTTGCGGTGATTTTTGTTTTTTGGTTTACTTCTGCGCGGTCGAAGAACATGGCTTCTTTTTCGCTTTCGATTACGATGGTTCCTTTTGTTCCGAGTACGGTTTCTCCGTAGCCGCCGAAGCCGTTGCCGTTAATTGAGGAGTATGCGACGGTAATTTTTCGTTGTTTACCGAGTTCGTCGTTTTTGTTGTAATTTGGCGCTGCGTATTCGTAGACGCAATGTACGTGGTCGTCGACGTCGCGGTCGATGGGGTTGGCGTTTAGGTCGTTGGGAAATATAGTGCGTGTTGCGGTGGCGGAGACGGACAAGGGTAATTGTTTTTTACCGCCGTGCATTGCGGCGATAAATATGCTTGCGGCGTCGAGTTGGTGTGAGCCGAGTTCTGCCATTAAGCCTGCGCTAGTTCGGTCGAACAGGCGCCATCGGATCAACTCTTCGGCGGCGGGGCGGTCGTAAATTTTATCGGAGTCGTCGATTTTGAGTTGTTCGTGTTTGTAGCCGTATTGTTCGGCGGACTTAAATTTGAAGCCGTTGTAGTCGCCGCCGCTAACTAAAATCTTGTCGGCAAGTTGTGCTTTGGTTTGTGCAATTTGGCGTTCAAGTAATTCTTTATCTGCCGGTTTAAGTCCGCCGCGATTCAATTTAGCCTCTTGTCGTTTTAGTAAGTCTTCGAGTTTACCTGTTAATTCGCCGTCGTCGGGTTTAATTTCGGCGGGGACGGGTTGTTTCCAACTATCGCCGCCAGGTTTATTGTTGCGATGCCATTGAGCGCGAATATAGTGTAAATCGCCTAATACGCCGCTTTGGAGTATTTTGACAATATGATCGTAGAGGACGTTGTAATGTCTTTGGTGTCCGGTGGCGCAATGTTTTTTATACAATGTTGCTGCGCGAGCCATTTCTTTGCAATTGGCGACTGAATGAGCCATCAATTTTTCGGTTAAAACGTGGTAACCTTGTTTCATTGCGGCGATAGCTGCGGGCGCATGTAAGAACAGCGGCAAGCCGATGATTACGGCTTCGATATTTTTATCGGGGTCGGTTATATTTTTTTCGGTTTCGAGTAATTCTTTATAATCGCCGTAAACGCGGACTTTGGATCGCGCCTCGGTTTCGTCTTTCCAGCCGTATTTTTTGATCAAGCCGGTTCGTGCGCGGGCGTTAGCGCTAGACTCGTCGCCGTGAAAGGCGCGGTATTGGTTAAAGGGGCGAATATCGGCTATAGCGACGACTTGAACGTAGGCGGGGTTAATTGCGCCGATAAGAATACCGCCTTCGTCGCCGGTTCCGAGTACGGCGATGCGGACGGGTTTATCGATAGTATCGTAGCCAAAAAATCTAGCGCCGAGACCTTTACCTGATTTGAGTTCTTTTGAGTTGACTTCTTTGAGTAGGTTACGTTGAAGCCATTCGCTACCGATGGTCGCAAAAAAGTTTTCTTTACCGATTATTTTTTGTTCGTTTGTAAGGTGCATTTGTGTTTTATTGTTGTTAAGGGGTTAAGTTTTTTTAACTGTTCGCACTTTGATTTTCGTTTATCGCCGCTTGCCTAGATTTTGGACGGCGGGATTGGACGTTGTTAAATCAATAAATTTCAAGGACGAGCGGTATAATTCCGAATTGTCCCTGGAATAGTTATCGTTTTATTTTTATATTAACTCTATCAAATGTTAATAGTGAAAAATAAAAACGCACAAAATTTATTATACTGTTCGTACTTGAAAATCAGTGATTTATACTGCTCGTACTTGAAATTCAGCGATTTAAAAGCGTCAAAGCCTGCCGTCCGAAATCTAGGCAGGCGAAGGTAAACGCAAACTCAAGTACGAATAGTTTAAAAGCGTCCAAGCCTGTCGTCCGATAGTAGGCAGGCGAAGGCAAACGCAAATTTAAGTGTGAACAGTTTAAAACATTTTACACGTATCCAAAAAAATAATGTAGTAGGGGTAGAGGAATAATTGCAGAATAAAAAAAAGAAGGTAATCGTTCTCGAAAATTTAAGCGCTAGGTTTTAGAGTGTAGAGAGTAGGGTGTAGGATGTAGGATGTAGGATGTAGTTTTTTTAGAAAATTGTCAGAAGGATCGCGGGCGTCTCGCCTGCGTGCGGTTGTACTCAACCGCCAATGAGCGAGGTTTAACATCTCAACCGCCTTTTTGTTTGCCTATCGACAAATTGCAGGCGAGACGGTTGCGTTCCTCAATTTTTGTTACAAAAAAATTGTCCCACTTGTCCCTCAAAAATTACCAAAACGTAATTTAATAAACAAATTTCGTGAACTGTTACGATTATTTTAAATTTGAAATTAAGATATTTAATCCCGAATTCCGAATTGGATAAGGAACGCAGCCGTATCGGTTGCAAGTTTACAAATGGGTATCTCTAAAAATTCATTTGTCAGGTAGGCGGCGTTTCGCCGAAACGCCGCATTACGTTTTTGGGCGCTAATAAATTTTATTACTTCACTAGGTCTAAAATAATTATATTTTAGA
>JAISLW010000250.1 GCA_031277105.1 Planctomycetaceae bacterium | reverse complement strand
TTTAATGTCTCTTCTTTTGGTATTTTGTTATAAGTTGGCATTTTTTAGTTTTTGTAACAAAAATATATTTCTCTAATTCCCTAATTCAATTTCTTAATTCCGAATGACGGATCGGCGGCAATCCGTCATTCGGAATAAATTTTTTTTTTTCAACTGCGTAATCTGGTAATCTCTGGATTCTTTTTTAAAACGATCTTTTTAAAACGATCTTTTTGAAACGATCCACAGATTACGCAGATTAGTCAGATTATTTTAATTTTTATTTTAATTTTACGTTTTTTTACATCAATGAATTTCAAGTACAATACGTATATTTTATAGACATTTCATAGCCATTTATTTTCTTTGTACCAATTTGTTGTTTCTTGGATTCGTTCTTCCATTGTTTTATTTATTTTGAAGTTTAGTTGTAATTGTGATTTTTTTGGCGAGCATCTCCAGTTATTTTTTGATTCGATTGCTTTTGCCCAATCGTATGGTACGTTTTTTTTTGTTAATAATTTTTTAATTTCGTAAAAAGTTGAAATAGCCAAGATGGTCAAAGGCGGACAATGCACAGTCCATGCGCCGTTTCTGCCAAACGATTTGCCTATCATTTTGCCGACGTCAGATAATTTTTCACCATCGTTTGAAGCGGCATAATATAATCCGACGCCGCTTGGCATATTTTTGTCAACAACATTCGCATCTACCCTTTCGCCGCAATTCGCCACACTCAAAAGCAACTCCGAAAGATCAGCGCCATGTATCCACGAATAACGCAAAACACGCCAACCCGGAACCGGACAAATTCCCAATCGTTGCACCGTCCGAAATAACGCAAGACTCATTTTGTCAGCGCCGCCAAAAACTATTCCAGGACGAACTATACTACAAGGCGCCCGCTCGCAAAATTGCGCAACACAACACTCCGCCGCCAACTTACTAAAACCATAATCCGTAACCGGCGCCGATATATCCGATTCGACCTTAACAAAATCACAACCAGACGGTCCCGCAGCCGCAACAGACGAAACATAAACCAAAACAGGAGGCGACTCCAACTTGGAAATCGCAGTAAGCAAATTTTGAGTGCCGCCGCAATTCGCCAACATAAAATCACGCCTATTTACCGCACGAACTCGACCCGCAAGATGATAAACTACATCGCATCCCTTGACCGCCTTCTCAAGACTACTTACATCAGATAAATCGCCATACGCAATCTCAACATCAGGAAAATTAATAAAACTTATATCAGAACCGACGCGAGCCAAACAACGAATCTCACCGACATCCAATCGCAATCGCCGCACCAAATGATAACCAATAAAACCAGAAGCGCCCGTAATAAGTGAACGCATAACCCCTCCAAAAATAAAACTGTTCTCATACCACCGACAACAAACGCCAAAAAAAACAAAAATTAAATACTAATCAAAATCCGACTAATCTATATTCAAAACAAATGCCAATTTCCGATTTAGAAAACCTCAAGGCAACTTCTAAAAACCACAAATTCATTTTTATTAAGCGCCGAGAACTCCGAGGAAGGTTTTATTAGAATCGAAACATTATTTAATATTATACTTGATTTTGGATATAAAATAATTTTAAAAATTTTCATCTCTGTGTTCTCTGTGATCTCGGCGCTTAAATAAAAAGCTGGTTTTTAGAAGTTCCCTCTATTTATTGTAACCGTTCACGGAAATTTGTTTATTAAATTATGTTTTACCAATTTTTTTGAGGGACAAGTGGGACATGAGAGACAAGTGAGACAATTTTTTTATAACAATTTTTTTATAACAAAAAATTATTTATTATCTAATTTTCTAAAAAAACTATTCCCTATTCCCTAACCCCTAACCTCTAAAATCTAGCGTTTAAATTTCCGTGAGTTGTTCTTATTTTTTTTCTTCTATTCCATTCTTTTTAAAAATAATTCTTTTTGCTTTTCCTTCTTCGTTTCGTGGTAATTCGCCTGGTTTGAATATATCGCCTTTTGGTGAAAATCCTAATTTTTCTTTCAAATGTTTTTCGATTATGTATCCTGTTACGGCTTCGTCTGCTTCGACATTTATCCTAATATCTCGTACACCGTCTGTTTCTTCTATAACGATTTGATATTGCGGCAAGACGCCTGGGATTTCCATTAGGGCGCTTTCGACTTGTTGCGGGAAAAAGTTTACACCTTTAATTATTAGCATATCGTCGGTTCTACCTGCGATTTTTGCGATACGCGTATGAGTTCTGCCGCAAGCGCATTTTTCACGTGAAATAATCCGCGTCAAATCGCCCGTCCTAAATCTGATTACCGGAATCGCCTGTCTTGATAACGACGTAACAACCAATTCGCCCAATTCGCCGTCAGGTAATACTTCGCATGTCGCCGGATTAATTATCTCAATATAATAATGGTCTTCCCAAACATGTATTCCGTTGTGTTCTTTGCAATCCATGCCAAGCGTGCCAACTCCGCCCGTCTCCGTCATACCGTAAATATCAAACGCTTCTATTCCAAGTTGCGACTCAATTCTAGCTCGCATCCCCTCTGAAAAACTCTCCGCGCCAAATATGCCAACCTTCAAATCAGGCAACTCTAATCCCAACGAACTCATTACTTCATGAATACGAATTGCGTAAGAAACCACGCCGCAAAGAAATTTTGTACTGAAATCTTTGGCAAGTTTAATCTGGCGTTCCGTATTGCCCGATCCTGCCGGCACTACAAATAAACCGGCTTTTTGGGCGCCATGATACATTCCAAAGCCGCCGTTAAATAAACCAAACGAAGGCGTAATTTGAACCGTATCGCCTTCAGCGGCGCCTGCCATAACATAACACCGCGCCATACATTCTGCCCATTGCTCAATATCAGAACTCGTATAAGCCATCACTACTGCCGTACCCGTCGAACCGCTAGACATGTGCATCTCTCGAAGCAATCGACGCTCAACACAACACATGCCAAGAGGGTACGTATCGCGAAAATCACCCTTGACCGTAAATGGGATATGCACAAGATCGTCGGCATTACAAAAATCATGCAATCGAAGTAATCCCGCCTCAGTGTATCGCTTGCGAAAAAATCCATTTTGCGCCCAAGCCCAATGCACCGTCTCTCGTAACCGTAAATTCTGATAATGAATTATCTCGTCTTGAGACATCGTTTCAGAAACATAATTAAAACATCGCATAGATCTACTATAGTAGAATTTTTTTGTCATTATTGATTCACGTTCACACGTAAAATCGCCCAAACAAACTCGCAATAAGTTATACGCAAAATTTCATTTGTCAAGATAGGCGACAAAACAACAACACGCTTAAAGGAAGTTTTACGAACTTGCATAAAGATTGATTTTTCGTTACAAAAATTATTTCTATTGAGCGCCTCTAAAAATTCATTACGGGAAAGAAACGATCAGTCATTCGATGTTTCTCTAAAATTTTAATACGCTCTTTAACAAACCGTAACCTTTCACGAAATTTTAGAAGCGTAGAGTTTTAGTGGTAGAGTGTAGGCGCTAGATTTATTGTTACAAAAATTATTCCGTTACCATGTCCGCTAAAATTTTTGCTTAAATTTCCGTGAACGGTTATAAAAAATCTTTATAATCTGTGTAATCTGTGGATCGTCTTTAAAGCGAATCACAAACCGACGGATCGCGGGCGTCTCGCCTGCACTTTGCCGCAAGGCAAACAAAAAGGCGGTTTTGATCTAAACCTCGCTCATTAGCGGTTGAGTACAACCGCATGCAGGCGAGACGCCCGCGATCCGTTGATGCAGGCGTTTCGCCTGCGAATCTGAAGGAACATAGACGAAATGCCTGAAATGCCGGCGAGATGCCTGCGATCCCGAAATGCAGGCGAGACCAACGGAACACAGATGTTTCGCCTGCATCTTGTCTGAACTATGATTTGTACGATATTATAAAAAACACAATAATCACACAAATCATAAAAATCAAAGTTTAGACAACATAGTTCCGTTTGTTTCTCTAAAAAAAGTTGTTCCCCCCGCTTGAAGGTTGCGTGAAAGCGTATAGAATTTTATGTCTTTTTTATTTTGCTGTGGATTTAATTTTTTTGCGGCGGGATAAATTTAGATAATGCTAATAAGCAGTTTAAACTGATAGATTATACGAGATGTATATTTATCGGTTTTGATGGTGTTTTTGAGTTTTTTGGTTTGTGTTTAAATGTTTTTGTTTTTTATGACGGAGGCGTTTATTTTGCCGTGATTTTGACATGCGGCTACAAATTTTAGGCTCAAAAATTTACAAATAAATGTCAATAAAAAAACAGCCACTAACAAAGAGGAGAAAATCCTAATGGCAATTAAAGTAGGAATTAATGGTTTTGGTCGTATTGGTCGTTTAGTATTTCGGCGGATGCTTGAGACGCCGGACAAGTTTGACGTTGTTGGTATCAACGACTTGACGGATACGAAAACGCTTGCGACGTTATTGAAGTATGACAGCACGCATAGACGCTTGAAAGCGGAAGTTTCATTCGACGATCAGAATATTATCGTCAACGGCAAAAAAATCCGTATTTATGCGGAGAAAGAACCGGCGAAGTTACCTTGGGGCGAAATTGGCGCCGGAATCGTTCTGGAAAGTACGGGACGTTTTACGGCTAAAAAAGATGGAGATAAGGCTGGATTTGATTCGCATCTTGACGCTGGCGCAAAAAAAGTAGTGATTAGCGCTCCGGCAAAAGGGGCTGATTTAACTTGTGTTTGCGGCGTAAACGACGATAAATTAAATGCGTCGCTGAAAACGGTATCGAATGCGAGTTGCACGACGAACTGTTTGGCGCCGGTTGCAAAGGTGTTACATGAATCTTTTGGGATAGTTAAGGGATTTATGACGACTGTTCACTCTTACACTAACGATCAAGTTGTGTTAGATATTCCGTATAAAAATATTTATCGCGGACGAGCGGCTGCGCTGAATATTATTCCAACAACTACTGGCGCCGCTGTCGCCGTAGGCGACGTGTTGCCGGAATTGAAAGGCAAGTTGACGGGATATTCTTTACGAGTTCCTACGCCGACGGGTAGTTGTGTTGACTTGGTCGTTCAAACGGACAAAAACGTTACGATTGATGCGGTAAATGCCGCCGTAAAAGAAGCGGCAAATGGAAAAATGAAAGGTATCTTGGCATACAACGAAGACCCAATCGTTTCAACTGATATCGTAGGCGATTCACATAGCTCAATTTTCGTACCAGAATGGACGAATGTTATAGGCGACAATCTCGTTAAAATATTATCTTGGTATGACAACGAATGGGGTTATAGTTGCAGATCGGTAGATTTGATTGAGAAATTGTCGAAGTTCTGATCAAATTAACAAACTGTCAACATGACCAAATTATACATAATCATGTTAGAACAAGTTTATTGTAAACCGCCAAAAATAAATCAAATCATACGGATTGCATCTAGGAACAAAGCTAAACGCAAAAATCCTAAAATACAATCCGTATATTTGATCACGCATCCTACAAAATAAAACAAAAACAGACCTAAAATTCGTATCATTTTTTTCTACCAACATGTTGTCCCTAGCGAGACAATTTTTTTATTGTTACGAAAATTGTCCCACTTCTCCCTCATGTCCCACTTGTCCATCCAAAGTTGCCAAAACGTAATTTAATAAACAAATTTCCGTGAACGGTTACATAAAAATAAAATAAATTTTCGATCTGTTTTTTTGTTTTTATTTATTTCCGAAATTTGATGACAGGTTGAAGTCTAGGTTATTTGTTTCGGTTTTTATTTCAGCTTCTAGCGGTGTTGTTTCAAACGAGTTGTATTCTGGCGGCGTGATTACTTCAAATTTATCCACTAACGAGCTGTCAGGAACGTCCGCAATCAAATGTTCTTTACCGGCTAATTTTGTTCCCAAAACTAGCGTCTTTTTTTTACCGACTGGAACATTCGCAACATAAGTTCCATTGGAAATACTGCCTCCGCCAACAGCGCCTTCGCCGTTTACGTCCATAAATTTAATTGAGCCTTGCTCAATCGGATTTCCGTCAATTGTTATTTTGCCCGTAACTTTTACAGTTTTAACCGTCTTGCCCGAACAACCCGAACAAATCACAACAGGTAAAATTAACAAAATAATAATACTCAAAAAACTCTTTAATCTCATTAAATATCTCCTTTCAAATATAAAAATTTAAGGTTACGCTTTCACGCTTTATAACCGTTCATGGAAATTTGTTTATTAAATTACGTTTTGACAATTTTTGAGGGACAAGTGGGACATGAGGGACAAATGGGACAATTTTTTGTAACAAAAAACTTTTGTAACCGTTCACGAAATTTAAGCGCTAGGTTTTAGGGCGTAGGCGCTAGATTTATTGTAACAATAAATATTTGTCCCATCTGTCCCGTTAGGGACAACATGTTGGTAGAAAAGCAAGGTCAAAAATATATTTGTCCCGTTAGGGACAACATGTATACAGATCGTACTTGAAATTCAGCGATTTAAAAGCGTCAAAGCCTGCCGTCCGAAAACTAGGCAGGCGAAGGTAAACGAAAACTCAAGTGCGAACAGTTTAAATACAACCTTAACCTTTATTGCGTCCTTAACGGGACGCTAAAAATTTGTATCATTTTTTTCTACCAACATGTTGTCCCTAGCGGGACAAATATTTATTGTAACAAAAATTGTCATCCTACACCCTAACTCCTAAAATCTTTTGCTTAAATTTACGTGAACGGTTACAAAATATGTTTTTTATTTTTTGTAACAAAAAATCGTCTGCCGGATCGCAACCGTTTTGCGGTTGCGATCCTTATTTCCAATTCCGAATTTTTTTATGGTAACGTTGTTGATTCTCCGCCGCGTGCTGATAATGCCGCTTGCCAGATTGAGTGGGCAATTGCATCATTCGTGAACTTTACGGCGCCGTCGCAAACGCTAACATTTACGCCGCCTGGATGATTACTCCTTGCGGCAGTTTGCGACGAAGTGAGATTTACGGCGGTACACGGATATTTTTTGTACAAGCTATTTGCCGGATCAGTTGTTCCTGGCATGCACCATCGCACTTCGTCAGGGCTTTTTGAATTGGGCGTGAGAATAGACATGAAAGCCGGCGCCGCTTCGTCATTGGCAAGTTGCCCGCGTGCATCTATCGTGCTATTGTCAGGAGTAATCAATCTCTCCGAATAACACGCCGTATTGGATAAACCATCGGTGATAAATTCCAAACGATACACGTTATTAGTATGATAAGGCGCATACGTTTGAATATTTACATCCGTACCGCCAACGTGAAGATGAGTATTTCCCATGTTGACAACATAATTACAATTTACCGACCAATTTCCATTTGAATGATCCTGTTCAGTATTGGGTCTATCCGAAGGACAATAATACGTCGCAAGACGACTACGAAAAGCCGTCATATTATTGCCTTGATAAAAACCTTGACTGTAGTTGTACATTGCGGCTAAAGATTGTTGTTCAATATGCGCCCATAACTCCGGCGCCCATGTTATTCTCATGTATGTTTTATTATTTTTAGCCTTTACGCCGCCTCCGGCGCCGTTGCATGCTCCGATGTTAAGCCAGCCGCCGGTTGCATCTGCGTGAACTTGCGTCGCAAGCGTCCATTGCTTGACGTTGTTTGCGCATTTCATTCTGCGCGACGCTTCACGCGCCGCTTGAACCGCCGGTAAAAGTATCGCAATCAAAATACCAATGATCGCTATCACCACCAAAAGCTCAACAAGCGTAAATCCAAATAAACCCAAATTCCGCTTGGGAAATCTTTCTTGAGAATTATCGTTACAATAATTCCGATTTACGGCGCTGCACAAATTTGATATTAAATTTGTATTCTTCATTTTATCCTCCATTTAATTTTTTTAATTATTCACGGAAATTTTGTTAGCAACTTACATATTGCGTTTTTTTTAGGAACATGAGAGACAATAGGAACAAGTGAGACAATTTTTTATAACAAAAAAACTAACTCCACATTTTATGTCTCATCAATCGCCGTGAATACAAATGTTATAATTAACGTTACAAAAATTATTGACGCTACGATTTCTCTGACAAAATAAAAAAACAATAGCGTAAATAAACGACAATACTAAACGCAATTAAATTTAATCCGCACAAAAAACGCTTTGCACAAAACATAATTAAACTCATTGCAATTAAACTCAACTTTACTTTACTCAATTCGATTTAATGTAACAAAAAATCATTAATGTTTACGGTAAACTTACAGCTTCGCCTCCGTTGACGCTGCCCATTGCGCCCCATATTCCAAAAGGCGACGCGCCGCCGTCAACACATTTTGCCGTCAACGCCGTCGCCCCGCCCCAGTTGATCGATTCATTAACAAAGCGAACCGAGCCGTCGCCTAACGCAATATTTACGCCGTTTGCATGATATGAAGTTGCCGAAATTAGACTTGCAAAACGCGTATTGCCGCTATTCGATTCGTCGTCGGCGGTATTTCTATAACAGCTTGGACTATTCGGCGGCAATATCGTCGCAAACCCCGTGTACATAATTAACGAGTCAAATGCCCTAACGCCAACATTGACATTTACCGTACTTGACGGAGCATAATAAGCGCCCGATGTGCCTTTTGTACCTAAACATTCATCTGCTGAAAATTCATCTTTAGGCGACTGATTTGCCTGCGGTAAATTTTTGGTTATTCTAGCCATTGCGCCGATGATTGGCATTTTAGTTAATGCCGCTTCCATTGCTAAACCGCCTTCTGAAAATAAAATCGTATTACTTGTCCCGTCTGAAATAGAAACCAGCGACAACTTCGCATCACGAAATCCAGAAAAAACGCCGCGCTTATTTTCATAATCAGATTGAGCAATATCGCCCCGATCCGGCCAATCGCCATTACAAACGCGATAACTTGTCATCGTTAACGGATGAACTCTTGCGGTAATATTTCCGTCAGACGGACAAAACAAAATCCCGCCCATATCAGCCTGCGTAAAAGCATTATTAAGCCAAGGATCTATACTTGAAAACGAGTTCATAAACGTATCAAACAACGTTCCCCGTTCCAAAAACGGAAGCATCGGCACAAAAGCGCTATAACGATAAAGATAAGTATTATTTGTTCGATTGTATTTGTTAGCGCCAGGCGGCAAATAGTCGTGTACGTCTTGATGATTGTGCGCCGCAAGTGCAAGCTGCTTCAGCTTAACCTGACAAGAAGAACGCCGCGAAGCCTCACGAGCCGATTGTATCGCAGGTAAAAGTAACGCAATCAACATTCCAATAATCGCAATTACTACCAAAAGCTCAACAAGCGTAAAACCAAAAAATAAACCAACAGAATTAGGTTTGGGAGAACACCCAACAGAATTATTGTAACGATAATTGTTATCGCAATGATAATTATTGTCGTAACAGTAATCGTGGTAAACACCTGTAGCCAGATCCCCCCCCCCCCCCCCCCTTGCCTAAATTAACATCCAAATTAACATTGGACGTAATGTCAATATTCATATTGACTTTGGCATTGCATTTTGACAAAACAGTTGTAGTTTTCATTTTATTCTCCTTTACAATAAAAGGTTAAACAAACGTTACAAAAATTATCGACATTGCAATTTCTTTTATTGACAAACCTAAAAAAATTGACAACGCAATAAACGACAAACTTAATCGCAACAAAATCTAATCCGCAAAAAACATTTTTGCACAAGTTAAAAATTAAATTCGCCGCAATTAAACCAAACGCATTTTTCGTTACAAAAAATCAAAATCAAAAAAATCTTTCTAATCTGCTTAATCAGTGGACAAAAAATTTGATCTCTTTTGATCCAAAAATTTCGTAACGCGAGGGCGGTAGTATAAATCATTTTGCAAGATAACACAAGAGCAGTCTGCAAAATTTTTCTGACTTTTTAATTTTATAAAAAAGAATCTACTGATTGCGCAAATTAGACGGGTTATTTTTTAGATCGAAATTATTTAATTCAGCTAGGACGCGTAGTAGGACTTGCGTTCCGTTTTTTCCGTATCCTTTGGCTTTTGCGGCGGTATAAAATTGTTCTACTAGAGCGAGTCCTGGCAAAGAGAGATTCATACGTCTTGCTTCTTCTAGCGCAATTCCTATATCTTTGACAAAATGTTCAACAAAAAATCCGGGTTCAAAATCTCCTCTTATAACTCTCGGCGCAAGATTACTCAACGACCAACTTCCCGCCGCGCCGGTAGAAACAGATTGAAGCACGCGTTCTAAGTCTAAACCGCTCCGGTACGCAAATAATAACGCTTCGCAAAGTCCGATCATATTTCCCGCAATTAAGATTTGATTTACAGTTTTTGCGTATTGACCTGCGCCCGCTTCGCCGTGATAGACGATAGTTTTGCCCATTAGATTCCAGAGCGGCGTAAGCGAGTCGGCAACTTGTTTATCGCCGCCGATCATAATTGACAACGTCGCATTTTTCGCGCCGGTATCGCCGCCGGATACAGGAGCGTCTATTGCAAAAATACCGCGACTACGCGCAATCGATTCTATCTTGCGGGCAAGCGCAGGCGAACTTGTCGTCATATCTACAATTATGCCGCCTTGATTTAATGTTACAATAATTCCGTTATCGCCAAGTATCGTCTCTTCAACGTCGCTAGGATAACCAACCATCGTAAAAACTAACTCCGAACGCAACGCTACCTCGCGCGGCGACTCGCACCACACGGCGCCGCCGTCTAACAACTCCGAAGCCTTAGAACGCGTGCGATTGTAAACAAAAAGCGGATAACCGGCGCCCAATATATGACCAGCCATACTACGCCCCATAATACCAACGCCAACCCAACCAATACGAGTAGATTTAGTAATTTGCATCTGATTTAAACTGTTTTTTAAAAAATTATCACACCTTTAAAAACTACAAATTTATTTTTATTAACCACAGAGGACACAGAGGAATTTTTTAATTTGAGTCAAAACGTGATTTAATATTATAATTGGGCGTATCGGGACAATTTTCGTAACAATAAATATTTGTCCCTAGCGGGACAGGTCGGACAAATATTTATTGTTACAAAAAGCTAATCCCTAGCATTTAAATTTTCGTGAACTGTTAAAATTTTTTCTCTGTGAACTCTGTGTTCTCAGTGGTTAAATAAAAAACTGTTTTTTAGAGATTCTCTGAAATTTATTTTGGCAATTCGCGGTATGGTTGATTTTGTTTGTAAGTTTCTAGTTCTTTTTTTAGGTCTTCGATGCGTTCATTTACGTTTGGGTCGTCTGCGGAGAGGTCGATGCTTTTTTGCGAGTATTCGATTGCTTTTTTGAAATCTCCGTTTTCGGCATAAGCCGCCGCTAGCGTGCTTAAAATATATGCGACTTTATAATCTGTCAATTCGCACGCTCGTTTTGCCAACTCTAGCGCTCTTTTGCCGTTGCGAACCATGTCTATCGTTGATGTAGAAAGAACCCACGACAAATTATTCAACGCCGTTTTGTCCGTCGGATCAATCTTGATTATTTCCTCAAAAATTTTGACCGCTTCCGAATGCCTGCGCAACGACAATAATATGTTTCCCTTCAAACGCAAGAAAACTAAATTGCCCGGATTATCTTTCAACAACGAATCGATTATTTCTAGCGCTTCTTTATATTTTTTGTTGTTGTGAAAAATTTCAACTTTCAAGATTTTAACGCCAATATCTTCCGGCATATTTTTTTCTAGGTCGTTCAAAATCTGCGTTGCTTCGTCGAATTTTTCGGCGGCGTTTAGGATTTGTACTTTTAGAATTTTTAGCGGTTGTATTTGTTGTTCTTTGTCTTCTCCGACTAATTTTATCACGTTGTCAATGTCTTTTATTGCTTTATCGTATTGTTTCATATCGCTCAGCAGCGACGCTCGCAACAACATAACTTCTATATTGTCCTGTAATTTTTCATGTAATTTGTCAAGAATTTTTATTGCGTCGTTTTTTTTGCCCATATCGACAAAAATTTTTGCACGCAACAACGCTACTGCGTCCAAAGATAAAGTATTCTCAAATTTATCTAGTATTTCCAGCGCTTCTTCAAATTGTTTTAGGTTGCGGTGCGCTTCAAATTTTAGTTGTAGCGCTTGCGTGTTATTGGGTTGGTCTTTTAATATTTTATCTAGCGGGTCGATTGCTTCTTTGAATTTTTTTAGGTCGATTAGGCTCATTGCGTGAAAGAAAATCAATCGTTGGTCTTCAACATTTTTTGTCGCATTTGCGAGTAATTTTTCTCGTTTAACCGGATCGTTTTCGAGCATTGTTTTAATTATCACGACTTGTGCGAAAATGTCTGGTTGATTTTTGCTAATATTTTCTGCTTCGTCGAGGGCTTTTTTGGCTTTATTTTTATCTCCTCCTGGCATCAAGTGTAGTTGTGCGATGCGTATGAAAACTTCTGGTTGTGTTTTTATTGTTTTGGTTGCCGTTTCGAGATCGTTTAATGCGCGAGTACGAATTACAGTCCAAGATTCGGGCAAACGTTCTACAGATTTGGAAACGATGCGAGATGAAAGTAAAATACCGCGTTGAATTTGAACGGACGCAATAAATTCATCGCAAAATTTCAAGTTAGCGCCTTGAAGTCCTTCTTTTCTTGCGCGTTGTGCGAGTGCAAGAACGTTATTGAGGTCTTGTTCGTTGCTCGCCTTGAGTTTTTCTTCGATTGCCTGGTTAATCAGCGTCATTCCAGGATTATCAGCGTCGATATTTTCCGTGTTATTTATTTCTGATTCTGTGTTGTCGGGTTCGGGAGTTTCGTCTGATAGTTGCATTGCGAAAGTCAGACCTGAAACAAAAAATAGCAACGAAAAAACTAATTTCAAAAATATAGTTGTAAGTTTCATTTTTTTCAAATGGGTAAAGTGTTAAATTGAGACCGTCTATTTTATTTTTAATCTTGCTCAATACGGTAGTTTAAAAGCGACCAAGCCTGCCGTCCAAAATCTACGCAGGCGAAGGTAAATAAAAATTCAAGAGCGAACAATTTAAAATATAAAATAAACAGTTACGACCAAAATATCGAATAATTCTACCGAATATTTTTTTAAGGACAATATAGAAGAAATAGGAATGTAAAATACAAAATCTTAAATACGACATCCGTCATTCGGAATTTAAAAAATCGGTAACCGTTCACGAAAATTTAAGCGCTAGGTTTTAAGGTGTAGGGAATAGGGAATAGGAGATAGGGAGTAGTTTTTTAGAAAACAAGATAATCGTTTTTTGTAGCAAAAAATTGTCAGAAGGCTTGCAGGCGTCGCGTCTGCAAGCGGTTGTACTCAACCGCCAATGAGCGAGATTATATTAGGTTAGTTTTTCAGTAACTTGCCTTCGCCATCGGATCGCGGGCGTCTCGCCTGCAAGCGGTTGTACTCAACCGCTAATGAGCGAGGTTATATTAGGGGTATCTCTAAAAATTCATTTTTTTGTAAAAAGGTAGGCGGTGTTTCGCCACTGCGTTTATTTTTTTGTACCGCAATACGCACAAAATAATTATTAAATTTCAATAATTCATAACGTGTAAAATAGACATATTTTAGACGTTGTGAAATAATAAAATTTATTGGTATCATAAACTCTAATGCGGCGTTTCGGCAC
>JAISLW010000249.1 GCA_031277105.1 Planctomycetaceae bacterium | reverse complement strand
GCGGTTGAGTACAACCGCTTGCAGGCGAGACGCCCGCGATCCTGGGATGCAGGCGTTCCGCCTGCGAACCTGAAGGAACACAGGCGAAATACCTGCGATCATGAAAAGCAGGCGAGACCAACGGATCGCGGGCGTTTCGCCGAAACGCCGCATTACGGTTTATACCATCAATAATTTTAATACGTCACACATCTAAAATGAACATATTTTAGGCTTTGTGAAATATTAAAATCTATTGATAGCATAAACTCCATTGCGGCCCAAAAAATAAACACAGTGGCGAAACACCGCCTACCTTTTTTGCAAAAAATGAATTTTTAGAGTTACCCCTTTGTTAATTTTGCAGATCAAAAAAACCGTTTCAACTTTCTATTGAAAGTTGAAACGGCTTTTTAATTTTTGGTCGTATTTTTAAATTTAATTACGCCAATGAAATTTTTAATACGACCCGCTTTTAATTAAACTTTTGATAAATTGACAATTTAACATAATCATAAAATTAGATCAAATTGCCGAATTATAAATTTAACTAATCACACGTCCAAAACATAACCGGCTTCATAAACTGGCTTGATTAAAGTTTCAACGCCTGGCGTTTTTATGTCTTTGAGATTTGTAACCTTTAGGTTTTTTGCATCCCATTCAATCTTGTCGCCCCAATCGCCCAAACCTCCATCGGCAGCACGCTCCGACGCAGCCCAAACCGCAAGATTACCCAACAAAATCGTCTCCGTCACCGGTCCCGCTCGGTCAACAAAATTCGATACGGCAATTTTTGGATTGTTAGCCTTGACCGCACGGAATAACTCATACATTTGATTTACGTCAAAATTACCTTTGCTTTCCGCATAAGTTACTTCGACTTTAAGTCTGTCTTTTATTTCTTCGCCGCCTACTTTGTAATAAGCGTTGTTCCCGCCGTAATCGTCGCTGTTGTAGAATGCGCCGTCTTCGCCGATGATTAAAGCGCCGCTTGAACGCGGTTTAATATTGTACTTCTCAAATATTTCACGCGGCGGCTGATTGCCATTGCGGTCATACCAATGGAACGGCAAAACGCCGCGATTTTCATTTGCCGGAAATTCAAAATCAATTACCGAACTCGCAGGATACATATTGAAATCATGCCCCGTAGTTCTCGCTCTAACCCACGTCGGGTCTTTCAAATCACAAGCGGCATAAGGTATAGTAATATGATGGCAAGCCATATCGCCAAGAGCGCCGCTGCCAAAATCCCACCAACCACGCCAATTAAACGGATGATACAAACCTGGCAAATATTCGCGATACTTTGCCGTGCCAAGCCAAAGTTTCCAATCAAGCACTGCAAGTCCTTGTTCAATATCCCTTTTCTTCTTTTGTATCATTTCGTCTGCTTTTGCTTTTTTCTCTTCCGGCGTGTCTCCGCTTGCTCTTTCATTGGCGTATTTTATATAGTCTTCAAGCGTAAGAAGTCTTCCTTTGTCAAAAGGATTCTGCGGCCAAACGGGTCTGTTTGACCAGATGTAAACTTCTTTCAATTTACCTATCAAACCTCCTCTCAACTGTGCGATAGCGGCGCGTGAGGAGTCTAATGCGGTGCCTTGATTTCCCATTTGGGTGCATACGCCTTTTTCTTTTGCGACTTTTGCGAGTAGTCTTGCTTCATAGATAGTTCTGGTGAGTGGTTTTTGCGTATAGACATGTTTTCCTAATCGCATTGCCATTAGCGTTGCGGCGGCGTGCATGTGGTCAGGCGTGCTTACAACAACAATGTCAATTTCCTTTTCATGCTTTGTCAGCATGTCGCGAAAGTCAACATATTGTTTTGCATTTTTGAACGCTTCCGCATTGCCTTTGCTTTCGAGTCGTTTTTTATCGACGTCGCAAATAGCGACCGCCTTTCCGAATCTTGCGGCGTGATCGGCGTCTCCGCCGCCTTTACCGCCGATACCTATACAAGCAACTCCTAGTTGTTCGTTTGGCGAAGTACTTTCTTCTTGTGCGACGCCGGACGCTACAAAATAACCGGCGCTTGCGACTGTTGCCGCTTGTAAAAATCTACGACGATTTGTTTTCATTCTTAATCTCCCATTTTTAGGTTAAGATGGATGTAAATTAAAACAGACCGTATTTCAAAATTAAAATAAACTGTTCGTACTTGCAAATCAGCGATTTAAAAGCGTCAAAGCCTGCCGTCCGAAAGTAGGCAGGCGAAGGTCAACGCAAATTCAAGTGTGAACAGTTTAAAAATACGTCTGTCAAAAAATTTCAATATTAAATGTTTATGTTAAACTGCCAAAGCGCCGCCTATTACTTTGTATAAATTGAACCAAAAAATATAATCAAATATGCAATCATCGCCAATAACGACCCAACAAACACAAATACAAAACAACGCCAAAAACAGATTAGCCCAAAATTCTACATAAATAATTTCAAATTACCATAGAACCCAAAAAATTTTTGAAAATAACCGCCGTTGCATTATTAAAGCGTTTTGGTAATATAACTGCCCTTGAAAAAATTTGGCAACCGTTCACGAAATTTTTTTAGCAAAATACGTATTAACGAGTGTATATTAATTGGAGATTATGGAAGTAATATTAACAGTAGATCATTTACGTAAACATTTTTCTTCGGAGGCTGTATTAGTAGATGTTTCATTTCAACTTCGCGCCGGCGACAAGGTTGGTCTTGTTGGTCCGAATGGTTGCGGCAAGACGACTCTTTTGAATATACTTGCCGGACGCGAGGAGTCTGAAAAAGGATCGATAGAGAAGTCTTCCGGTACAAGTATCGGTTATTTGGAACAGCGTCCGGAAGTTGAAATTGACCGGACTGTAATAGAGGAGGCGCGGCTTGCTCTTGCTCCGTTGATCGAAATGCAACACGAAGCGGAACGCATCGCTGCGGCAATGTCCGAGTCGAAAGACGATGTCGAACTCATGCGTTTATCTTCGCAATACGACCGGATACACGAGTCGTTGCAACGTCATGACGCATATCATTTGGATCATCGAGTTGCGCGTATTTTGCATGGCGTCGGATTTTTGGACGATGATTTTGACAAACCTGCGGCGGCGTTGAGCGGCGGCGAATTAAATCGTCTTAATCTTGCAAAATTACTTCTTGAAGAACCTGACATAATGTTATTGGACGAGCCGTCGAATCATCTTGATTTACCTGCGACGGAATGGTTGGAGGAGTTTTTGCAAGCGACTTCTGCGGCTGTAATTTTGGTTTCGCATGACCGTTATTTTTTGGATCGCGTAACGAACAGGACGCTTGAATTATATCGCGGGACGATAGACGATTATCCGGGCAATTTTACGAAATATACTTTATTGAAAGAGGAACGTTTAGCGGTTCAGACGCGGACTTATGAGAAGTACGTCGAAGACGTCGAAAAGGCGAAAGAATTTATTCGGCGTAATCATTACGGCATGAAAGCGCCGCAAGCGGAAGACCGACGCAAGAAACTTGAGCGGATGTTGGAAACGCCTGCGGAAGCGCCGCGCAAGATAGATACTCCGGCAATGCATTTTCCGAAGCCTTCGCGTACTGGCGATATTGTTTTTCGTTTTGAGAATTTATCGAAAGGATTTGCGGGCGACGATGGAGTTGTCAAGTTACTTTTTCGGGAGTTGACGTTTAATATTGAGCGGGGCGAGCGCTGGGGCGTGCTTGGTCCGAATGGTTGCGGCAAGACGACGTTGTTGAAGTGTTTGGTAAATTTGCTTGTTCCTGATACGGGCAAAATTATTTACGGCGCCGGTTTGAAGGTCGGGTATTTTGATCAACAGTTGCGGGCGCTAGACGACGAAATGCGAGTAGTCGATGCAATTAGACCGGATAAGAAAATTTTTGAAGAGCCTGCGCGACGCAATTTACTCGGCGCTTTCGGATTAACAGGCGATCAGCAACTTCAAAGCGTAGCGAGTTTAAGCGGCGGGCAACGTTGTAGGGCGGCATTGGCAAAATTATCGGCAGACGACGCAAACGTACTAATATTAGACGAACCGACAAATCATCTGGACATCTGGGCAAGAAGCGGATTAGAACGAGCAATTTGCGAATTTGAAGGAACGGTATTATTTATTTCGCACGACAGATATTTTGTTGACCGTGTTGCGGATCATCTGCTGATTATTCAACCAGACGGAAAATTCAAAACGCTGGAAGGAAATTATTCAACATTTAAACAAATGGTCGCAGGAGGCTTTTTAACAGACCCGTTCAATAATAATTGGACAAATGAAAAAAAAGATAATATAAATAATATCGACAAAACAAATCTAAACAACCAAAAAATAATAAACGCAAAATTACAAAATACAAAAAATAACGCAAAAAATAACGCAAAAAACGAAAATAATTTAACAGACAAAAAAATCGCACAAGAAGCATGGAAAGAAAACGCAAAAAGAAAAGAAGCGGAAAAGAAAAAATTTAACCAAAATCAATTCTCGCAACAAAACAAAAAATATAACAATCACACAAAAAATAAAGAAAACTTGCACAATACAGGAAGTTGGAAAAATATTCAAGATAAAGTCAATTCGCCTTTGACTGATTTTAACAACAACGGCGACAACAACGGCGATGTTAAAAAAACAAAACGAATACGGAAATTCCCGTTTCGCAAGGTTGCAGATATAGAGGAAGAGATATTTGCGAGAGAGACGCGAGTGATGGCGTTGAATGATGATTTATTGAGTCAGGAAGTCGTAAGAGACGGTGAACGCTTAAAAGCAATACATCTTGAAATAAAACAAGAACAAGAAAAAATCGCAACACTCTACGAACATTGGGATGAATCAAACGAACTAAATTGGTAAAAGAGAGATTTAATTCGGAATACGGAATTGTGAGAATAGAGATGGGGCGATGAAATACAATTACAGTTATTGTTACAAAAAATAATTATCATTGCTGAATATTCACAAAAAACTACTCCCTATCCCTTACACCCTAATCCCTAAAATCTAGCGATTAAATTTTCGTGAACGGTTACAAAAATTTTTTTTCAAACATTAACCTTTAAAATTAAAATTAAAAAGATGAGTAAAGAATTTTATCAGAGCGAGTGGGATGGCGATGTTGTGAAAGATTTTGATCGGATACTTTTATTGGCGTATGAGGAGGAGTTATTTGGCATTGGCGATTTGACGACGTTTGCGTTGATTCCTAATGGGGGTTTTGGTGGTGCATTTTTGGCGGTGCGTGAGGATGCGGTAGTTTCTGGGATGTGTGCGATACCGGTGATACTTAATATTTTTAGCGACGATGTGAATTTGGAGATTTGCGATGGGATAAGTGATGGCAAGTTTGTTTGTGGTGGTACTCGTCTTGTGTGTTTGACGGGTTCAGTGCGTGGGATATTGATGGCGGAGCGGATATTGTTGAATTGTGTTAGTCGTATGATGGGAGTGGCGACGTTGACGCGGAGTTATGTTGAGGCGATTTCGGGGACGGGCGCTAAAATTTATGATACGCGTAAAACGACGTTAGGATTGCGGCGTTTGGAGAAGTATGCGGTTAAGTGTGGCGGCGGGCAAAATCACCGGATGGGGTTATTTGATGCGGTTTTGATCAAGGACAATCATCTTGCGTTTGGCAAGGAGCAAAAACTTTATAATCCTGCGAGCGCCGTTATTAAATCGCGGGAGTATTTATTGAAAAAGTATGGTCAAGAAAAGGCTGATTCGATAATTGTGGAAGTTGAAGTTGACAATTTGGAACAGCTTGCTCAAGTGTTAGTGGTCAAGCCGGATATTGTTTTATTGGACAATATGTCGCCGGAAGTTTTGCGTGAGGCGGTAGTGATGCGGAATAACGTAGCCGAAGGCGTCGAGTTGGAAGCGTCGGGCGGCGTAAAGTTATCAACGGTAAGATCGATAGCGGAAACGGGGGTTGAGAGAATAAGCGTAGGCGCATTGACGCATTCGGCAACGTCTATTGACGTCGGTTTAGATTGGATAAATTAGATGGGAATCTCTAAAAATTCATTTGTCCAAACAGGCGGCTAAAAAAAATTAAACACAGTACCAAGACGCCTGCGATCCTTCCAACTTGTCCCTCCTGTCCCTAAAAAGATTTTTTTTGTCGGGGCAGTATTGACAGACTTTTATGTTTATCTATACTGCCTGTACTTGTAATTCATTGATTGAAAAGCGTCAAAACCTGCCGTCTAATAATTTAGGTAAGCAAAGGTAAACGTAATTTCAAACATGAACAATTTAAAAAATCTCTACTAACAAATTTAAAAATAAAATGACTAAACAACCATACCACAAAAAATTTTATCACAACCATAAATCAATAAATTCAAATATCCTGATTTGGTTGTCGATTATTTTTGCCAATATATTTTTTACGGCAAACAATTTTTATAATAATTGTCTCGCCCAAAATAACAACGACGAAAATATTACAACCCGAAACGACGTTAAAATTCAAAACGCTGAAACTCAAAACGTCGAAACGCAAAACGACATAACGCCGCGTAACTATTTTGAATCCGGCAAAACATTTAAGGCTGTTTGCCGGATCGACGAGATTATGCTTGTTTCATTGAAACGGCATAATCTTGAACCGGCGCCGGTTTGCAGCGACGAAGTATTTATCCGTCGCGTTTTTCTTGACGTAACCGGCGCCTTGCCTACCCAACAAGAAGTCAGAAAATTTCTTGCAGATAAATCTGCGAATAAACGTACAAAAATTATCAATACGTTGTTAGAACGAGACGAATTTGTTGATTATTGCGCGATGAAAT
Source organism: Planctomycetaceae bacterium (assembly GCA_031277105.1). Classification (GTDB taxonomy): domain Bacteria; phylum Planctomycetota; class Planctomycetia; order Pirellulales; family Thermoguttaceae; genus WRKP01. The sequence goes on along the minus strand of JAISLW010000249.1, from coordinate 3,126 downwards.
GGTCGGATTTGTTGCGGATTAAAGCTGAATTTCCGATAAACTTGTGGCCGAACGGCGCTGCGACTTATTACAATTGGGTTCACGACGCTATTCGTACAAATATGCCTTACGATAAATTTGCCAAAACACTCTTGACTGCAAACGGCAGCAACTTCAGAGACGGCGCCGCAAACTTCTACCGCGCCGTGCCTTCAAAAGACCCCGAAACACTCGCAGAATTTACGGCACAAACATTTCTAGGAACCCGCATCGCAACTTGGACGCCGCAAGAAAGAAAAAATATTGCAAATTTCTTTTCACGAATAAAATACAAAGAAACATCACAATGGAAAGAAGAGATCGTTTTCTGGTCGCATATTCCACTCGACTCGCCAGAGGCGATATTGCCGGATAATTCTGTTACAAAAATTCCAGATAATAAAGACCCGCGCGAAGTTTTCGCCGAATGGCTAACCTCGCCAAAAAATAAAAACTTCAACCAAAATATCACAAATAGAATCTGGTATTGGCTACTCGGATTTGGAATCGTTCACGAACCTGATGATTTTCGTAACGATAATTCGCCCGTACATCCTGAATTGCTAGATTATCTTTGCGATGAATTAGTCAAATCAAAATATAATCTTAAACATATTTACCGCATAATACTTAATTCAAATATTTACCAACAATCGTCTATCCCAAAAATTCCAAAAAAGCAAAACGACAGAATTGAATTATTTGACTCTTATCCGATTAGACGAATAGAAGCGGAAGTTTTACAAGACGCTTTGTCGCAAATTTTTGACGAACCGGTCGTGTATCAAAGCGAAGTACCCGAACCGTTCACCCGCATCCCGTCGCGATACCGCACCGTCGTTTTGCCGGACACAAGCGTAACAAGCTCGTTCCTAGAAATGTTCGGACGCGCAACACGAGATACAGGATTAGAATCAGACAGAAATAATAACATCACCGAATCACAACAACTATTCATGCTCAACTCAACCGAAATAAATAATTGGGTAAAACGCTACGCCGCAAAATTAAAATTCAACAAAAATCGAAACGAAAGAAAAAAATTACTCGACAGTATCTGGCTCGCAATTTTATCACGCTACCCAACCGAAACCGAACTAAAAATTATCGAAAATGATTTTCTTAAAAAAAATATTCCCTCGCAACAAAAAATCCAAGACCTAATCTGGGCAATCATAAACTCAAAAGAATTTTTATGCAAACATTAAACTGTTAGCGCCGTAATTTGCGTTTAACGCCGCCTAACTAACTTTCGGACGGCAGGCTTGTACACTACTAAATCAATGGGCGTCTCTAAAAATTCATTTGTCCAGGTAGGCGGCGTTTCGCCGAAACGCCGCAATAGAGTTTATGTTGTCAATAAATTTAATAATTCATAAAGCCTAAAATATGTATATTTAAACTGTTCGTACTTTAATTTGCGATTTACATTCGCCTGCCTAGCTTTCGGACGGCAGGCTTTTACGCTTTTAAATCGATGAATTTCAAGTGCGATCTGTATACAACGTGCAAAATATAAAAATTTATTGATGTCGTAAACCTTAATACCGCACAAAATTAAACAAGGGACGAAACGTCGCTTACCCAGACAAATGAATTTTTAGAGATACCCTTACAAAAACCTACAACCTACAACCTAGCGTTTAAATTTTCGTGAACGCTTACCGATCAGTTTGGAACAAGATAGAATATTTGGTATTTGCAGAGTTTAATTCTTACAATTAAAAATTAAAAATTTAAAAAAATATGAAACGGATATTGACGGGGAGTAAGGTTTTGATAACGGGCGCTTCTTCGGGAATAGGCGCTTCGCTTGTTCGCGAGTTTGTGAAGGAGGGCGTTGATTTGGCGATAACAGCGCGGCGGACTAATAGGCTCTCTGAACTTATTACGAAAATACGCGAAGAGAATAGCGATTATTCGTTGTCGAGCGGCGCTAGGAAGATTATTTTTGTTGCGGGCGATATTACGGAGTATAGCGTGCGGAAGCGTGTAATTGACGCTGCGGCGGAACAGTTAGGCGGGCTGGATATTTTGATTAACAATGCCGGCGTAGGAGCGACGTCTTTGATTGAAGCGACTAGTACTGATACGTTGCGTCGTATATTTGAGGTGAATTTTTTTTCGTTATTTGAGTTGACGCAACTTGCGATACCGTTGTTAAAGCAATCGGCGACTTCGGAGTCAAATAAGAATCTTAAAATTTATCCGATGGTAGTCAATTTGAGTTCAATTGTGGGTTTGCGCGGCGTGCCGCATTATGGAGTTTATGGCGCTGCGAAGTTTGCGGTCAATGGCTTATCGGAGTCGATGCGGGCGGAGTTTAAGCGGGACGGAATAGACGTTTTGGTCGTGTGTCCGGGAACAACGTCGTCTGAATTTTTTGACGTTTTGTATCAATCTAGCAGCGCCCCGACAATGCCGATACACACGGCAGCTACGCCAGAATACGTCGCAAAAAAAATCATAAATGCAATTAAAAAAGGAAAACATAAAATCATTCCATATCAGCAAGCCGTAATCCTAGATTACTTAAATCGCTTCTTCCCACAATTTACCGACTGGCTAATGACAAAATACGTTTAAGAAATGCGAAATTAGGTAACCGTTCACGAAAATTTAAGCGCAATGTTTTAGGGGTTAGGGTGTAGGGGTTAGAGAGTAGTTTTTTTGTAACTATTGAGCAGTCGTAATAATTTTTTGTAACGATAATTTTAATTGCGTTTTAGCCCCATCGGGTAGGGTGTTCAAAATTGATACCAAAATGTTTTTTCCTAATTGTAATATTAAATTAATTGATATAACATGTTTTAAACTGTTCTTACTTTCCTTTACGTTTACCGCCGCCTGCCTAGCTATCGGACGGCAGGTTTTGACGCTTTTACATCAATGAATTTCAAGTACAAACTGTAGGGTATCTCTAAAAATTCATTTTTTTGCAAAAAGGTAGGCGGTGTTTCGCCACTGCGTTTATTTTTTTGTGCCGCAATACGCACAAAATAATTATTAAATTTCAATAATTCATAACGTGTAAAATAGACATATTTTAGACGTTGTAAAATAATAAAATTTATTGGTATCATAAACTCTAATGCGGCGTTTCGGCAC
>JAISLW010000241.1 GCA_031277105.1 Planctomycetaceae bacterium | reverse complement strand
GTTAAAAGAAGTCTGATAAGACAACGAAACCAATAATAAAACTTGAACAATAAATAATAGACGAAAAATATTGTTACAAAAAATATTGCTACAAAAAATATTCAATAATCTCATTATATAACCGTTCACGAAAAGTTAAACGCTAGGTTTTAGGGAGTAGGGTGTAATTTTTTGTAAGTATTCAGCATTCGTAATTATTTTTTGTAACGATAATTTTAATTGCATTTCGCCCCATCGGGGCAATAGCATTAGCGTAGGGCAACGCCCTACGACAAAATGCAAAAAAATGTTAGCCCTGTAAGGGCGATAGCCGTCAGACCTAATTTTGCTTGCGCCCTTACAGGGCTTGCGGTAGTTGATAATCATTCCGTAGGGCGCTGCCCTACGCTAATGCTTGTCGCCCCGATGGGGCTAATATAAACACAATCTTCGATTCAAAAAAATATAATACTAAATAGTTACAAATCTCAAATACGTAATTTGCTAAAAAAAATTCCGTGAACGGTTACCTCATTATATTGTTCTTGATGAAAAAAATTATACTTTTATTGTTCGGCTACGACCAATAAATACAAATAGATTTCTTAAAATTGAAAGTACAAGTAATGAATAAATTATAGAAAGCGTCTGCCAGCCGATTGTCGCATCATGACCAGGACCAAAACAACCGCAGGAAATATCAAGACCGCTAAACCACGCAATACTCTGTACCACCGCAAAACATATAAATAAAAAAAGAGTTCCTAAATGAGCCGCATCTAAAAATGTTCGCGTCAAAAAGCAAACAGAAAATATCAATTGAATAAAAGGCATGCCAATTGCAACCATTTGACCTATGCCAGGATTAACCAATTTATAAGCATAAACAGAACCAAGAAAATAATAAGGATTACCCCAATGAGGAATACCTGAAAGCAAAAAAACAACGCCAAAACACCATGTTACAATATAATCAAATAATTGAACATACGAACTTTGAGACGCTATAATAATTTCTGTTTGCTTCGATTCAATAATCTGACTCATTTTATTCTCCTTTTTTGGAATCATTATTATTTTTTATCATAGATTTGATCTTTAATCCAAATCCAACTAATACAATAATTAAACTAAGTAACATAAACCAAAATCGCACATCACTCACACCAGGAATAAAACCATAATTACCGCGAGCAATCGATAATGCTACTTCATCAGTCTTGACTACTACTTTGCCTTTATACCAAATATGATCAATTTGCAATGCGTCTTGTACATCGGCTTGCGTCCCATCTGGAACTGGTAAAGTTATCTTATAATCCTTTTCTTCAAAATCAAAATCTAGTGAAATATTAGAAATCTCGCCTTCACTTTTTTCTACAGATTTAATTGTTTCCTTCTTACCTTTATTTTCAATACTATACTCAGATTCCATTAATAATAGATATTTTGTAGGTATAAAAATATCTTTTATCTTAGTCTGGTCTTTTACAATAAAATCAAAAAAGTTAATTTTTCTATCAAGAGGACAACAAGAAATTTTTATTGGCATAAATTCATATTCGGGATTCAACCACAATTCATATCGCCTGTTGTTATATTCGCCAATAATTTTGTATATTGTACTATTGTTTAACTGTTGTTTTTCAGATTTTAAATTCATTTTTTTGAACGAATCATAAATATCTTTTGAGATAAAATCACTGCCAAGTTTATATGTCCCAAAGGACATGATTGATTCATCGCCGGCATAATCGACTAGCAATTTACTATATGTTTCTGGTGGATTGTTTTTAAATCCAATGATGGAATATCTATTTTTGCTACTATTTTTTGTTCTCTCTTCACTTACAGATAAAAAAGGAATAGTTTTGTTTATTAGTATTTGTTGCGTCATATAGATGTCTTTATAGGTATATGAATATGATGTGTATAATAATTTTTGCTCCTTATTAAAGCAAAGCATACCACTTGTATTAGACTCAAATTTTTGTCCATTTTCATCAAATAATGTGTGTCGCTTAAAAGTATATTCACAACAGGTTAGACGCGCTACCCATCTTTTATAATTTTCTAAAAGCTTGCCAACAGGCATATCCGGAGGATTTAATTGAGATTTCTCCATTTGTTCATCGGCAAATAAATTTATATTACCACCTAAAAGTAGAAATATACACACAAAACTAATTAAACAATAATATTTTAAAACCATTTTAATATAATTTAGGGGTGCTATAATAATTTCTGTTTGCTTTGATTCTATAATCTGACTCATTTTATTCTCATTTTTTGGAATCATTATTATTTTTTATCATAGATTTGATCTTTAAGCCAAATCCAACTAATATAATAATTAAACTAAGTAACATAAACCAAAATCGCACATCACGAGGACCATGAATAAAACCATAATTACCACGAGCAATCGCTAATGCCGTTTCATCTGTCTTAGGAACAATTTTACCATCAAGCCATACGTACTCAATCTGTTGCGAATCAAAAAGCACGACCTTTGTACCATTGGGAATTTCAGCCTTAAATGAATACGGCTTCGGTTTAGAATTATCTGTTATTACTATATTATTTAATTTTCTTGTTATCTTATTTTTAAAAATACCTGTATCATTTATATTGATATAAGAACTAGAATGTTCATAATATAATGGAAACTTAATGCCATTTATATCAATAAATTTATCTAAAACAATTGACAATTCTACAAAATCATAAGTTTTTGATGCGCTATGGTTGCGAATTTCCATGTAACGCATATGATAATATTGAGGATCGAGCCATATTTTAATAGTTATATCTTTTTTTCGTCCTGATAGTAAAATCAATTCGACACCTTCTTTAGTGTTTTTTTCTACTGCTACATTGATACTTTTTAAAAAATTCGGAATATAACTATGCAAAGAGGATGCATGCATATAACCTAATATTTCACCACTAACAAAAGTATTTTCCAATGTATGACCTCCATCGTTTTTTGTATAATCTAAGTATGCAAACAATTGTATTTGCTGTTTTGATTTATTATATTCCAACATCTGACATTCTTTTTCCGAACTAACTAATTCTAATGCGTATTCAGACGTATCAGATTTTGATTCATCATAACGAACATTATGAGAATATTTTCCGTTGTATTTAAATTCACCATGAAAAGTATTGTTTGGTAAAATATTTTGGTATGAAAAACTAATATTTTTCAACAATAGTGATTTTAGATACTCATCATATTTTTGTATATAAAATTCTGAAGCAAGTGGTTTATATTGTCCATACGATATATTTAATAGGTATATACACCAAAAAATACACATTGTAAATGATAATACAAAAAAATTATTGTTCTTGTTCATCTTTAACACCTCGTTATTCTTAAAAATAATAGATTTAACAATAGAGAGATTCTAAAAACCTAAATTTTACTCAAAATAATATTCACAAACATTTATTTTCAAGAATAAGATTTTTTGAAAACAAAGTTTTTAGAAACTCTCTACTATAGATTTATTGACATTTAATCTTTATTTATTTTACAAACTATTCACACAGTGCAAATATAATAGGGTATCTCTAAAATTTCATTTTAATAGCCATAGTCATGGTGTTTCATCAGAATACAACAATACGCGTAAAACAATCAATAAATTTAATAATTTGTAACGGTATAAATATACATGATATTACGTTGTAAATTATATAAATTTATTAGGATCATTTATAAATATTGCAGATGTTTGATGAATATCCATCTACTTGGACAAATGAATAGTTAAAGATACACACCAATCATTCACTACTGCTGATAATACAATCTTTGTATATCAATCCTGCATGATTTTTCTTTTTGTTAGGATTATCGCACAACTCAATACCTGGAACGTAACAACGGACATTAGCGGCTGTGTCACACTCATCGGCTCCTTTTGGAGCATCAATCTTTGTTTTACATGTATCATACCTTCCACATGTAAAACCAACGCCGTTAGGACACTGTTTAGATGTCACTATATGTATACATTCTACTCCTCCAAAGGATATTCCCTCTCTTGCTGTTGTTTGAAACATTCCGATTGTAACTGCGAGCGCTATACTTCCGAAGTAAGCGCCGATTTTCCAGTTTTTAAGTAAAAAACTTCTCATTTTTTCTCCCTTTGTTAAGGTTTTGAAACGTAAATTGTTTTTGTCACCGTGACAAAAACTAAAAAAATCACGGTTTGGCGCCGTGTTTTTGCTCATTTTTTTGCCATTCTCTATAACCGCCGCGATATATTGCGACTCTGTTATATCCATTAAATTTTAAAAATTGTGCTATTTCATCGGAGTACGTACAACCTGAACTCTGACAAAAAACTATTATCCGTTGTTCTTTGCTAATTCCTCGTAACTGTTGTTGACGTTCTTGTAAACTTGAATTAATTGAAAACGTTTTTGCGTTTGGAATAGTTCCATATTTATAATCGCTTATGTATCGTGCATCAAAAATAGGCGTTTTATTTTCAGCGACTATATTTTTCAATTCGTCAAGTGGGATTTCTGGAATATCAACTGAATAATATCGTCTTGTTACTTCCGCTACTGCTACAGGATTTCTTAAAAGACCAATTTCTGATGTTGCATGATAGAAAAGAGAAATCACAAAAATTAATCCGAGAAGTAATATAGATTGAAAGACGCCGCGTTGTAATCGTAATTTAAATGTTGGCGAAGCGGACGGTTCTTTTGTTGAACTCCAGAAAAAATGTTGAATACAAAACATACTGCCAAACAACAACATTACAAACCATAAGTAATTCAATCGCGCTAAACTATAAACTTGTTCAGGAATAGGTTTGTCGGAAATAATAATTACCGTGCCATCCCATTTTGCCATAAGTTCGGCGAGCGGAGTAGTTGCCAATTGATGCGGTACGTCAATTATACGCGCTTTATTATCCTCCATACCAAGAAATGCCACCCAATGATTAAATTTTTGATCGGCATGTGAATTACGAACATGTAAAATCATCGGAGTATTTGCTTTTTGCAATTCCCGCCATGTAAGATTACCGTATGTTTTACCGTACAGTCCATATTTTTCTGCGGCGGCGATCAGTTCTTTATCACTACTTCCTTGAAACGAGCCAACATATTCTGGCGACAGAAGCGTTTGCAAATCCGCTTGAACGCCGTAAACTTCCATACAAGTAATTAAAGAATAAATTCCACAGTATGGTCCGCTAACTTCTATCTCTTTTAATTCAGGAACTGGCAAATTAGATTTAGCAGTTTGTTTAGGCGTTGTAGAAAGATCATCAGCCGAACAAAGCGTTGTTATTATTACAACGAAGAATAATGACCACGCCATCAACTGTCTAATTTCAATCGTTACATTGAAAATATCTATCAAAATTTTATAGGACATTTTGGCTCTCATAATAAGTAAAAAAAGTTAATCGATAATTTTGTATAATTCACTAATCGCGACTACGGAAGTAACATTATAGTAAGTTATATTTTTTATAAAATAGGGGGATCATCAAGTGAGTTTTTATAACCAACTCATAAACTGGAAAAAAAGCATATAAAAAATTTTGAATAAGTCAATAGGGATAAAAAAATTTTTTTTTGTATTATTTTTTATTCAACATCCATTTGTAAATTTCAGGTTTTGAGTAAACATTTTTTACGATTCTGTGATCTGCGTTATGTAATGTTGTTAGTTTTGCTTCTTTGCAATTAGCGGCTTTCATTGTTTCTATCATTTTTGCCGAGTATTTATAATGAACAGTTTTATCCGCGTTGCCGTGAAATGCCCAAGTAGGAACGTTTTTTAATTTTTCCGCTTTTACGACGTTGCCGCCGCCTGCAATTGGAATGATTGCGGTAAAACGTTCAGGAAATTCGCAAGCGGTATCAAACGTTCCAAAACCTCCCATACTAAATCCCGTCAAATAAATTCGCGATTGATCAATACTCCAACGTTTACCTTTTGTATCTAATATTTCGTCAAGTAATTTTATAACTTTTTTAGGTTGCCATTGTCGCACAGGTGTTATTGGCGTTATTACAATAAAAGGGAAATCTTTTACAGGAACATTGCCTTTTGCATAATGAACGGGATCATGTTTTTTTAATTTTCTTACATCATTACCAACTTCGCCAGCGCCGTGTAAAAAAATCAAAAGCGGACGAGACGATCCAAAATCTGTATAACCAACAGGTAAGTGTAATAAATAATCATAACTATTCTGCGATGAATTGTAAACCAGCGTATCGCCGTTTAAATATACGTTCAAATCATAAAAACACCGTCCGATAATTACGGCAAAACTAATCAACCAAAAACAAGCAAAAGGTAAAAAGTTTTTTTTAATATTCTTTTTTTCACACATTATTTTTATTAACTGACTTCAATTTCCATTTTCGCAATCGCACAATAATAAACGGTATTAAACAACAAATAGGAATCCCGAAATAAATAAAAACTTGCCGCCACGATAACTCAACAACCACAACGCCAGGCGGCGGCGAAAATAAGGAATCTTTTTTTTGTGCGATCATCCATGCAATAACTTTATATTGTGATAGCGCCGGAATCCATGCTTCATGACCTGTTGACTTAAATTCTATTAAACTGGCATTGCCGCCCTCTTCGTTGACTTTATTTACATAATCTCGCATTCCTTGAATTGGCATTTTTACATCGTGCGTACAATGAAAAGAGTAAATAGGAATCTCACTTATTAAAGTTGTTGGTCTTGCTGCGGAAATATAAACAATTGCAGAAATCAATTGGGAATATTTATTAAAAAACATAGTTGAACCTGTAGATCCGCTACACATTCCGAAAGTTGTTATTCGTTTTTGATCAATTGGAAATTCGTTTAGAATTTGTTCAAATATTTCCGTTGTAATCGTGAACGGCGCATCGCCTTTGTCGTCTTTTGAAATGGATGTTTCCCAATAAGGATTATCTTTAGGGCATTGCGTAACGAGCATAAAGAAATCTAAACTTTCCGGTCCCGTTAAAAATGGCAAAGTATAATGTAGATGCGCAAGTTGGCGTTCATTATCATTGCTACTTTCGCCTTTACCGTGAAACCACACGATCAACGGATATTTTTTGCCTGGAACAATTTTAGGCGGTTGTCTCAAACGAAAACGAATCAACTCGTTATTATAACGTCCGCCAGTATATCGATAGCCCCACGCATCAAAACAATCGGTCGCTTTCGGATGTGCAAGATAACCATCGTCGTCGGCGTTTTTTTTCGATTCCTCTTTTACAACGTCCGCAAGTTCTTTTTTTGAAATTTCCGCAACTTTGGCTCGGCTCAATAATTCTAATTGTCCATATTTAACGGGCAATTGTTCTGAAGCCAATGACCAATTGATCAATACAAACCCAATAACAAAAATCTGAATAAATCGTTTAATAAACATGTTAATTT
>JAISLW010000169.1 GCA_031277105.1 Planctomycetaceae bacterium | reverse complement strand
TAAATTTTAATATTTCGCACGTCTAAAATAAACATATTTTAGGCTTTATGAATTATTAAAATTTATTGGTATCATAAACTCCATTGCGGCCCAAAAAATAAACACAGCGGCGAAACACCACTACCTTTTTGCAAAAAAATGAATTTTTAGAGATACCCATAATTTAAAAAACTATCCCCCTATCCCCTATCCCCTATCCCCCTATCCCCTATTTTCTAATGTTTAAAAAAATATTTTTTATTTTTGTTTTATTTTGTTTTTTATTTTCGTGTTTATTTGTTATGGGGCAACGTGCGCCGGCGCCGCCTAATCCTGAAATGGAAGAAAAACCTGTCAATACCGGCGAAGTTGATAAAACATCAACCAAAAAACGGATCCGCGAAGGAGTCACTTTTCAAAATAAACGCGTGTTTTTTCGTCAAACAGGAAATAGAACGACTATTTATACAGTTGAAGGTAATAATCGTTATGTTTGTTTGGAAAATTTGAATCTTGAGAGAATATTGAAATCAATTGCAGATCGACCGGAACAAACGGTATGGAAAATCGACGGAATGTTTACAGAATTTAACGGAGAAAATTTCGTCTTAATCAGCAGAAGCGTAGCCTCGCCAACAGACTATAGCAAAAAAGATCAAAATATAACCCCAAAACAAAATAAAAAATAAAACGCCAAAAACACAAAACAACAAAACAAATAACCATTCACGGAAATTTAATCGCTAGGTTTTAAAGGCCAGGGTGTAGTGTAGTTTTTTTAACTATTGAGCAGGCGTAATTATTTTTTGTAACGATAATTGTCAATAGTTTTCGCCAATTTATGGACAATGCGTAAACAGCCCGCCGTAACACGACAAAGTCGCAATTATCAAATAATTAGCGCCCTGCAATGACAATGGAATGACGGATATGATAGGGTATCTCGAAAAATTCATTAGCAACAAAGCCCCACACAATGAGGTAAGAAGGTTTATTTTATAATTTTGCTACTGAGGCTTTTTTGGCGAATCGTTTTGTTCAGAAAAATTAGGTTAAAATGAGGTTTGTTAAAGAGCGTATTAGAATTTTAGAGAAACTACGAATGATTGATCGTTTCGCCAAATATTAATTTTTAGAGACGCCCAATCTGATAATTCGGCAAGGGTATTGATTGTAACAAAAGGTCAAGTAAAATTTGCAACTCGAAAAATTAAATTGAACTTCTTGCAGTTTGGAAAAATTTCTTCGGATATTTATCAATACTGTAACCTTTCACGATGTTTTAAACTGTTCGCACTTGAGTTTTCGTTTACCTTCGCCTGCCTAGCTTTCGGACGGCAGGCTTTGACGTTTTAAAATCGATGAAATTCAAGTACGAGCTGTATAGAAGCGTAGAAATTTAGGCGCTAGATTTATTGTAACAATAAATAGTTGTCCTATCTGTCCCGCTAGGGACAACATGTCAATACAACCTTAACCCTCATCATTGCGTACTTAACGGGACGCTAAAAAATTGTATCATTTTTTTCTAGCAACATGTTGTCCCTAGCGGGACAAATATTTATTGTTACGAAAATTGTCCCCCTACCCATTACAAGCTACATCCTATCCACTAAAATATTTCGCTTAAATTTACGTGAACTGTTACTCAATACTTTAATTAAATAAAATGTTAAAACCTGATTTTAAAAAGTGCGACGGTCTTGTGCCTGTGATAGCGCAAGACGATGCGAGCGGCGATGTTTTGATGCTTGCATATATGAATGAGGCGGCTTATGAAGAGACGTTGCGGACTGGTCGCGCCGTTTATTTTAGCCGCAGCAGAAATAAACTTTGGCGTAAAGGCGAAGAGAGCGGCAACGTTCAGAACGTGAAATCTATTTTTATTGATTGCGACGCTGATACGTTGTTGATTCGCGTTGAGCAAGTTGGCGGCGCCGCTTGCCATGAAGGTTATAAGAGTTGTTTTTTCCGCAAGATTACGCCGGATGCGAATTCGGACGGTTATGAGGTTATTGGCGTTCCTATTTTTGATCCTAAAAAGGTTTATACGAAATAAATAAGCATGAAATTATTCACGGATAATCGTCAGACGAGATCGTATTTAATGAAAAAATTTGAGGCGGTAGGCATTAGTCCGCAAACGCGTCTCGGTCAAAATTTTCTTATCGATTTGAATTTGCTTAGGTTGTTGTATGAATCCGGCAATATTGAGTCTAACGATGTAGTGCTTGAAGTCGGCACCGGCACGGGGGCGTTGACGGCGTTGTTATCGGACACGGCGGCGGCGGTTATAACGGTTGATGTTGATCCGGTAATGCAAGAGTTGGCGCGTCAGGAATTATTTGGCAGAGAGAATATTCGTTTTTTGCAAATGGATATTTTGAAGAACAAGAACACGTTGCGTAGCGAAGTTCTTGACGCAGTTTATAACGAGCTTGACAAAGTTGGATTAAACGGCGAGCGGCGTAAATTTAAGTTAGTTTCAAATTTACCTTATTGTATTGCGACGCCTTTAATTTCAAATCTTTTGCGCTCATCCGTACCGCCGGTTCTAATGTGCGTTACGATTCAAAAAGAATTAGCGGAACGCATAACCGCAGAACCGGCGACAAAAGATTGGGGAGCACTATCGCTTTGGACTCAATCGCAATGCTGGACGGAAATAGTTCGCATTATGCCCGCTTCTGTTTTTTGGCCGCGTCCTAAAGTTGAATCGGCAATTGTTAAATTGATATTAGACGAAAAACGACGCAATAAAATCCCCGATTTAGACTTCTTTAACGAATTCTCAAGAGCAATATTTTTCCACAGACGAAAATTTCTACGCGCCGGTTTATGCGGAATGTTTAAACGAACTATCCCAAAACAACGCATCGATGAAATTATGGAAAAAATGCAATTCAACCCAAACACAAGAGCAGAAACATTACCGCTAAAAACAATGCAAAAATTATGCGAACTATGCAGACAAGAATTATTAAAATTACCCGAAAAAGAAAGAAAGATTTTTTAAATTTTATAAATTGTTCGCACTTGAGTTTTCGTTTACCTTCGCCTGCCTAGCTTTCGGACGGCAGGCTTTGACGCTTTTAAATCAATGAAATTCAAGTACGAGCTGTATAAATCGCTGAATTTCAAGTACGATCAGTATAGACGATCAAAAAATAATTTTTAGAGAACGCCATACAGATATTTTTTTTAATAAAATCTATCTTATTAAATTATGTATCGGCGATTTTTTGAGGGACAAGAGGGACAAGTGTGACAATTTTTGTAACAATAAATCCATCCTATTGAACAAATATTTTGCCTTTAAAAAATCATTTGTTCTGCGAATATGTCTGCGAAATCTGGTATAGTTGCTAGATCAATTGAGTGTGCGTGTTGCTGTATTTTTTTTGTGATACTCTTAATTCGACTGTCAAATAATGTCAATCTTGCCCCCGCTAACGAAGTATTTCCACAGATTTTAATTCGTTCTTTATCCAATTGCGCTGGAATAAGTCCAATTCTTTGCGCCGATTCTAATTTTATAAAGCTTCCAAATCCGCCGGCAACATAAAAAGTTTCAATATTGTCTAAATTTAAATTTATATGCCTTAACAATAACTTTATTCCGGCACGAATAGCGCCTACTGCAAGTTGAACTTGTCTAATATCTTTTTGCGTTATTACAATTGCCTCGTTTTTTCGCCCTGATTTTTCTTCGGCGACAAGCACAAAAACCGGTCGCCCGTCAATGATTTTCCAACAATTCAACAAAGGCGACTTTATCGTTACATTAAATTTGCCCGACGGTAAAATCAAATCGTTATTCAACATTTCAGCGACGACATCCATTAAACCGCTTCCACAAATTCCTATCGGCGGCGCATCGGCGATTGTTGTAACATTTACGCCTGATTCGTTTATCATAACATGATCAATAGCGCCCGCGACAGCCAACGTTCCATACTCAATTCTTCCGCCTTCAAACGCTGGACCTGCGGCAGTCGCCGACGTGTAAAATTCTCCGCCGTGATACAAAACCAATTCGCCATTCGTACCAATATCTATCAAAAATTCAGTCCCGCCGCCAGAATACATGCCAACAGATAAAACCCCCGCAACCAAATCGCCGCCGACAAAACTGCCAAATATAGGCAACGATTCCACAACGCCCGAAGATAAAATATTCAACCCAATATCGCCGCCCAAACAATCAGGAAACTCCGAAAAATTAGACTTAAACGGAAAATACCCCAACGCCGACGGATCAAACCCCAAAAAAATATGTTCCATCACCGTATTGCCCGCAACCGCTACGCGCGTAATTTCCGTTACGTTAATTCCCGCCGCTGCCACAAGCCGCCCAATCAACTCGTTAATCGCACGAATTACCATAACTTGAAATATCGCCAGAAACGACGCCTCTTCTATTATTCGTTGTATCCTCGAAATCACATCGTCGCCATAGATACGCTGCGGATTAGCGCAAGAAACAACCAAGGGGAAATTTACGCCGTTTAATTGACCGCCGTCGTCCGCCTTCGCATTTATCTTGTGAAGTTCCGCAACAATCGTCGTCGTGCCAATATCTACCGCAACCCCATAAACATCTGCCTCGCGACCATACGCAACCGGAACATCGCCAATAAAATCATGCGTCTGAACCGCTATCACTTCACGCTCGCTCGAAACATCAGGAACAGTAACAACCAAATCACGCAAAACATTAACACGACACGCCAACAAAATACGACCGTCAATCAAAACCTTACACTTACCACAAGTCCCATTGCCGCCGCAATCCCGCCGCAAACTTACGCCCGCGCCGCACGCAACAACATCAAGCCGCTCGCCGCCCAAAACATCAACAACACAACCCGACGGTCGAAACTCAACATGATAAACCATCTTTAACACTCCTTTATAATACGTAACCATCGCGAAAATTCGTTTGGGCATCTCTATACAGTACGTACTTGAAATTCAGCGACTTAAAAGCGTAAAAGCCTGCCGCACGAAAGCTAGGCAGGCGAAGGTAAACGCAAATTCAAGTACGAACAGTTTAAAAATTCATTTTTTTGTAAAAAAGTATGCGGTGTTTCGCCGAAACATCGCAATACGTATAAAACGATTATTAAATTTTAATAATTCATAACGTATAAAATAGATATATTTTAAACATTGTGGAATAACAAAATTTATTAACGTCTTAAACTCTATTGCGGCGTTTCGGCGAAACGCCGCCTACCTAGACAAATGAATTTTTAGAGACGCCCTAAAATACAATCATCGTCTGTTAATGCGAATCAATTTGCGATTCTATTTGCGGACAATTTATTATTCTTGACAAATGTTTTACGACGTCATAACCGTCCCAAATTACATTTATATCAAGAGCGGCGCCTATCGGAACAATTCGATCAATTCCCCGCAACTTGTTAGACGTTACCCATTCTAAAAGCGTCTTTACGTCGATTCCAAAATACGTCAACGTCTGATACGCATGATTGACGCAATTATTTAACTCGTTCAAATCGGCTAAATCATACTCGAAAAATAACCCGAATCGACCGCGAAACCTGTCAAGATTTTTCGGCAAACAATTCAATCGCACGCGATACAACAAATTGTCATAACAAATCGCCGCCCCAATATCGCCGACGCTCTCAATCGCAATTTGACAAAGTTGCACGTACTTGTCAACCGCATGAATCCCCGATAACTCATAATTTTTGCCGGTTATTTTACCTGACTTGCCAGCGCCGACTTTAGCATAAACAGCGTCCCAAAATTTCTGTTTCGCAATCTCATTCGGCGCCCTTGAATTATCGTTACAATAATTATTAGTCCAAAGAATCAGATGCGGCGACGAACAAGCGTTTTGATCAATTAAATACGTGTCGTTATAAAAATTATTCGCCAACTTGTCCAATTCTAAATCATTTAGCGTTTCAATGGCGCTTGAATTGATTACGCAAAACGAATAACGGTCGGCAAACGTTATTTCAACTCCGTTTGGCGCTATTTGAAATTTTCTGATATTTTGAATCGTCTTATTACCGCCCCAAATTATTCTGCCTTGCGACATTGCCGAAAACCTCGCCGTCAACTCGTCGCAACGCCCATACCGGACAAACGAATTTGATTTACGTATCGATTCATACTTGACGGCGCTCGTTACAACGTCAATAGCGTTACAAATAATATCAGTTTGCGGAAACGATTTCGACGGAACTCGGACAATATTAGAATTGCCCGCAAGAAGCCCGAAAACAAACGAAAACGCAAAATTTACCGGAATATTCGACGGCGCAATATGAAAAATTAACCCGCGTCCCAAACGCCGCCGCCCGTCAAAATAAGCCGCTCGCAACTTCAAAATATTCGACCGCCTACACCAAAACGCAAACGAAATCACATCCGCAAATCTCAACGCCGCCGCATCCTCCCGAAGATACCGCGATAAATCATCAAGAAAATCCACAACAATATCAGAATACGGAACGTCAATTATCGTTACAATATTTCCACAATCGCACACAAAAGATTCAACCGGATAATTATCGTTACAAAAATTATCGTTACCGGAATTATCGTTACAAAAATTGTCAGGTTCAATATTTTTTGACTCGGTTTTTGCCGCTTTATCCAATTCATGCTCTGCGACATTAGTTGGCATATTAACAGAATACGTGTCGCTACAACCTCTCGTTTCCGCGTTTTTTAACCTTCCGTGAATTTTAAAAGTTTTACCCAACCGCCCGCACGGACATTGATCAATCCCCGTAATTTCGCCAATATCTTCTGTCAAAATACTTTGTCCTGGATAACTTGCGGGCAACAACGAAACGAGTTGAATCAGTCCGGCGTTATTTTGAGGCAACGGTTGAAAATCTTTTTCGTTACGAATAATCAAATCGGAAAAAACAGAAGCGTGAAAATTTCCATGTTGACATTCCATAAATATTGAGCCGGTTTGCTCGACCATGCCGTAATAGTTGAATATTTTTTTTATGTTGAATTGCTCGTATAAATTCGACTTGAAAGATTCGTTTGTAATCGCTTGACTTGCGAGTTTTTTCCAGCCGCCGCCATGAATAAGTATTGCGTTTTCCAGCGGTAAACGCACGTTTAAATTTTTAAGCGCAAGATAAAAATGACGCCAAATCATAAACGTAAAACCAAATAATAAAATCGTCCCGCCGCTATGTTTTTCAAGAAACGCACTTATCGCCGCCATATCAGGATTCATCGATTCGTCAAGCGCATAAACCGTATCAAACCCAAACATCGAAAAACCAAGAATACCAGCGCCTCGCGCAGAAAATGTACGCCGGTTGCTAATTGTTGATTTTGAATCGATTATAAGCATCGGCAATCTCTTAACGCCAATAAAATCTGACATTATTTTCGCCAATACCTTCGTCTGATTTGCCGCAACAGTTCGGTCAAGCATAATTTTGGATACGGCTTGACCTGACGTGCCAGACGACGTCATCGTCTTGACAATCTCTGAACGATCAACGCTTACAAGCTCATACTCCTTAAATAATCTGACCGGAATAAACGGAATATCCTCGACGCATTTGATATTTTCTTTTGCAAAATTTAACGCTCGCAAAATTTTACCGTACTCCGCCGAAGCCGAATAATGATACGCAGTCAAATCAAGCAAACCACAAGTATAAATCTCATCCTTATCCGCCTGACGCAATCCATAAGGCGATATCCCAAATAAACGCTCAACAATATCAGATTGACCACAAACAAATTTATTATTCACAAGTTTAATACAATTAAAAAAATTATTAATTACAAAAAGATAAAAAAAATTATGTAACCGTTCACGGAAATTTTTATTGGTAATTATGTATTGGCGATTTTTTAAGGGACAAGTGGGACAGGAGGGACAAGTGGGACAATTTTTTTATAACACAAACTATTCTCTATTCTCTATCCACTATTCTCTATTCTCTAAAATTTGTCGTTTAAATTTCTGTGAACGGTTACGTTTTTTTTATGATTATATAATCGTTTTGGTCGTGTTGTTTTTTTATTACGATGGAATTTGGGAGTTGAATTGAGTTTATTTTTTGCGTTGCGAATTTTGCTAACTCATTCCATTTTTCATAACCCATATACCGTAACGCCCAACCTTGTTTCTCCCAAAGACGTTTAAAAAATTCACAAATCATTCCGGCGCTCAATTGAATCAATTTACGCCTATTCAACACAATTTTATTTTTCGTTGCGCTAATTATTATTTCGCTTGCCCGCAACTCAAACCAGTCCTCAATAATTTCGTCCACGCCGCCCGCTATCTTCGATAACCGCAAAATTGCATCGTCTATCTTTGAATTAAATCCCGATCTCAAAACCGGTAAAAGATCATTGCGAATCTTGTTTCGCATAAAATCCACTTTCGCATTGCTCGAATCGACTCTAAAATTTGCGTTAATTGACTCTAGATACTTTATTATTTCTCGCCGTGTTGTTCCTAGCAACGGTCGAACTAACGAGATTGCATAATTTAATTGACGCTGACATGCCATGCCAGATAACCCGCTAACGCCCGTCCCGCGTATAAATCTATGCAAAACCGTCTCAACTTGATCGTCCGCCGTATGCGCCGTCGCAATATAACGACAACCAACCTCGCCCGCAGCCCGCAACAAAAAATTATACCTAATTTCCCTCGCCGCCGCCTCAATACTACCCGTTTCGTCCGCCGCCCACTCTTCCGCAGTTATACGATGCGAAAAAAATAATAAACCATAACCCTCCGCAATCAAACGCACAAACAACTCATCCTCATCCGACTCGACTCCACGAAGCCCATGATTAACATGACCAACTACAGGATTAGGTAAACCGCGACTACGCGCATAACCCGCCGCCGCATGCAACATCGCAGAACTATCAGCGCCGCCAGATACGCCCAAAAAAAGCCCATACTCAAACCATTGATCAGAAAATAACATCAAAATAAAACCACAAATGGGTATCTCTAAAAATTCATTTTTTGTAAAAAGGTAGGCGATGTTTCGCCACTGTGTTTATTTTTTGGATCGCAATGGAGTTTATGATACCAATAAATTTTAATAATTCATAATGCCAAAATATGTTTATTTTAGACGTGCGAAATATTAAAATTTATTGATAACGTAAACCGTAATACGGCCCAAAATTAAACACGGGGCGAAACGCCGCCTACCTGGACAAATGAATTTTTAGAGACGCCCAAATAATTTTTGTAACCGCTCACGGGAATTCGTTTAATAATTATCATAACAAAATTTTTTTAGGAACAATGGGGACAGGAGGGACAAGGGGGACAATATTTTTTGTAACAAAAAATTGAGCATTAAAAATTTAAAGATTTTATTTTCGGTCGGATTCGTTTATGTATCCATTGTAGTCGGACGATTTATTTCCCGGATTTGGCGCGAACCAATTTTTTGGATTGAATCGTTCTCGTAACGATAATTTTGGTTTATTTGCCTTATCGTTTTTTGTTTGTTGTTCTTTTTTTCGTCTATAAAATCTGTTTGCTTCCGGCAGGCTGTCGATTTTTAATTGGCAAGATAAACATTTTTTCTGATCTGCTTGACACAACATTTGAACTATATCTGGATACGTTCCGCCAATATCTACGACCGCTCTAATTATATCGTCAAGATTATTTGAATAGACGGTTCTGCTTTCGTCTAATTGGTCGGGTTTGAGGGGGAATTTTTTAATTATTATTTCGTTTGATTCAACGTTTCCTTTTACAATAATAGTCGGTCCTGCGTCGAGCATGAAAGGTTTTTTTAAGTGAATATCATTTCCGAATAAAACGATTTCCGGTCTTTTTGTTCTGGTCAAATGTACCATTGGGACAGACGTTGCTTTATTTTCTGTATCGTTATTTGTCCAACTTGCCGTAGCGATATTTTTATTTTTTTTGTCGTTATTATCAACTTGCACAATTGGCGTTGTTATTCCGTGATATGAAAATTGTCCTCCTAGCGATTCGCCTCTAATTGCTCTATCAGACGGGTTACGTTGCCATAATGCTCTGAAAGCGCCGTATCGCGTTTCGGCGCTTTGCGATTGCAATAATTCATGCAATTCTAATTCGGCGTCAATATCATTCCGCAACAAGCTCAACGCATTAAGAGCATAAATTCTGAACGCTGGATTATCGCGGGCAATATGCGCTAAGGTTTTCGACGCTAAACCGTCGCCGAGATACGCCAATGATGTTGCGGTGTGAAATAGAACTTCTTCGTTATTGGAGGTCATTGCGGTTCTTAATGCGTCAATAGCGACTTTGCCGCCGATGGCTTCAAGTTGAAAAGCGGCGTTTTGTGATTTTTCGGGCGCGAGTAATTCTGATTTTAAACGTTCTATTCGGCGTTGTTGTTGAGCGGGCGTTTCGTGATATGCCAAAGATTCTATTACGCGTACATAACGATGAACGTCGTTACGATAAACCGGCGGCACGTCTAGTACAATTTGAATATTATCTTTCGCCGTAGCCATTCCTTTTTTTTGTCCTGCAGGAATGTAAAACCTGTTATTAATTACGTCCGCAATACGTTTGGTCATTGCGGCTGACTCGTACTCGGATTTCATTGTTACAAATAAGTATCCCGTTTTCTTTGACCTTGCGCCGCTTAAAATTATGCCTTGTTTTAGACCGCTAGGATTATTAGATTCAGTTGCAAGCGGATCGGCGACCATGATTGGACCTTCGGCAATTGCCAACGTTTCGCCTTTGAGAATGCTGCCTTCAACGGCTCGCATATCTTGCAATGTTGTTGAGACGAGATAACCGTTGCGTAAACTTTTTACGCCGCTTTCGGCAGGAACAGAAACTTGCACGTCGAACAATTCATTTTCACGTATGCCCGCTCTCATGCGACCTTTGATATTTACTACCGCCGTTGAAGAATCCGCAAGAAGACCGTTAATATCATTTATTCCCATCTTCTTCATCTGCTCATAAATCATAGAACGCTCAATTGAATTAACATCGTCAAATCCCGTACCCGCAAGATTCTGAACAAGACCGACGCCGGTAACTTCAACATCGTTGAAACCAATAACAAAAGCATAATCGCTAATATTCAATATGCGCCCCTGTTCAATATTGCGTTGCACCTCCTCCGGTAAAATTGTAGGATCCTTTTTAGCCGTTGACTTCTGCCAAGGCGCACAGCCGATTATCATACAAAAAAATAACAATAATAACGCTATACCAAAAATACCGTAATACTGAAAATACCTCAATCTCATAATTAAAAAATAGTGTGTAAAGGAATATACTGCTCGTACTTGAAATTCAGCGATTTAAAAGCGTCAAAGCCTGCCGTCCGAAATCTAGGCAGGCGAAGGTAAACGCAAACTCAAGTACGAATAGTTTAAATAACCGTCCACGGAAATTTTTTTAGCCAATTCCGTATTGGCGATTTTTTTAGGGATAAGCGGGACAATAGGGACAATTTTTTTGTTGAAACGGAACGCAACCGTCTCGGATACAATTTGCCGCAAGGTAAACCAAAAAACTATTAGGCGTCTCTAAAATTTGTAACCTGAAATAAGAAACTAATTTTGCGGAAGAGTACAAATTTTTTAAAATCAAGTCAATAGGAATTTTTTTGAGTTTCTCTAAAAATTAAATTTTTAGAATTTCCCTGAATATCAAGTATAAACAGTATAATACGGCGAGGGGTTTAAAATTAGATTTTGTTAGTTATATTTTAGGGTTATATACTGCTCGTACTTGAAATTCAGCGATTTAAAAGCGTCAAAGCCTGCCGTCCGAAAGCTAGGCAGGCGAAGGTAAACGCAAACTCAAGTACGAATAGTTTAAAATTATTACGGATCGTATAGTATTCACGCGTTATACAGATCGTACTTGAAATTCAGCGATTTAAAAGCGTCAAAGCCTGCCGTCGAAAGCTAGGCAGGCGAAGGTAAACGAAAACTCAAGTGCGACCAGTTTAAAATGCGTTTTTTAATTTGATTTTTTTTAACCGATATCTGTTTAGCAAAATACGTATTGACAATTTTTTTGAGCGACAAGCGGCACAGGAGGGACAAATGGGACAATTTTTTGTAACGATAATTTTAATTTTTTCGCCCATTTATGAGGCGAGATATAAAAAGTAATTTTTTGATCATAAAAATACTCTACTGAATAGTTATTCGTATTTTTAAAAAACCGCAATTTCAATCGCAAAAATTATAAATGCGGCGGTCAACATAAATTAAAGTAAGAACGGTTAAAAATGATATTATCAGATATTGCGGCTCAATTGGTTGATGGATTGGCTTCAATGCCGGGTTCTTTTGCGGTTTGTTTGAATCGGCTTGGCATTGTGATTCGGGCAAGCGGCGCCGGTTTTAGCCATATTACGCTTGACGCTGAAAACTTTATCGGAACATCCGCCTACACTCTATTCAACGATCACCCGAAAATATCATTCGCTATCAAAAAAGCATTGAAAGGCGAATTAAGCGAAATTTCTAAATGTTGGCTTCAAGGCAAATGTTACTCATTCAAATTTATCCCCATCCGCAATAATAACGAAATAGAACTCGTTACCGTAATAATTTCCGACATAACCGAGTCTGAGTCGTTGCGAATTGCCAATGAAAATATTAGTTTGAAATTTTACGCTATTTTTGACGCTTCACCCGAACCGATAGAAATTATCCGTAACAAAAAAGTTATCCATGCCAATAAAGCGGCGCTTAATCTGCTTACAACCAAAACGACAAATTGCGACGGCTGGTCATATCTTGAAATCATAAACGGTCGCGGCGACTTGACGGACGAATCACACAATTTAATTACGCAAGACTTTCTCGATAATATTTTTCATAACGCCGAACTTGGAACGCCGCAAAATTTTGAAATAACCTATTTACGCGAATCAGAACAACAATGCATTAAGACCGCCGTTAGAGAAATTACAATCAACGGCGTCGTCTATCTTATCCTCACGTCGCGCGATATTACAACCGAAAAACAACTGTCCCAATACGAACAAAGATTAAACGAAATTTTCAAAATAGTCGACGACGGTTTCATTATCGTTGACCGCGAATTGCAAGTACATTATGCCGATAATAATCTCACCGATAAAATTCCCGAGCTCAGCGCTAAATTGACAAAATGTTACAAAACAATCACCGGCAACGATGAAAGTTGCTCGTTTTGCCCATGCCTAAAAACCTTTCAAGACGGTCAAACCCATAAATGCGAATACTACAATCCGGTCTTCAAACAATGGTACGAATTGTCAAGTCATCCGCTGCACGATTATAAAACCGGCAAAATAACGCTGGTACTGGAAATGTCAAGAAATATCACCGATCACGTGAAACTTGACTCGGAGATTGAATTGCGGGAACATCTTTTGAATATGGTGCTGGACTCTTCTAACGACGGTATCTTGGCGACTTCCGACGTTCCGAATTTATTGCTCGTCAACTCTAAGATAAAAGATTTTTTTGGCGACGGTCTTCAAAAGAGCGATATTATCAATACGAATTTTTTGCGCGACTGGTGCTTCAAGAACGTTTTAAATCCCGACGAATTTATTACGGCAATAGAGAATTTACGTCAGACGCATCAGACTTGCGAAGGAATGTTGCGTCATAGAGACGGTCGTATGTTTTCTTGGCGCGGCGTTGATGTTGAGTCTGGTCTTGGTTTAACGGGTCATACGCGTATTTGGTCGTTTCACGACGCTACGGAGAAGTACAAATCAGACGAGGCGATTAGGTTAAGCGAAGAGAAGTACAGGTCGTTATTTGATTCTTTGCCTAATGGATTTATTCTTTTTGATACTGTTTGGGACGAGGATGGCGAGCCGATAGATTTGCGTTGTATAGAAATCAATCCTGCGATGATAACGTTGTCGTTGCGGACGCGCGAGGAGTTGCTTGGCGTTAGTCCGCGATTATTTTTTGATCCTGGCGCGAAGTTGCTATCGCATGATTTGGGCGACGACTGGTTGAACGAGATAATTCGGCGGACGTTAAGCGGCGTCAACGACGTTTACCTAACTTACGATCCGATGGTCAACGGCTATCAACATCTTCGTACATTTTGTCCGCGTCAGGGTCAAATTGGCGTTTTTGTTACGGATGTTACGGCTCAAGTGCGTTCAGAGCAGGCTGTTCATACGCGCGAGCGTTTGTTGAACAAGATATTGGAAACTTCGGACGAGGCGATTATTGCGTCGACTTATTTTGGTCAAATTACTCATGCGAATATGCAGGCGATAGAAATTCTATCTCAATTCGCAACGTCCGATGATTTTACCGCAATGAATATTTCATTAGACGACGTTAAAAATTTATTGTTGTCGGCGGCGAAGGAGCCGGAGAGTTTCGCTAGAGTTTGCAATTGTTTCTTTATTGACAATCTGCCGGTTGAACACGTGATGGAAATGAAAAACGAGCAAGTTTTCCGTTTCTCCGCCCATTCAGTCCAACTCAACGACGACGATCCCGAATGTATTCAAATTTGGCGGTGTCGCGATATTACGAAGGAGTGGAATGCGGCGCGTAAAATTAAGGAGAGCGAAGAGCAATATCGCACGTTATTTCAATCGATGGCGGGCGGCGCGTTGTTGCTTAATGTTATTCGGGACGATGCGGGCAATCCGATTGATTTTGTTATTACGGCGCTCAACAAGGCGTGCGATTATTTTTTGAAATCTGACGCCAGCCAACTAATCGGCAAGTCGCTATTGCAATTATTCAATGGCATAAAAATACTTTCGCATGATTTCGGCGATACGTGGTGGCAAGGCATAGCCGAATGCGTGATGCGGCGCGAATCTGGATTTTATCATGTTTATATTCCTGAATTTGGCAATACGCCTTATTCGGAGGTAGTAGTTTTTCCGTCCGGCGCTAATCAGGTCGGCGTTCTGCTTTACGATGAGACGGCTCAAGTTTTATCCGAGCGATCGCTTCAAACGATACGAATAGTTATTGATCATATTTCGGTTCCTGCGATTTGGATAGACGTTGATGGCGTTATAACTTATGCGAATGAGGCGGCGGTGCATTTCTTTGGTTTCGAGTCGCCGTTATCGCCTGTCGGCGAGCGTATTGGCGATTATTATCTTACGATGTCCGATGCGGGCGAATGGCAAGAGTTTGTTGCGAGTTTTACGCACGAGCGGACTTCGCGAACCGAAACGGAAATACGCCGCCGCGACGGTCGAATGATTCCGGTGCAAGTTATTGTCGATTTAATTGAACAGAACGGCGAACAATTTTTTGCCGTATGTTTCCACGATCTTAGCGAGCAAACGAAACGTATTGAAGCGGAGCAGGCGTCGATTGCGAAATCGCGTTTCCTAGCGCACATGAGTCACGAAATAAGGACTCCGTTGAACGGCGTGATTGGAATGTCGGATTTATTATTGGAGACGGAGTTATCAATGAAGCAGCGGGAGTACGTCGAGTTGGCGCGGGCTTCGGGTAGATTTTTGCTTTCGCTTATCAACGATATTCTTGACTTCTCCAAGATAGAGGCGGGCAAACTTGAGATAGAACAAATTGGTTTTGATCTTCCGCAATTGATAGAGTCTGTTGTTGGTATTTTGGCGTCGCGGGCGTTGAGTAGCGATTTGGAGGTGTGCGGTTTATTTTTGACGGACGTGCCGCGTATTGTAATCGGCGACGTGGGACGCGTCCGGCAAATTCTTGTTAATCTGATGGGCAACGCAATCAAGTTTACTCACAAAGGCGGCGTAAAGTTATCTGTTGCGATGGAAGCGTGCGAGCGGCGCGAAGACGGGAATTATTGCGTGTTCCGGTTCAATGTTACGGATTCGGGAATCGGTATTCCGCATGAATTGATGGGACGTTTATTTAATTCGTTTTCGCAAGTTGATTCGTCGTTGGCGCGGCGTTATGGCGGCACGGGATTAGGGCTGGCGATTTCAAAAGAACTGGTTAATTTGATGGGCGGCGAAATCGGCGTCGATAGCGTTGAAGGGCAAGGTTCGACGTTCTGGTTCACCTTGCCGTTCAAGAGTGAAGAGGTCAAGGGCGATTCTGTTACGGGTATTTTTGATAGCGGAATTGCGGCGCTAGCGAACTTGCGCGTTGCGGTTGTTGTTGACAATCATGTTTTACGCGGCGTAATTGCAGATCAATTGCAAGCGTGGCAAATGCAAGTTGCAACCTTCTCGTACAAACAAAACGTCTTGTCCGAAATACGCAAAGCGGCTGAAAACGGCAATCCGTTCAGAGTCGTCATTCTTGACAGCATAACAGAAAAAACAAACGATAATGTTGACAATAAAACTATTGACAACACAAATAACAACGCAGTTGACGACGCAAAGAGCAACGTAATTGATAATAAAAATAAAGACACCGGTATGAATGTTGCGTCGAATAAGTCTGGTATTATTTCGGGTAATTATTATGTTGGTTCTGAGTTGTCGCGGATGATAAAATCTGACGAGAAGTTGTCGGGCGTATCTGTTGTAATGTTGCGTCAGCTTGCGGACACGGAATTTGATTTTAGCGTATCGAAATCGAATGACATGGTTGACAAGTATGTGAGCAAGCCTATTTTTGGTTCTTCGATTTTTAATGCGTTGATTTCGGTTATTACGGGCGAGTCGAATCATGAGATGGAGATTCGTTATGCCGATACGCGTAAAGAATGGATAGAGGAGTGGAAGGATACGTTATCGATCAAGAATGCGTTGAATAGTTTTTCGTTGGAGGGTCGCGGCGGCGCTAGCGGATTGCGGAATGCTAATTCGGGAAAAGGCAAAAAAAACAACGCCGACAACAACGGCGGTAATAATACAGACAATAATATTGGCGATAATACCGGCGATAATATTGGCGATAATATTGACGGTGTTGAAGTGGATGCGGGCGATGAGAAAATTATTTTGGTTGCGGAGGACAATCGGGTAAATCAGATTGTTGTAGGTGAAATTCTTTCGCAGGCTGGATATAGTTATGAGATTGTGGGCAATGGTAGATTGGCTTATGAGGCGGTGATGAGACGGCGGTTTGATCTAGTAATTATGGATTGTCAAATGCCGGAAATGGACGGATTTCAAGCAACAAGACTAATAAGAAGCATGGAAACAAAAAACCTAGAAATGAAACCAAAACATAACGGAAGAATACCAATTATTGCTCTCACCGCAAATGCTACCGCAGGAGATCAAGAACTGTGCATCGAAGCCGGAATGGACGCTTATTGCAGCAAACCCGTAAACGCCGTAAAACTTATCGAACTAATAAAAACATGGATCGTTTTTTAGTAACCACACACGGAAATTTAAGCGATAGATTTTAGGGTGTAGGGAATAAGGTGTAGAGGGATAATTTTTGTAACAATAAATATTTGTCCCGCTAGATATTTGTCCCGCTAGGGACAACATGTTGGTAGAAAAACGATATGGAATAAAATTGCTTGTCCCGCTAGGGACAGGTCGGACAAATATTTATTGTTACAATAAATCTAACTTCTAACTTCTAACTTCTATCTCCTATCCCCTCTATCCCCTACACCCTATCCCCTCTCCCCTACACCCTATCATTTGGGAAAATTGGAAAAATTTAACGATTTTATGGATTATTTGGATTATTTGGTCGATTAGATTAAGAATGTTTTTTGGTTTTTTATTATTTATGGAAATTTCTAAAAATTTCATTTGTTCAGTTAGACGGCGTTTCGGCGAAACACCTTTTGTACAAAAAAATAAGTTTTTATAAGTTCCTAACATTGAAATCAAAATCTTCAATTCCGAATTCCGAATTCCGAATTAAAAAAACTATTTCCTACACGTTAAATTAGGAGAGTATTTTATTGTGAGAGGTACAGAATCGATAATTGGTCGTATATTTTTGTCGCCTATATTTTGGGGCGGTTTGGTTAGTTTCTTTTTTTATGTTGCGATTCATAAAGGACTAATTGAGCATCCTCTTATAGTTCGTTATTTTGCTTCGCATCCGATAGAATACTATACGACGATAATGTTTTTTGCGGGCTTGGCGGCAATGGCAATAAAATTTATTCATATTCAAGTTGAGCAGAGTAAATTACAACATGGAACATTGCTCAATAAACGCGAGCCTCAAAAATCTCATGTTAGCGACGTCAATAAATTTATTAACCAAGTAGATTCTTACGAAAAAATTCACGGTCGCACGATGCGGTCGCGGCGTTTGCGGTCGATATTGGAATTTATCAGTTACGACGGCGCCGCCGGCGAATTAGATAACGAATTGCGTTATTTAGCCGACGACGACGCCGCTGAAGCCGACGCTAGTTACGGATTAGTTCGGCTTGTGCTTTGGGCAATTCCGATGGTTGGATTTCTTGGCACTGTTGTTGGCATCACAATTGCGCTGGGCAATCTTGACTTAAACGCAATACAAGAATCAAGCAAAATTTTATCCGCAGGTCTAGCGCTCGCATTTGATACGACTGCGCTCGCTATCGCGCTCGACTTAATGTTGTACTTTGTCCAATTTCTCGTTTACCGCAACGAAACCAATTTACTACGCGAAATCGATAAAACCGTAAACGACGAAATCCGCGGGCGATTTGAACTAACAAGCGACAACAACAGAGACGGACAAATTACGGCTTTCAGAAAAATACTCGAAACCTTGCTAGAATCAATCGAACAACTAACATTGAGACAAACAAAAATCTGGGAACAAAGCATGACAAACGCAAATCAACGCTTCAACCAATTATCAGAACAAAACGCCGAAATCCTAAAGAAATCATTAACAGAAGCGCTCGCCGAAAATATCAGATTACACGCAAATAAACTCGCCGAATCAAGCGCCGAAATAATAAATACCTCAAAAGAAACAGCACAAAATATCACAAAAGCAATACAACAAAATATCACGGCGCTGACCTTGCTGCAATCAAAACTAACAAGCCAAACAGACGCTATCCAAAATATCGCCGAAACAAGCGGACAACTAATGAAATTAGAACGACAACTAAAAGAAAACTTAGCCGCAATCGCACAAACAGGAAACTTTGAAGAAATCGTAAACAGCTTAACTGCCGCTATCCACCTACTAAGCAGTAAACAATTACGAGTAATCTAAAATCAAATTCGGAAGGCGAAATTCGGAAGGCGGAATTAAAGATTTTGATTTCAAATTTAAAAACAATTCCGAATAAAAAAATTATATTTAATTACTGTAAATAATGTCAGTTGCAATTCGGCGGCGTATGGCGGCTTCTAATAATAAGCCTACATTATTACCGTTTCTTGCCGTACTTTTATGTACGATGGGAGCGTTGATTATGTTGCTTGTTCTTATTGCGCGCGATGTTCGCGAGCCGGATATTTCTCAAAAACACAACGCTGCGCCAAATACGCCGCAACAAATTTCTCACGTTACGCCAAATTCGCAACCGCAAAATACGGAATCAGAACTTAATAAATTGCCATTGCCCGAAACGAATAATTCGCAGAATAATTCGCCAATGATTTCTGTCGCCCAAGTCGAAGAGACTCTGGAAAGTATTAAACATGACGCCGAAGAAGTTGAATGGATGGCGAAGCAATTTGCGGAATCTAAAATTGAACTAGAAAAACAACTAGAAAACGGCGAAGCATATCTCGCCTCCGTTGAAAAACAAACTACGCAATTACGCGAAGAAATAAAAAGACTCTTCGACCTAATAAAAAAAATCGAACAAGAAAAAGATAAACCTAACGAAATCGACGTAAAAACGCTTGAACAATTATTAAAACAAAAAAACGACGATTTGAAAAATTCAGAAAAACAATTGACGGACTTGCAAAATGACTTGAAAAACAAGGCGAAGTCATACGCTATCACGCCTTACAACGGCACAAACGGAACATTTCGGACGCCTATTTACGTCGAATGCAAAAACGATAAAGTAATAATTCAACCGGAAGGAATAGAGTTGACTGAATATGATTTTTTGGCAATTGACAGAGCGGACAATCCTTTTGATTCTTTGTTGCGCGTAGCGCGTCAATATTATGCGGAAACAGGTCAAATCGGACGCGGCATGGAACCGTACCCGCTGATAATTGTTCGACCGTCGGGGATTCAAGCGTTTGAAGCGGCTTATGCGGCAATGGGCAACTGGTTGAAAGATTTCGGTTATGAGTTAGTCGGAGAAAATTGGAACATCGAATACCCGCAAAAAAACAACGAATTAAAAAACAGAATGGAAAAACAACTCGCTATCGCAAGACAACGTTTACAAGGTTACGTCGCAGTAATGAAAGCAAAAAATGAATTAGCGAAATCATACGCCGCAAAAAATCTTGACGCAAATAATGCAAATTCAAATAACCAATTTAACGGTACAAATAATCCAAGCCAAAGCAATAAAGAAAATAATAAAAAAACATACGCAGTCGAAAACGGCGGCGCACAAGAAATATTAAAACCAACCGAAATAATCGCACAAAATAACAACGCAAATTTAATAACAAATTCAAATTCAATACGAATAAACACAAACCAAAATCAAGAAAATATTATCCCAGAAACCATAAACTCCGGAACCGCAAATTCAAAATCTTTTGCAAAAATAAATAGTAACCCCAATAACGTAAATAACGAAACAAATACCCAAAACAACAACCTCGCAAACGATAATTTTACAAACAATAATTTTACCAATGATAATTTTACAAACGGTAATTTTCGTAACAATAATATTAACGTTACGGAAAATAATACCGGCAATACGTCAGACAATAATTTGAATTATCCCTACGCCGTAAACGTAACGCCAAATAACCCCGTCGCAAATAATCTTGCGCCAAATAACCCCTTCCCAAACCAAACCGACGCAAACCAAACCGATGCAAACCAAACACAAACCAATCGTCTAAAAAATCCATTGAGAGAATTTGTAAAAGTATTGCCGCCAATAACCGGAACGCAAAACGCAACAACAGACTCAACAACAAACGCAACACAAAATCAAACGCAAAACACAACGCAAAATTTGCCTCCGAGTTCATCGTCAAGTTTGCAATCAAGTTCGTCGCCGAATTTATCATCAACTAATTCGGTTTCACAACCGGCGCCGTCAAATGTTGCGGAGTCTGCGATGGGAATAGGTCAACCGGCGCCGCTAGATCCGCCTTCGGCGTCAGGCGTAATTGAACCGCGTGCGGCGCGTACTTTCAGGTCGCCAATACGCCGCAATATAAAAATTCAAGTTGAAGCGGATAAGTTCATAATCGTAAAACAAACCGGATTTGATACGCCGCAAACAATTATGATACAAAATCCAATGCAACAATCAGCCGCCATATTGCTAAAAACTATCGCAGATTTCATCGAAACTTGGGGCATCGCCGGAGAAAGATTTTATTGGCAACCCATACTAAAAATAAAAATACAAAACGGAGGAGAAACAAAATTTAACGAACTACAAAAATTACTAAAAGAAAACGAAATCAATATGATTATCGAAAAAGAATAAAAAGTTAAGGCGGGAATAAAGGGGACAATTTTCGTAACAATAAATATTTGTCCCGCTAGAGACAGACGGAACAAAATTTAACGAACTACAAAAATTGTCCCTCTTGTCCCTTAAAAAAATTTATTATTATTTTTTGTAACAAAAATTACGGTCAGAAAAAAACTAGGAAAGGATTATGATTAGACGGCGAAAGAAAAATGGTAATGTTTCCGAAGGAATGGAGGGTCAGGATTCGTTTCTTGATATTGTGTCTAATATTGTTGGGATATTGATTATACTTGTGATGATTGCCGGAGTTCGTGCGCAGAGTTCAAGCGATAATTCACAGGCGCAACTTAACTCGGAAACAGCTGGAACAAGTAATACGGCGCCGCATAATTTGCCCAATGATTTAGCAGAATCAAAAGAAACAATAAAATACGCCGATGAAAATTTGTTGCAAAATTTAGAGGAGAAATTTAACGATCTTAAGACCAAAGAATTAAATGCGTCCAATTTACGGCGAGCAATTACCGATATACAAACGACTTCGGAGCGTATTGTTGAACAGATACAATTTCAAGAAACGGAACGTGATAAACTATTGGATTTGGTTACTGATTTGCGGGCTGAAATTGAGGTGCGTTCTGAGGAACGCGGCGAGGAGGCGAAGTTGCAGACGGAGTTGCGGCGGCAGATAAGCGAAGCGGCGGCGAAGTTAGAGCAAGTTGAGCGGACGAAGCAATGGTTGACGGCGGCGCGTCCGAAAGCAATAAAAATGGAAAACATGCCGACGCCAATTAGTAAAACTGTAGAAGAAAAGGAAGCGCATTTCAGAATTAAACAAGGAAAAATTGTTTATGTGCCGATAAACGAATTAGGCGAATCGTTCTTGCATGAGTTCAATTCAAACAGAAACAAATTTTTCGCAAACAAGACGACGACGGGGCGTGTTGGACCTATTTCGGATTTTGTGATGGATTATTTAGTCGTGCGTTATTCAGGACCGATGGCGGGAGCGGCGGGGGGTGGAATTGGACAACGAATCGTGCTAGAAATGGCGGCATACACGACAAAAAACGAAAATGCAGGTATTTTTTACAAAGACGCTATTACGCAACCGAAGTCAAATTTCATGCAATTGATACAACGTTATAGACAAGATATTTATACGATCACGTTTTGGGTTTATCCTGATTCTTTTGAGGCATTTGGGGAGGTCAAGCAATTCTTATATGCCAAAGGTTACAAAGTTGCGGCGAGACCTTTAAATGAAAACGAAGAAATAAGAGCCTCCTCAAAAGGAACAAAATCAGCCGCACAATAGAAAACTTCTAAAACCGCAAATTTATTTTTATTAACCGCGAGAACGCAAAGAAAATTTTTAATTGGCAACAAAACGTCATTTAATATTATAGGGCGTCTCGTCTGCAATTTGTCTGAACTATGATTTGTGTGATTAGTATAAAAATCAAGATCGCTTTTAAAGCGAATCACAGACCAACGGATCGCGGACATCCCGCCTGCGATCCTGGAATGCAGGCGAGACCAACGGATCGCGGGCGT
>JAISLW010000242.1 GCA_031277105.1 Planctomycetaceae bacterium | reverse complement strand
TACGAACAGTTTAAAAACCGCAAATTTATTTTTATGGGCGTCTTTAAAAATTCATTATTGATTTAATTTTACCAGACCTAATTTTAACGAAACATCGACTGATTGATCGGTTCTCCCAAATAATGAATTTTTAGAGATACCCCAATGTTTGTCTCAGCTGCATTCATTCTCAATTTTTTTAATTCCGAATTTCAAATTCCGAATTAAAAAATTTCCGTATTGTTTTTTGGTAATTTATTTGAAGATTACGCCGTTGCCGTCTTTTGTAACAATGATAGCGTCAAGTACAGCCCAAAGTGTTGTAATAAGTAATCCGATGATCGAAATTCCTAATAGAAGTTGAACGACTGCAATTGACGTTCTTCCAGCATAGAAGTTATGCGAACCCCAAGGACCGAAAAATAACAACGCCAATAAAATATAAGTAATACGTGATTTTCGCTTAAAATTATTGATTGGCGAACCGCATTTAGGACAAATTTTAGCCGCTTGAAATACAGGAATACCACAAGCGGGACAATATAAATTTACGTCAAATTGCCGACTACTCGATTGCGGATGCGATGAAGTAATCGACGAATTCGACGCAGAATAAAAATATTCCGCGAATACGGGAACGGTATCAATTTCTTGTGCGTTTTGCCCGTGCTGCCATACTAATGATTCTTCGTTAAGGATTCCTGATTGGATCATTTGCCGTATAGCAAACGACGTAACAGGTCCGTAGCCTTCGGCGCCATTGGTACTATAAAACCATTCAGCCGGTTCAGACGGCGGCAAAAGAGACGAATGAGACGAAGTCGGCGCTTTAGTCATTTTAGTCGGCAAATACGATGAAGTTTTTGACGACGTTTGCGTAAAATTTTTTGCCGGCTCGTCTAACATTAACGGTATCGGGTCAGAAAATAAAAAATTAAACTCTAGCGCCTGTTGCCAATCTACTTTATTAACTGAAATTTCGCTATTTCTGTTCAGTTTACCTTTGCTCTTCATCTCTTGAAGTTCAGACTCGTCAAAGGGACCAAATGCTTTGCCATGAATTCGAATATAATACGCCATACCATGAATTTTAAACTGTTCTTATTTTGTAACCGTTCACTGAAATTTTTTTTAGTAAATTACGTTTGCGATTTTTGAGGGACAGGAGGAACAAGTGGGACAATTTTTTTTATAACAAAAAACTTGATGAACGCAGCCGTTTCGGCTGCAATTTGCCGCAAGGCAACACCAAAGGCTGTTGCAATGTAAACCTCGCTCGTTGGCGGTTGAGTACAACCGCATGCAGGCGGGACGCCTGCGATCCTTCCGACGATTTTTTGTAACAAAAAATATTTGTCTCATCTGTCCCGTTATGAAAAACATGTATACTGCTCGTACTTGAAATTCAGCGATTTAAAAGCGACAACGCCTGCCTTCCGAAAGCTAGGCCGGCGAAGGTAAACGCAAACTCAAGTACGAATAGTTTAAAGATACCAAAAAAACATTTGGAGAATTTATTATGGAAACAATTCTTTTTTATTTTTTTATAGTAATTGGCGGGGTGTTATTATTTTTGTATTTATTTTTTGCGATTATTGTCTATTATTGTATTCATTCAACTGTAAAAACTGGATTTGTTAAGTTACTTGAACCTACTTTATCGCCTGAAGAAAATATTCGTTTTCAAGGAGTGAATGGATGGGCGGATGACAATGGTTTTTATCATGTTGGATTTTTTCAGATTCCGTTTATTCCTGCTATTGCGGGATGGGAAAACCCTGAAAAATCGTCTTTTCTTATTCAGTATTTTTATCCACAAAATCTCAACAACGTGGGAATTTATTTTGAATTTTATACGCTTTTTGATAATAATCTCATTCTCGAAACTGGTAATAACAGAGACGGAATATTATTACCGGTACCTGCCGGTTATTATATGCAACAATTTCCTACAGGTCGTGAAATCTGGCAAGCACACAAACACCCTAACAATCACCCGATGCTGAATGCTTTATTGAACCTGCCGATGGCTTGTAAAGAGTTGGAGAAAATCTGGGAATTACACAATGACTCTATTCGGTATTTAACCGAATACGGCGGAGTTCGTTTAACGCCGTTTCATCCTAATTTAACATGGGATGACGTTGCATCGACTGATCCGGCGGTAGAAACGCAATCAACAGCGTTTGAAGTTTTTCAAAATTCTTGTGTTTATAATATTTGTCATTATATTCGTAGTTTACCGTTTTATCCCTTGCGTGGGTTTTATTGGTATTTTTATCGTCGTAATTTTTGGGTGAACAAAACGATTCAGGAGCAGGTTGAGATGGGTCGGCTTTTTTTACCGCAACATTTGCCGTCGGGTTACGAAAAATATTTTGTTATGTGGTCGCCGGAAAACAATCAGAAAACGCTTAATAATTAAATTCGGGCAACTCCTAATAACCAGTTTTTTATTCAACTCCTAATAACCAGTTTTTTATTAAGCGCCGAAAACACAGAGATCACAGAGGAGAATTTTTTAAAAATATTTTAAATCAAAAAATCAATTATAATCGGGTATCTCTAAAAATTCATTTATTGATTTGATTTAATTTTAATTTACCAAACCTCATTTTAACCTCATTTTTCTGAACAAAACAACATCAGTAGAAAATGATATTAAAATAAACCTTCTTACCTCATTACCTCATTAAAATAAAATCATAATTAGGTGAGAGGTTGTGGTGTGTGGGGCTTTGTTGCTACTGAGTTTTTTTGGTGAATGGTTTTGTAAAGAAAAATTAGGTTAAAATTAGGTTTGCTAAAATTAAAATTAAATCAATAATGTATTTTTAGAGATACCTTTTTGTCCCTAACGTTCCTAAAAAAATTTACGATCCGGCTATTTATTAAATGAATATCCGTGATGGTTAGGCAAGTTTTATTCAAAAAATTAATTGGAGTTTTTTATGCAAGAGATTTTTATTTACATTTCGGAAAATCCTGTTTTTGTTACGGTTGTTGGCTTATTGGCGTGTTTTGTTCTTTTGTATTTATTTTTTGCGTTTTGTGTTTTTTGCCAAGTGAGTTCATTAACAAATGCATTGTGTGTTAAATTACCAGAACCTACTTTATCGTCTGAACAAAATTTTGTCATACAACTAA
Source organism: Planctomycetaceae bacterium (assembly GCA_031277105.1). Lineage (GTDB taxonomy): Bacteria > Planctomycetota > Planctomycetia > Pirellulales > Thermoguttaceae > WRKP01. Next base: position 1,513 of record JAISLW010000242.1, on the reverse strand, counting down.
CCGACGAATGGATAGAGAGTCACGAATTTATTACACAAAATACCTTATCAGGAGTAAAACCCGAAACACAAATGGACGAATTGGCAAAAACATGGGATATTGAGGAATGGGCGGAATTTAATGGTTTAAGTCCAAAAATTACTTTACCGTCTAAACAATATCATATATTCCAGCAAACGGATGAATGGGCAAAGAATAATGGATTTCATTACTCAGGTTTTTTTCAACTTCAATTTACGCCGGTTATTATGGTAGTGTGGGAAAATGCGGAAAAGTCATCGTTTCTTGCACTGGTTACTAATTACAATAGTCCTTCTTTTATATTAGAGACACTTTTGGATAATATATCTCTTTGTACTGGTAACATATCTGATGGGATAGTTTCACCGCAACGACCGGGCTGCTATGTACAGCACTTTCCTAAAAAAAGTCTTGACGAACTTTGGAAATTACACGATGAATCCATTCGTTATTTAACGGAATATGGCAATGTTCATCTGACGCCGTTTCATCCTGATCTTTGGGGTAAAGCATCATCAACTGATTTATCGGCAACATCGCAATCATTAGAATTTTCAGCATTTGAGATTGATGAAAATTCAGGAAATCGTAGTCTTTGTAATTACATTCGTAGTTTACCGTTTTATCCATTACGTTGGGGATATTGGCATTTTTACCGTCGATTTTTTTGGGTGAACAAAACGATTCAGGAGCAGGTTGAGATGGGTCGGCTTTTTTTACCGCAACATTTGCCGTCGGGTTACGAAAAATATTTTGTTATGTGGTCGCCGGAAAACAATCTGAAAACGTTTAATAATTAAATTCGGGCAATAGGAAATTTTGTTTCGATGAATTTAGATATAGATGTAAATAATTCGGTGTTAGAGAAACGGATTAGTGTAGTCCGTGATGTTGGTTGGATTCTTTTGATTCAGTCGGCGGGATTTTTTGTGGCGTTAATTTTTGGTTTGATAATATATTATAAACTTGTTCCTAATTATCCTTGTTGGGACAATATTGATTTTTTGTGTCATATTTTATTTTCGTTGGGGGTGGTAACTTTTCCGATAACTGTGTTTTGGGGTAGTTATAAATATATGGATGTTGATTTTGTGCCAATTATTTTCAGACTTTATGCGGCAAGTTTATGGTTATCGGTACCAATAATATTATTGTTGGGTCGTTTTTCTGATAGGTTAAGTTTTATTTTGTTTTGTGTACTTCCTATTTACATTATAGCGCCGCAAATTTTTATCTGGCGTTATATGAAAAAAATTACTACAATAAAAACAAACAACAATACAAAATAAAATTTTTGTAATATTACATAATGGAAACAAGGGTAATATATTTTAAAAAATTGCGTGTTGCGATTTTTGGTTGTGGCGTTAAGTTTTTTTTTTATGATTTAGCGCAACGATTATTTGGCGTATTACCTTTTTATTTTTAACGAAGCCTTTTTAGGCGAAAAGAGAATGGAGATTTAGAATGAGAAAATTAATGTTTGTGTGTG
>JAISLW010000152.1 GCA_031277105.1 Planctomycetaceae bacterium | reverse complement strand
TCGATTTTTTGTTACAAAAATTATCAGAAGGTTCGCAGGCGGAACGCCTGCATCCCAAGATCGCGGGCATCTCGCCTGCATGCGGTTGTACTCAACCGCTAATGAGCGAGGTTTTGATCTCAAGCGCCTTTTTGTTTACTTTTCGGCAAATTGCAGGCGAGACGCCTGCGATCCTTCTCAATTTTTTTACAAAAAAATGAATTTTTAGAGATACCCAATATTTATAATTTATGTTTTAGCCATTTTATTAGGATATTTTCTAGTTTTGTGGAGTCGATAGGTTTTGCTAGGAAGTCGTTCATACCGTTTTCGAAGAAGTCAGCGACGTTTTCTCGTGCTGAATTTGCGGTCAAGGCGATAATTGGCGTTTGGTCTAGTTCTGGCATCATTCTTATTCTTTTTGCGACTTCCAATCCGTCCATTCCTGGCATCAAATGGTCCATGAAAATTAAATCATAACTTTCGCCTCCAAGAATTTCTAACGCTGTTTCGCCATTCGTACACACGTCGACGACTAACTTATACGGCGCCAAAAGTCCTTGCGCAACTTTCAAATTTGTAATATTATCATCAACGACCAAAACCCGCATTCCTTGCGCATTAAATCTTAAACTGCCATTTGTATTACGCCGCCCCAAAACGTCCGATAAATCGCCGTTGAAAATATTCGCAAAACGAACCGAATAAAACGGCAAACTTAAACAAATAATATCCTCCGGCAAATTTTGCTTGTTCAAATTATTCGCAATCGTCGAAAATAAAAAAATTCTATTACCATCGTTTAAATCATTGTCCGCAACATCGTCGTTAGCATTAACATTAACATTAACATTACCCGCAACATTATTTTTAGCATAATTTTTATCGTTGTCTTTATTGTTGTCTTTATTGTTGTTTGCAATTATTTTCCAGCAATCATAAATTTTCTGTTCGTATTTTGCCATAAAAACAAACTTATAATTTCCTTCTGCTAATTGCGTGCAGACTTCGTCGATATTTTTTGTAACGATAAAATTTACGCCTAATCCTTTGAGGGCGTTTTGGTATGATTCAATAAAATTGTCGTTTGTCTCATAAATTATTACGTTTGTATTTTGCGGATTTTGGACGGATGCAAACGGCACGTAATCGTCGTAATGTTGATTTAACGTTACGATAAATTTGCTTCCTTTTCCGTATTCGCTTTGTACGTTTATTTTGCCTTTCATCATGTTTGTCAAGCTTCGTGAAATAGCCAGTCCGAGTCCCGTGCCGGATACGTCGTTTCGCGTAACTCTGTCAAATTGTGTGAAATCACCGAAAATTTTATTTACATCTTGCGGTTTTATTCCGGTTCCCGTGTCTTCGACGATGAAAGTTAAATTTGTCGTATGTTTGCTCACATCGCCTTTGACCGACAATTTTACAAAACCTTCATTCGTGAACTTTGCCGCATTGCTCAATAAATTTAATATCACTTGCCGTAATCTTACTTCGTCGCCCGTCAAATAATTCGGCAGCCGGCTATCAACATCTACGAGAAAATCAATCTTGCCGTCAAGATAACGCGAGACCGTCGTTCCCACAACGTCGTAAATAAACGACCTCAATTGATACGCCGTCTCAATTATCTCCATCTTGCCCGATTCAATTTTGGAAAAATCAAGTATGTCATTGATTATATTGAGAAGAGTGTTTCCCGCGTCGCGAATATTCATTACCATTTCATTCGCCGCTTCCGGCAAACCTTCCCGCAACGCCAACTCCGACATGCCAATAATCGCATTCATCGGAGTGCGTATTTCGTGACTCATATTTGCAAGAAAAGAACTTTTGACGCGACTTGCTTGATCCGCTTGTTCTTTTGCCGCCAAGACTTCCGTTATATCGTGATAGAGTAAAATAGCGCCTTCCGGTTTACCGGCGCTATCGAACATCGGCGTAATATATACAGTATAATCGCGCGGCGAAATCGCACGCCCCCAATCCGTATGATGCGAAATCTCTATTCCGTGAAGACTCGACATCGAAGCCTTCAACGCATTAGTTATTTCAAGAAAATCCTTATCCCGAAACACGTCGCCGAACTCGCGAGCATTGAGAGCGCTAAAAGATTTCATCCCTAAAATTTTAAGAAACGATTGCGTGCAATAAACAAACCTCGACTCGCCATCGACCATAATTATAATATCTTCGCTGTTTGCCAGCAGTAAATGAAAATATTTGCCTTGTCGAATTCGCGTTAGTTGCAATTCTGAATCGATGCCGCTACTAGCATTCATTGCCGCTTTGCTACGCGCAATCAATGTTTCAAGACGCGTTAGTTCTTGTCGAAGTTGGTTATTTTCTTTTGTCAGCGCTTCGCGACGTTGTTGTAAATTAGCGTCGTCAGTCATTTTTTCTTAATTGATTTAGGTTGTGGGTTGTTCGCATTGCGCAAAATTTTGGTCCGCACATTGTGCAGTAATTTTCATTTTCGTTTTCGTTTTTATTTGAATTTTGGCAATTTGTATTTTTGTTTCTTGATTTATTGTAATATTCTCTTGCTCTGTCGGGGTCGAGTGATAAATTGAATTGTTCGTTCCAATCGAAGTTGTATCTTGCTTTTGCCATTTGGTCGTCTTTTTTTCTTGCGTTTGGTCTGTGTCTTGCGACGTCTGCGGCGTGTGCTGCGATTTTGTAAGCGATAACTCCGGCGCGAACGTCTTCCATTTCGGGCAATCCTAAATGTTCTTTCGGCGTAACATAACATAACATTGCCGCGCCGTGGAATGCCGCCATTGTTGCGCCGATAGCGCTGGTAATATGATCGTAACCCGGCGCAATATCGCACACCACAGGTCCCAAAACATAAAACGGCGCTCCGTTGCAAATCTCAATTTGACGGCGTACATTCATCTCAATTTGATCAAACGGAATATGACCTGGACCTTCTATCATTACTTGGCATCCTAGTTGTCGTGCGCGTTCTGCAAGTTTGCCCATAACTTCTAGTTCTGCAAATTGCGCTTTATCCGAAGCGTCGTGCAAACAACCCGGTCGCAATCCGTCGCCTAGACTCCAACAAACATCGTATTGCCGCATTATTTCGCATAGTTCGTCAAAATGTTCGTAAAACGGATTTTCGCAATTATGCGCAATCATCCATTTTGCCGTCAAGCTGCCGCCGCGTGAAACGATACCTGTTAAACGCTCGTCAACATAACGAATATGTTCGCGCAAAAGCGCCGCATGAATTGTCATATAATCAACGCCTTGTTTAGCCTGATGTTCAACTGCGTCGAGAAAATTTTTTGCGGTCATATCGGTTATATCGTCGAGTTCTTCGCAAACTTGATATAGTGGGACGACGCCGACGGGAACAGATACTTCGTCGATTATACGTTGCCGCAAAAAATCTATACCTAATCCTGTTGAAAGATCCATTACCGTATCGGCGCCGTAGCGAATAGCGTATTGAACTTTTTCAATTTCTTTATTGCAATCGCTACTCAATTCGGAGTTGCCGAGATTAGCGTTAATTTTAGTACGCAATTCGATACCGATTCCGATTGGAATTAGGCGTTTTGACAAATGAATTTTGTTTGCGGGAATTACGAGCCGACCAGCCGCAACTTCCGCGCGAATAAATTCCGCTTCCAAATATTCGCTTTCCGCAATCAAAACCATCTCCGGCGTAATATGACCGCGCCGCGATTCAATATATTGAGTCATTTAATATATTTTTAAATTGGTAACTGTTCACGGTATTTTTTTTAGCAATTATGTATTGGCGATTTTGAGGGGCAAGTGGGACAGGCGGGACAGGCGGGACAGGCGGGACAATTTTTTTATAACAAAAAACTGTTGTCTAGTTTTCTAAAAAACTATTGCATATCCTCTAACCTTTAAAATCTAGCGCTTAAAATTTCCGTAAACGGTTATTTAAATTGGTTCGTATTTGAATTTGAGTTTACCGCCGTCAACCTGGTTATCGGGCGGCAGGCTTTGACGCTTTTGCATCAATAAATTTCAAATACGTTACGTATTAGAAACGCCCGTCAAATATCCGTCAATCATTGTAGCAATATAACCAATTCTTAAAAGATAGGCAATAAAAAACATAACCGTTCACGAAATTTTAAACAATAGATTTTAGAGAATAAGGGATAGAGGATAGATTTATTGTAACAATAAATGAGCGTCTCTAAAAATTCATTTGTTCAGATAGGCGGCTTAAAAAATTAAACACTGTGCCGAAACGCCGCCTACCTTTTTTGCAAAAAAATGAATTTTTAGAGATACCCGCTAATGATCGAGGTTTAGTATCTCAAGCGCCTTACATTGTAAATTAGATTGTGTATAATTACGAAAATTTTCGTGCGGTTGCAATAATTAATAAGTTTGTCAACCATTATATTAAACTGTTCTTACTTGAAATTGCGTTTACCTTCGTCTGCGTAGTTATCGGACGGTAAGTTTTTACGCTTTTATATTGATGAATTTCAAGTACGATACGTATATCTTAATTTTTTTCCATTAAAAAAACATGAGTAACGATTCAACAATTTCTGCCGAAGAACGCGAAAGATTACAAAAACTCTACACTAACGGCAATAAACAAATGATGAACCAGAATTACGATTACGCAAACGAAATGTTTCGCGAATGTTTTCTGCGCGATTCCGCAAATATAATTTACCTAAAATCATTCTTAGAAAATTTGCGTAGAAAATACGGCGAGAAAAAGAAAAAAAGTTTTTTCAGTATTCTTGGCAGAAAAAAAGATACAACAGACGAAAAAAAAGCCGAAGCAATTCTTAAATCCGGCGTCGATACCTTACAATCCAATCCTTGGGACGTAAACGCATTGCTCTCTTCCGGCGGCGCTTGCGAAGTTCTCGGCTATCATGATTCAGCATTGGAATTTTATCGCGCCGCCGTCGACTCCGAACCCGCAAACATCGAAGCAAATAAAATTTGCGCCGAAGCGTTGCGTGAAAATGCCGATTACGACGGCGCGCTACTTTGCGTTTTGCGTATCTTGAAAGCGCGACCTGGCGATATGGAAGCGGAGAAGATGAGAAAAAACCTCACAATTGAAAAAACAATACACAAAGGTAATTACGCCCAAGACCCCAAAATGCGCGACGCCGCAACATCAAATCCGGCGTCGACTATCGCAGAAAACGAAGACGTAATGGGACGCAAATTAACATTTGTTGAACAAGTTGAACGCCGCATAAAAAAGAACCCAGACGATCTCGCAAATTATAACGAACTCGCCGACTATTATTATCAAAACGCAGATTACGATAAAGCCGAAGAATATTTCACCAAAGCCGTAGAAATATCAAAACAAGAACCCGCAATGATTGAACGAATGCTAGACGCGCAAAAACAAAAATTACACGCAAAAGTTATAAACCTAAAAGATGAATTCGCAAAAAATAAAAACGAAAACACAAAAAACGAATTTTATAAACTAAAAGAAGAACTAGATAAAAAAAATATTGAACTAATAAAACACAAAATAAAAAACCAACCAAATAACGCAACATACAGATTCGAATACGGATTATTGTTACAAAAACAAGGCTCGTTCAAAGAAGCAATAGCAGAATTTCAAAACGCTAAAGCAGATACGTCAAGAAAAGGCGAATGCCTACTCGCAATAGGTCAATGCTTCCAACAAATAAAACAATACAAATTAGCAATGGAACATTACCAAGAATCAGTCGAGTTGCTCGCCGAAACAGACGAAAATAAAAAGAAAGGATTATACTTAATCACAAAATTAGCATTCGCAACCGAAGATTACGACAAAGCCGAAGAATACGGACATAGACTGGCGGCAATAGATTTTTCTTACAAAGACTTGGGGGATCTACTAGACAAAGTCGCAGAAAAACGTAAGATTTAACTCCCAAAAATTTCAAACCGGAATTTTTTTGAATTTTTTTTGAATAAACCGATCAAATTTATAAACCGTAATATCAACGCATAAATTAAACAAAATTATAAACGCAACCCAATGACGAAAAAATAACCAGTTAAACTCAAACAGATTAAAATAAATTTGACAACAAAAAAATTATTCAAAAAACTCTAGTTGGTATAGTTAGATATTGGATGCAGTTTGTTCGTACTGCAATTGTGAAGGCAATTGAGTTTAGTTGCCCGACAATGGAAAAATTGACAAAATCGTTAAATTTTAACAGGAAAGTTTACAGGAAAATTTAAACCAAACCAAAAATTATTTTAGTAAAGGATAAAAAAAATTATGCCAAATATTAAAAGCGCTAAAAAACGCCTCCGTCAAAACATCGTCCTACGCGAACGAAACCGTTCAAGCCGCTCGTTTATACGTAATCGTTGCAAGAATGTAATTCAAGCCGTAAAAGAAGGTAACGTCGATGAGGCGGAGCGTTTGTTTAGAGTTGCGGCAAAAGCGCTAGACCAAGCCGGCGCAAAAAGAATTATTCACAAAAACGCCGCCGCAAGAAAAAAATCAAGACTGTCTGCACAAATAAAAAAACTAAAACAAACCCCTAACTAATTTAGTAACCCGCACGAAATTTCAAACAATAGATTTTAGAGATTAGGGAATAGTTTTTTAATTAGGAATTTTTTAATTAGAAATTTAGAAAACTGATTTTTTGTTACAAAAATTGCCCACAGGATCGCAGCCGAAACGGTTGCGATCCTCAATTTTTTTGTTGCAAAAATTTATTTCTTGACCTTTATCGCCTAATCCTTAAAATCGCCGCGTATGAATTACAAATGGGGTATCTCTAAAAATTCGATTTTTTGCAAAAAGGTAGGCGATGTTTCGCCAAAACGTCGCAATGGAGTTTATGCTACCAGTAAATTTTAATAATTCATAATCCTAAAATATGTCTATTTTAGACGTATGAGATATTAAAATTTCATTGACGTCGTAAAGCCGTAATATGTCGTTTCGGCGCAGTGTTTGATTTTTTTAGTCGCCTACTTGGACAAATGAATTTTAAAGACGCCCAAATTATGTTTTGATAGTTGATAGGAGGAATTGTTTATGTTTAGGATATTGAGTAATATTGAGCTTGCGCCTAACATATTTGAGATGGTAGTGGAGCATCCGCGATTAGCTGCGAAGGCGGCGCCGGGTCATTTTGTAATAGTGATGACAGACGATAGCGGCGAGCGAATTCCGCTTACGATAGCCGATTTCGACCGTCAAAACGGCACGATAACGCTTGTAATAATGGCGATAGGCGTTTCAACGATGAAGTTAGTATCGTTGAAGGCGGGCGCTGAATTGTATGCGCTTATTGGACCTCTTGGCGCGGCGAGTGAGATTGACGATTATGGTACGGTGATAATGGTTGCGGGCGGTGTTGGGACGGCGCCGGTGTTTCCAATTGCGAGAGGTTTGCGGGACAAGGGCAACAAAGTTATTTCAATTCAAGGCGCACGAACAAAGGAACTATTATTTTGGACGGAAAAATTAGCCGCTGTAAGCGATACGCATATAATTACAACGGACGACGGCAGCGCTGGTAGAAAAGGGCTTGTAACTGAACCGTTGCGAGAGTTATTGGAGGGCGGCGCTAGCGGAGACGGCAAAAATAAAATAGGTTGCGCATACATGATAGGACCGGCAATAATGATGAAATTTTGCTCGCAGGTTGTAGCGCCGTTTGGAGTAAAATCTGTTGCGAGTTTAAACAGTATAATGATTGACGGAACGGGTATGTGCGGCGGATGTAGAGTAAAAGTCGGCAAAGAAACAAAATTTACATGTGTTGATGGACCTGAATTTGACGCATCGCAAATCGATTGGGATATTTTATTGTCCCGTCAAAAAATGTATTGCGAAGAAGAAAAATGCTCTTTGCAAAAATACAAAAACACAAACGAAACAGCGTAATTGCGGAATTTGAAATTAGAGTTTAGAGTTTATAAAACAACGTATCGGCGATTTTAAGGGACGATAGAGACAGGATGAATAATTTTTGTAACAAAAAATCGCCGGAAGGAATGCAGGCGATGGCTACGTTCCTCAATTTTTTGTTATAAAAAATTGTCCCACTTATCCCTAAAAAAATTTACCAAAACGTAATTTAATAAACAAATTTCCGTGAACGGTTACAAAAAATGAAACGTCGTGATTTATTACAAATAATTCTTTTTGGTTTACCGGTTTCGGTTTCTTTATTTCCGGTATATTCTGTCGAGTTGTCTGACGAAATAATTTCGGCGGATGTGTTGTTTAAGAAGAATGAATTTGCCCAATCGCTTGAAGCGTATAAGAAAATCCGCAACAAGTCTATAAACAAAAATTTTGGCGTCGAGTGGAAGTATTGTACGTTGCAGATTATTCGTTGTTCGCGTCGTCTTTGTGATTTATTGATTGCGTCGGAGGAGTATTTTCAATATTGTCGAGTAGATTCTTTAGCGCCGCTTGAGTTAGCGCCGGTAATTTGGCAGGTTTCGAGCGCTTTTATTCATGGCAGCAAACCTGACCCGCAAGCGTCTTTCAATATCTTGCGGCAAATTGCTAATTCTAATTCTAATCCGGCGGCTGAATTGTTAGCGGCGTCGATATTGGCGGCAAGTCAGGAAAATTCGTTACGAAATATCGGATTACATCATTTACGAAAATTAGCCAATCCGCAGGATAACGCAACAGAAAATACAAACAAGACAGACAATAAAAATATTACAAATAACAGATTGGCGAATATAAAACCGCAACATGCGGAAGCGCTAAAAAAACTTACGCATGAGGTTATGTTGCTTTCTGGCGTGTTGTTATGGAAGGAGCGGATTCCTATTTTGCGCAACGAAAAAGATATTGCGGCAATGCGGCGGCTTTTAGAGCAAGTACCAGAAGTGTTGCGGGCAGGCGCTTTCTTCTTATTTGGCAAGGCGGCGGCGCAAATCGGATTATTGGAAGAAGCGGTTATTGAAATAATGAAAATACCTGTTCAATATCCAGAAGATGCGTCGCTCGTTTTAGATTCTTTAACAGAAGCCGCAAAAATATTGGATAAACTAAATCGAAAAAACCAAGCCGAACAATTAAGAAGCGAAGCAAAAGAACTAATAACTAAATGCAAATTCTAATATGCTATTCGTACTTTAAAACGTGTTTTGTTAATTTGATTTTTTGTAACGATAATTGTAAAAAATTTTTTCGCCCATTTATGGGCAAGGCAATGTGTAACAGCCTGTTGCAACATGGCGGGTTATATTTATTCATCAATAACACGTTCAGAGAGCAATGGAAAACAAAGTTATTTTCGTTATAAATAAAGAGAACTTCTAATAACTAGTTTTTTATTTAAGCGCGATTCATATTCGAGTAATTGTTGAGTTGATGCGGACGCTAACGGCGCATACAATATTGCTCGTAAAGGTCTTTGGCTTTTGAAAGAATTGGACAAAGTAAAAAATAAAGAAGAAGCGGTAAAAAATTTCAACAAAATGAAAGAATCTAAATACGATAAAGTAAAAAAGAAGAGAGTAAGCCAATGGCGTCCAAATAGCGAATGGTTAAAATTTGTACAAGAAAAAGAATAATTTTGTTGACATGATAAAATATCTAGGCAAGCGAGCAGGCGAAGGTAAATGCAATTTCAGGTAGGAACAGTTTAAGAATGTCCAATTAGGAATATCCAATAATTCAACTTTCTCGATTTATCGAACCTAACAAAAAAACTTTTTGCAAACCTTAGTCTCCTTTTTGCCGACAAAAAAATATTTTTTGGTAACAAATCGTATAAGAATAACCATTTAGATAAAAAAATTCAAAATTATCCCAGTGGGAGGGGGGGTAAAAAAACCATTTTCCGTCAAATTCTAACCACTTGACACAAAATAAAATTAAAGTTATAATACGCCCCATCAGAGTCAATAAAGACTCAAAAATTTCTACTATTGTAGATGTGAAAACGCTTTGGGGGTTGGCGTTTATGTCAATAAAGACTCAAAAATTTCTACTATTGTAGATACTTACTTCGCCGCGCTCGTACATTGCGGGTCAATAAAGACTCAAAAATTTCTACTATTGTAGATTAATTGTTTTTTGTTTTTTTTTGCTTTGTCAATAAAGACTCAAAAATTTCTACTATTGTAGATAATCTTTAATTCATTTTTTAATTTTTTAAGTCAATAAAGACTCAAAAATTTCTACTATTGTAGATTTCAGTTTTCTTTTGTTAATTATTTTTAGTCAATAAAGACTCAAAAATTTCTACTATTGTAGATGCATTTTAAATCTTGGTTCTATATATTAATGTCAATAAAGACTCAAAAATTTCTACTATTGTAGATATTGGTTCTTATCAGTGTCGATGAATTTGTCAATAAAGACTCAAAAATTTCTACTATTGTAGATGGGGGGTTCCCTGATTTGTCCCCCCCGATGTCAATAAAGACTCAAAAATTTCTACTATTGTAGATATATTATTATTTTTGTGTTGATAATTTATGTCAATAAAGACTCAAAAATTTCTACTATTGTAGATTTATGTGATTTAATATATGTATAATTTAGTCAATAAAGACTCAAAAATTTCTACTATTGTAGATTTGTGTATATGTTATGAAAGTGTTTTAGTCAATAAAGACTCAAAAATTTCTACTATTGTAGATTTTTCTAATTTAATTAATTTAATTTTGTTGTCAATAAAGACTCAAAAATTTCTACTATTGTAGATGTTTATTGTTTGATTGTTATAAATATTATTGTCAATAAAGACTCAAAAATTTCTACTATTGTAGATTTAGAATTTTCATTTATGTGATATAATGTCAATAAAGACTCAAAAATTTCTACTATTGTAGATTGCATAGTATGTTTTATGTTTTTTTTAGTCAATAAAGACTCAAAAATTTCTACTATTGTAGATTAATTTATTATGTTTTAAATATATTTATAGTCAATAAAGACTCAAAAATTTCTACTATTGTAGATACACCCGTATCTTCATAAGTGCGTTGGGGGGTCAATAAAGACTCAAAAATTTCTACTATTGTAGATTATTTTAATTTGTGTCTGCTTATGACTATGTCAATAAAGACTCAAAAATTTCTACTATTGTAGATAATTAAGAATTTATTGTTGTTTATTTTTGAGTCAATAAAGACTCAAAAATTTCTACTATTGTAGATATTGATAAAAATAGGAATTGTTTAAACGTCAATAAAGACTCAAAAATTTCTACTATTGTAGATATTACGCCGATCGTACTTACGGTAATACGTCAATAAAGACTCAAAAATTTCTACTATTGTAGATTTCTGACCTATTTTTTGACTATAAATTGTCAATAAAGACTCAAAAATTTCTACTATTGTAGATTTGTGTTTTAGTTTATTCATTAATAATTGTCAATAAAGACTCAAAAATTTCTACTATTGTAGATATGTAAACTGTTTTAATATAAAAGTAATGTCAATAAAGACTCAAAAATTTCTACTATTGTAGATCAAAGGAAGTCCCTGTTGCTGGACTGCCGTCAATAAAGACTCAAAAATTTCTACTATTGTAGATCGGACAGAGAGATATTTCATTTGATAGGGTCAATAAAGACTCAAAAATTTCTACTATTGTAGATATTTTAATTAGTAGTATTTTTTTTTTTGTCAATAAAGACTCAAAAATTTCTACTATTGTAGATTCGGTTGTAATTTTTGCCGGAGAAAAAGGGTCAATAAAGACTCAAAAATTTCTACTATTGTAGATAATATCCATTGGATAACATTTTCAAAGGTCAATAAAGACTCAAAAATTTCTACTATTGTAGATATTGATTTTGATTAGATAGATTAGTTATTGTCAATAAAGACTCAAAAATTTCTACTATTGTAGATTAAACATATTGTTGAAACGGACGAAAGCGTCAATAAAGACTCAAAAATTTCTACTATTGTAGATTTAATCTAATAGTGTTTAATTAATTTTAGTCAATAAAGACTCAAAAATTTCTACTATTGTAGATCGCATCCAATCGTCGGCGTCATTAACATGTCAATAAAGACTCAAAAATTTCTACTATTGTAGATTTTTCAAAGTTGCTGAGCTAGACATATCGGGTCAATAAAGACTCAAAAATTTCTACTATTGTAGATTGAATGCTCCAATCTGCTAGCATCTTGCGAGTCAATAAAGACTCAAAAATTTCTACTATTGTAGATGTAATAGAATCGATTCGCGATTGCACGTGTCAATAAAGACTCAAAAATTTCTACTATTGTAGATAAGCTGAGCTTGTTTGCTACACGAACATGTCAATAAAGACTCAAAAATTTCTACTATTGTAGATTTGGCGGTTTTTTCCCGCAGGTCAAAGTCAATAAAGACTCAAAAATTTCTACTATTGTAGATAAAATCGGTCTTGGTTCTGAATTATTGCCGTCAATAAAGACTCAAAAATTTCTACTATTGTAGATGCGAAGTTCAAACCGCAATAGAACATTTGTCAATAAAGACTCAAAAATTTCTACTATTGTAGATATAATTAAAAAAGTTTTATTACATGTTAAGTCAATAAAGACTCAAAAATTTCTACTATTGTAGATTAACTCCCAAGAGGGAGAAAGGAAAAATGTCAATAAAGACTCAAAAATTTCTACTATTGTAGATCTTCCGGCGTGAGAACGCATGCAATATGTCAATAAAGACTCAAAAATTTCTACTATTGTAGATCGTTGTCCGAGTGAGATGTTGGCGTTGCGTCAATAAAGACTCAAAAATTTTTACTCTCGAAATTTAGGGCAGGCGGATGTAAACGTAAACTCAAATGCGAACAGTTTAAAATTATCGTTCCAAAAAATAATTACGAATGCTCAATACTTACAAAAAACTACTCACTACTCCCTAACCTACTCCCTAAAATCTAACGCTTAAATTTTCGTGAACAATTACATTATGTTTTTAGTTTTGAAATTATTATTTCGGCTATTTGCGTTGGGGTTATGTTGTCTGTTTTTATTTTTATGTGTGCGGTTTGTTCGTATAGATTTTTTCGTTTTTCAATTAACTCAACAATTTCATCTAACGGCGGTAATGAGGTTAAATTTGGTCTTGTAGTTCTACTTTTTGCGTCGTTTTGTATTCTTTTTAAGACGGTTTCAGGATCGGCTTGCAACCATATTACTTTGCCTGATACTCTGAATTTATCTCTTGTTTTTTCACGCAAAATAGCGCCGCCGCCACTTGCAAGTATAAACGGCTCGCCACTATCTAATAAACGACTTATAACCGATTCCTCAATATCGCGAAATCCAACTTCGCCATGACGTGCGAAAATTTCAGCAATCGTTATTTTCGCTTCCCGTTCAATTTCCTTGTCGCTATCCACAACCGGCATCGACCACCGCCCGCCCAAAATTTCCGCAACCGTAGTCTTACCCGTACCCCTATAACCAATCAATATAATCTTACCCATTTTTTTAATTCAAAATTAGAGATGTTAAACTGTTCTTACGTTAATTTACGTTTACCGCCGCCTGCCAAGTTTTCGGACGGCAGACTTTGACGCTTTAAAATCAATGAATTGCAAGTACGAACAGTATAATGTCAAATTTGTAAATTAAAATTGTCCCACTTGTCCCTTAAAAAAAAATAGGTGAGAAATTAAAAAATGGAACAGACTTTTAGGTTATCTTTGAGTAAGGAGACGGTGATTGCTTTAATAGAGTTAGAGCCAGACGTGCAAAAAAAAATCGCAAATAAAGCAATAAAACAAGCGAATACAATTATTGAGCAACAGTATAAATATTATCTACCAAAGAAAACGGGAG
>JAISLW010000151.1 GCA_031277105.1 Planctomycetaceae bacterium | reverse complement strand
TCCCCCGAAGCGCAAATACTATTTCATCAGGGATACAGGCACGATGACAACGATGTTCATGATGTACTGTTGCTCTGCGAAATGTTTGGATTTGCCGTCCCTGACGAATACAAAAAATATTGACGCCTGCCTTGATATGAATGATTTATCGAACCGCTTTTATATTGCCGAAATGCAGAAGTGCGAGATAAAAGAAGTCCCGATTGGGATTTGAAGTATTCAATGAAGGAGAAGTGGTTTCGGATAAAACCGTTATTATATGCTATTCATACTTTAAAATACGTTTTTTAATTTGATTTTTTTGTAACGATAGAGCATCTCTAAAAATAAACCTTTAACCTTAACTCAACCCCCTAAATGAAAGGAAAATTAAAATGACAAGTTTAAGTTTTTTGTCAAAATTATACGGATTGTACTTGAAATTCAGCGACGTTAAAAGCGTAAGAGCCTGCCGTCCGAAAGCTAGGCAGGCGACGATAAACGCAAATTCAAGTATGAACTGTTTAAAAATGTTTTTTGTCATTGGTATGATATTTGCGACGGTTAATATTGCTGTTGCGCAAAATAACCATTCGCAAATAACCCCTAACAACAATAAGAATCAAAATGAAGAAAAATCAGTACGAGAAACGTATGATTTTTTGAAAAAATGCGGACACTATTTTATTGCAACAATCGACGGCGATCAGCCGCGAGTTCGCGCCTTCAGCACAATTGCAATTTTTGAAAACAAACTCTACATCCAAACCGGAAAAAAGAAAAACGTTTCAAAACAAATAAAAAATAACCCAAAAATAGAAATTTGCGCATTAGACAAAACAGCAAACAAATGGCTACGCATCGCCGCAACCGCCGTTGAAGAAAATAAACGCGAAACCAAAAAACACGTCCTCGAACAAATTTTTAAACAACATCCAGACTTAAAAAAAATGTATTCAATTGATGATGACAATACGCAAATATTGTATCTCAAAAATGTAACAGCCACGTTTTCATCCTTCACAGAAGAACCAAGAGAAGTAAAATTCACCACAAAATAAATGTTTCAAGAGAAACAATAAATTTAGGGCATCTCTAAAAATTCATTTTTTTGTAAAAAGGTAGGCGGTGTTTCGCCGCTGTGTTTATTTTTTGGGCCGCATTACGTATAAAACAATTATTAAATTTTAATAATTCATAATGTACAAAATAGATTTATTTTAGGCGTTGTGAAATATTAACATTTATTAGCAACATAAACTCTATTGCGGCGTTTCGGCACAGTGTTTAATTTTTTTAGCCGCCTACCTGGACAAATGAATTTTTAGAGACGCCCTCTAGTCAAAAAGACCAGTAACAAAAAATCCCTGTGTTTCTTGTAAAATCACAATTCACGGCGAACTGCAATCTCTCCCCACAAAAAACACAAGGAATTTATTTGTAACCTTCCGCAACAATTTTTGTAACGAAAATTCTGCATGAAAAGTTACAAAAAATTTGAACCGCCCAAAAAATACCACAAAAATATTCCGCAAACGCCAAGAGACCGCATCAGCATCCGCCAAACATTTTCACAACAATTTTAAGAAACAGGTTACAAATTTATTTCCGAAATGTAAAAATTTTGAAATCGTTTAAATATCCGTCTAAAATTTACCGTATATACTGCTCGTACTTGAAATTCAGCGATTTAAAAGCGTCAAAGCCTGCCGTCCGAAAGATAGGCAGGCGAAGGTAAACGCAAACTCAAGTACGAATAGTTTAAAAGTTTCAGTGACATTAGGGACAAGAGGGACGCTAGGGACAATTTTCGTTACAAAAAATATAGCCTAAATTCGTAACCGTTCACGGAATTTTTTTAGCAACTTACGTATTTGCGATTTGTAACTATTCAGTACGCGTTTATTTTTTGGGGTCGAAATTAGTTTATATTAACCCCATCGGGGCGACAAGCATTAGCGTAGGGCAGCGCCTTACGACATGCCCCAAAAAAATATTAGCCCTGTAAAGGCGATAGCCGTCAAACGCGATTGTGCTTGCGCCATTGCAAGGCTTGCATTAGTGGATAATCTTTCGTAGGGCGCTGACCTACGCTAATGCTATTGCCACGATGGGACGAAATACAATTGGTAAGTTCTAAAAACTCATTTATCCAGGTAGGCGACGTTTCGGCGAAACACCGCCTACCTTTTTGCAAAAAAATGAATTTTTAGAGATACCCGTTTTTAAATCGCTGAATTTCAAGTACGATCTGTATATTGGTAAACAAAGTAAAAACCAGTTTGTGGCGTTTTTTGCTGTTTGTTAAAATTTTGATGATATGCCTGAATGGAATTTATTTGTTGTCTCAAACATTTTCAATATTATGCACGATTTTTTGCATCCCACAAGCGGGGACTAGCCGCAAAAAACAAAAAAAAAGATTTTTTTACCGAAACATCAACATAATAGACTTGCTCAAAAAGAATTAAAAAAATAAATTTTTTTTATCATACAATGATTTTAAGAGGAGAGTTTTTTAAAATTCGGAATTCGGAATTCGGAATTAAAGATTTTTATTTTGAATTTAAAATAATCTTTGTATGAAGGATCGCAACCGTCTCGGCTACTTGCGGTCGTTCCGACCGCTTGGCGGATCGCACTGCCAGTGTTTGTCTCAACTGCTTTAGGGTAACCGTTGGGGTATCTCTAAAAATTCATTTTTTTGCAAAAAGGTAGGCGGTGTTTCGCCACTGCGTTTACTTTTTGGGCCGCAATGGAGTTTATGCTACCAATAAATTTTAATAATTCATAAAGCCTAAAATATATTTATTTTAGACGTGCGAAATATTAAAATTTATTGATGTCGTAAACCGTAATGCGGCGTTTCGGCGAAACGCCGCCTACCTGGACAAATGAATTTTTAGAGAAGCCCGTTGGCTACTTGCAGCCGAGACGGCTACGTTTCTGATAGAATGAGGTTTGTAAATTAAATTTGTCCCAGTTGTCCCTCTTGTCCCACTTGTCACTAAAAAACAATCTTTCTAATCCTTTCTAATCCTCAAATTTAAAGAAGAAAAGTTCAACATTATTTATGTTGAAATCGTACCGTTTTTTCCCAAAGTTTGTTTGATAATTTGCGTTATTGTAAAGCCAGTATTTGGTTTTTTGATCCGGCTGATAACGAGTACAAACAACCGGAATCCAAATACGACCTTTACAATCTCGATTCTCATCGATGATATTTTGTAACGTTTTTTCATTGACGTCCCTAATAGAAATCTTTGCCCCAATATCAGGAATATAATAATTAGCGTCCAGTAGAAAACATATTATTCTGTCGTTCTCTTGCCAGTTCTCCTTGACATATTTATAAACGGCTCGCCAATCACAACGCCCGCCGTCCTGATAATAACTCGCCAACACCGGCACATTCGATAACAAAACAAAAATAACCCACACGCAAGCTAAATAAAAACCATTCGGAACTCTTGAACGCATAATTAACTTTGCAACCCAGTCAATAAATAACGCCAAAATTACAAAAAAAGGAAACGAAAAAAGAAAATTATAATGCGAAATATAAACTAACTTAATCGGCAAAATTAAAATCGCTAACCCGCACAACGTCGCACAAACAAACCAATAAACATAACCAGGCTTGCGAAAATTAAACAACACAAATAACCACGCCGGAATAAATAACATAAAAAAAGACCAACCAAGACTAACCGCTAAACAAAACGCCGAATGAATAGAATCAATACTCGACGTAGGAAAATTATTCCAAGAACCCACAAGCGGAAAAATATAAAATATACACGCTAAAAACAAAATTACCGACCATATTATTAACACAAAAATTACCCGCCAATACGAAGCGTCAACGCGAAATTTACAAACGCATAAATCAAAAAATACGCCAGATAAAAGAATACCCCAAATCAAAACTGATAACGAATGAGTAAAAACCATCACAAATAACGCCGGCCCCAAACATAACGCCGAAACAAAAGAACGCCTCACAACTACTAAACCACCCAAAAATAAAACCGAAGATATACAACAAAACGACTGAATATAAAATCGACAATTCTGACTATGCAAAATATGATCCGGCCAAAGAAGAATCATTACGCCAAGCACAAAACCAAAAGATAAACCAAATAAATATCGACCAAACAAAAACACAAAACCAACACAAAAAGAACCCATCAACGCCATCAAAAAACGCGACCCAAATTCGTCAAAACCAAATAAACAAAAATCCAACCAATGCACAAAATAAGCACAAAATACCAAAGAAGGTAAACGCACAAATTGAGTATCCTCCAAACGCACAGATGAATCAGAAATAATATATCGCGGAACCGACTCGCCCTCAAAAAAATATAACGCCTCAACCTTAGTATAATGCTCGTCAAAACCAAACGACCAAACGCCAAGATTATAAAACCGCAAAAATAACGCCAATATCACAAAAACAAAAAATAAAACTCGACACAAAACACGATCAGAAAAATATACGCCAAACATAAATTACACCACAAAATTAAACTATAAAAATAACACACGCCAATACCAAATAATAATAATAATAACCGTTGTCTGAACGATGATTTTTTTGATTTGTTATGATTTCTATAAGAGACAATTTTTGTAACGATAAATTGTTTCGTATTGTGTTGCGAGCGGCGCGACTGTTCTTGTAAGACAATTTTTGTAACGATAAATAGTTTCGTATTGCAATCGATTAAATTTTCGTGAACGGTTATAATTTTTCGTTATGATAATTTATTAAACCAATATTTGCAAGCAAGCAAATTTTGATTTACCTCAACAACAATAATCCGTCAAAAATATTCTGCGAATTTAAAATATAACTAAATATTTTTAAATGTGATAATGTTATTAGTATTTGTAAAAAAATTGTTAGTTTAGAATTTATGTTATTATAACCTATTAAATTTATTGAATTTATATCAATAAAATTTTAAAAATGCGTATGGAAAAGTTGTTTGTATTATGTTATTTTATTGTTTTGATTTTGTTTGTAATTTTTTAATTTTTTTAAGCAAACATTGAAATTCAAATTTACCGTTTACAATTAAACATTCAACTAACAACTTTTCCCCTATATCAGCCCGCAAAAAAATTTTGAAATTGTTTACGAAAATTTTTTTATTAAATTACGTTTTGGTAATTTTTGAGGGACAAGTGGGACATGAGGGATAAGTGGGCCAATTTTTTTATAACAAGAAACTTTTTCTCTAGATCACAAATTATATTTTTAAAAACATTCACTAAAACAAGTCGCATAAAATTTCGTGAACGGTTACTAATTTATACAGATTGTACTTGAATTTCAGCGATTAAAAAGCGTCAAAGCCTGCCGTCCAAAAGCTAGGCAGGCGAATGTAAACGAAAACTCAAGTGCGAACAGTTTTATAACCCCTCTTTTCGTTTGATTGCAAATGTATAAAATACAGTCCGTTTTTGAGAAGTCGAATTTCCGTCAAATTTATACGAATCGGGTTCGAATATTGTTGGCAATTCGGTAATCGCCTGTCTAGTTTTCGGACGGCAGATTTTGACGCTTTCATGTCGCTGAAATTCAAATACGATCAGTATTACGTCAATGAATTTCAAGCACGATACGTATTGATTCCTAATTTCAAAACAAAAGGAGTAAAATTTTATGACAAAATACATTCAACAAAATGTTAGTTGGTTGACAATTTTTAGTTGTTTAATCTTGGGCGCGTTTTCGCTTGCTGTCGAAGAGGCGACGTCGCAATCGACAAGTTTACTCGCGCCCGGCACAATACCGGCAGAAAAAGCTAAAATGATAGGATACGTTGAAAATCATATCACAAACAAATTTGTCCCAATGCTCCGACGCACCGTCGAATGGAGCAATATTAAAAAAAATAACAAAAACCAATACACAATCACATACAAATGCGAAGCAATAGCGCTAAATAACAACGAATGCCTGATTTATTGTTGGGACTTTACATTCGACGAAGTTGGTAATTTTGTAAAATATGATAAAGTCGCCGGATTCCCAAAACGACCCGCTAAACCGTTTGTCAAAATTGCCCCAAAAAACGATGATAAAAATACTACGCAAAAAACAACCCTAAAATCTGACGCGCCCGAAATCAAAATAACCGCCGCCGACTTCACCGAAGGCGCAAACGCTTACAAAAAAGCAACAGAACTCGTCGAAAAAGGAGATTACGCCGACGCCGAAATACAATTCAAAGAAGCATTCAAAAAAAATCCAAATAACTACATGGCGCTACTCGAACTCGGAAATACGCAATTCAAACAACAATTAAACGACGACGCACAAAAAACATTCATAAAATGCATCGAAATGAGACCAAAAGATTATCGACCTTTAGAAGCATTGGGACTAATCGCACAAGCCGAAGGAAACGAAGACAAAATGATAGAATGGTGGAAAAAAAGTATCGAACTTAATAAACAAGCCTACACGGCGCTAAAAGGATTAGGTCAATATTACGCCGAAAAAAACGATGAAAAAAACGCCTCCCTCTACTACAGAATTTACCTACAATCAAAACCGCAAGACACAGAAATAAAAAAAGCCCTCGAACAATTAAAAAACAAAAACACAAATTAAAAAATTTAAAACCAAACCTTATTTTAAACTATTCGCACTTGAGTTTTTTGTTTACCTTCGCCTGCCTAGTTTTCGGACGGCAGACTTTGACGTTTTAAAATTGCTGAGATTCAAGTACGATTTGTATATAACATGTCCAAGCCGTTAAAAAAATCTAAAACTAACTTGTCTAAAAAATCTAACGTTTCGTTGTCTTCGCGTTCGTTTCGTTTTTTTAATACGACTGGACCTTGTAATCCTGTACAACATTATATGTTGCATCCAGCCGAGCGATTGCGTGGCGCTCAATTGGATCGTTATATTCGCGACGATCTTTATTGGAT
>JAISLW010000137.1 GCA_031277105.1 Planctomycetaceae bacterium | reverse complement strand
CATTTTAGATGTGTAAAATATTAAAATTTATTGATATTGTAAACCGTAATGCGGCCCAAAATTAAACACGGGGCGAAACGCCGCCTACCTGAACAAATGAATTTTTAGAGATACCCTATTGAATAATTAAGCCAATACTTACATTTACCAAATATAAATATAACACCCAAAACATAAAAAACAAACCCAATCTACCCCCAAAAAATAACTAATCAAAAAACAAAAATAAAACTAATCAATACAACCCGCAAAATCATTATTAAACAAAAAAACAAAAAAGAACAAAGAGAGAAATTTTTCAATTAGAATAAAAGTAACAACTCACGGAAATTTCAGCGATAGATTTTAGAGAGTAGGGAGTAGTTTTTTAGAAAACTAGATAGCAGTTTTTTGTTATTAAAAATTGTCCCTCATGTCCCACTTGTCCCTAAAAATTTTGTTATGATAACTTATTAAACGAATTTTCGCGAGTAGTAATGATTAATTTTTTGGCGTTAGTATAACGATTTCGATTCGGTTATTTTTTGCTCGTCCTTCTGCTGTTGCGTTATCTGCGATTGGGCGTTTTGATCCGCATGAGATTGTTTTCATTTTTGTTGGGTTATATTTAAGTATTTTGACGCAATAATCCATTACAACTCCGGCTTTAATTGCGGAAATATCGTGTTTTTGGGTAGGATTTTTTGGATCGACGTCTAGGTTATCGGTATGACCTTCGACGTCGATTTCGGCGTCTGGATAAGCGGCTTTTATTTCTGTTGTTATTCGTCTTAATAATTCTTCCGCTTTTGTTGTTAATTTCCATGAAGTCCCCATGAAAAGCGCCGTGTCAACAGCGATGATTCTGACGTTTCCTTTTTCGTCTTTTATTGTTGTTACTCCGTCGACGTTGAAAACCGGCGCCGGCGATAGTTTTATTTCGTTTGTTGAATTATTTTCTGGTATTGGATTATTTTCTAAAGTATTATTATTTTTTTCGGGCGTTTGTTGTTCTTTTGTGTTATTTATTATTTGCGTTGTTTCTTTTGCTTTTTTTAGTTCCGCTTCAAGGATAGCGATTTGTTTTTTTAATTCGTTTTTTTCATCTTCTGAATTTTTTGTTAAATTTTCTGTTGTTGTATTTGAATTTGCGTGATTGAGCGGATTAGCGTTTGGCAATATTATGTTTTTGTTAATTTCGTTTTTGTTAATAGGCGCGGGTTCGGCGATGTGTGAAGGAATGATGGGTCGAAATGCTTCGTAACGGTTGGGATCGAGATTTAATGATTCACGCGTAATCTGGTTTGGTTGCGTTGTTGAGTTGGTGTTTGAGTTTGAGTTTGAGATTGAGGCGGTTCCTGAAAAGAACGGCGTTGATGCTGAGGTTAAATTTGTTGTGTTTGCGGTTAAATTTGGCGTTAAATTTGTGTTTGCGGCAATTGGCGTAACCGGCGTAATTGTGTTTGTTGCGTTTGTCGAGTTTGGATTTTGAGCGGGCGCTTGCGGCGCTATTTGCGTTTGTGTTTGCGTTGTCGGCGGAGTTGAAAACGGGCTAATTTTGTTTGACGTCGCACGACAACCCACAAGACAAGAAATCAAAACCGGCAAAAGAAATATTGTCGTAAATATCCCTTGCCGTCTTGTCAACTTCTCAAAAAACATTGTCCAATTTTTCGATATGATTAACTCAAACATGAATTTTTTCGTCAAATTTTACGTTTATTTATAACAAAAATAGTCCGGCAAAATCACCGATGCGGCAACTTGCTAAACGAATCGCTCTACGGATTATCTATTATCCAATAGCCAAAAAATACTATATTACCTTTTGGAGTGTACTCTATAGAATAACTTCGGATCGTAAAAATTGTAAAAAAAATTATCAAAAGGCGCATTATGATTATGGGTTGTATCGATTATGAGAAAGTTATTGTTGGGTATCTTTATACTGCTCGTACTTGAAATTCAGCGATTGAAAAGCGTAAAAGCCTGCCGTCCGATAGCTAGGCAGGCGACGGTAAACGCAAACTCAAGTGCGAACAGTTTAAAAATTCATTTTTTTGCAAAAAGGTAGGCGGTATTTCGCCACAGTGTTTATTTTTTTAGCCGCAGTAGAGTTATTACGCTAATAAATTTTAGTAACCGTTCACGGAATTTTTTTAGCAAATTACGTTTTGGTAATTTTTGAGGGACAAGTGGAACAGGAGAGACAATCGGGACAATTTTTTTGTAACAAAAAACTTGAGGAACGCAGCCGTCTCGCCTGCAAAAAAAGTAATGCCGACGCTAAATGATCGCACTCGCCGCAGGATCGCGGGCGTCTCGCCTGCAAGCGGTTGTACTCAACCGCCAATGAACGAGGTTTAATATATTAACCGCCTTTTGGTTTGCCTATCGGCAAATTGCAGGCGGAACGTCTGCGATCCTTCCGATGATTTATTGTTACGAAAATTGTCCCGATACACGGTATCTCCTAAAATCTTTTGTTTAAAATTCCGTGAACGGTTATACAGATTGTACTTGAATTTCAGCGATTAAAAAGCGTCAAAGCCTGCCGTCCGAAAGCTAGGCAGGCGAAGGTAAACGAAAACTCAAGTGCAAACAGTTTAAAAGATCAATCTCCCCCGTTTACGGTCATGATTACTGTGATAGAATGTTTTGCGATTACTCAATAAAATGTAACTATTTAGTAGCCGTATTATTTTTTGTAACGTTAATTTTAATGTGCGAAAAGTATAATTAGGTAAGAATGTTTATTTTATAATTTTTCTATTGATGTTGTTTTGTAAAGAAAAATTAGGTTAACATTAGGTTTGGGTATCTCTAAAAATTCATTTGTTCAGGTAGGCGGCTAAAAAAATTAAACACTGTGCCGAAACGCCGCATTACGGTTTACGTCATCAATAAATTTTAATATTTTGTACGTCTAAAATAAACATAATGTAGGCTTTATGAATTATTGAAATTTATTGGTATCATAAACTTCATTGCTGCACAAAAAATAAACGCAGTGGCGAAACGCCGCCTACCTTTTTGCAAAAAAATGAATTTTTAGAGATGCCCGTTTGTTAAAGAGCGTATTAGAATTTTAGAGAAACAGCGAATGATTGATCGGTTTCCCAAAAAATGAATTTTTAGAGATACTCATAGTTTTTTGTCGTTTTTTTCTGTAACAATTTACCGTTTATATTATGGGCGGTTTTAATATTTATTTAATATGATGCGAAAAAAAAATTTAATTATTTTTTTGTTATTTGTAATATTTAGTTCTGTAATTTGCGTTGATATTTTTTCGGATGAAGCGGAGGTTCAAGTAGATTCTCGCGCGGAATTGAAGAAGCGTCTTTGGGCTAATGCTGCGATATTGGAGAAGTCCGGCGAGGTTATTTCTCAATCTGCCAAATATGTTTCGCCTTCGATAGTTCATATTGAGGTCAAGCGGCTTCGCGCGGCGCAATCGTCGCGGGTTCGCGAATCGCGTAATGTTCAAATTGAGGTTGAAGATTCTGGTAGCGGTTTTATTGTACGTCTTGGCGGCAAGGATTATGTTATTACGAATCAACATGTTGTCGGCGGGGTTGAGATAGATTCGATAGTTATTCATACGTCTGATCGCCGGATGCTTACGCCGAAACAGATACACACGAACAATGAATTTGATCTGGCGGTAATAGAAATGGATGCGAAGTTGACGCCGGCTGATATAGGCGATTCGGATAAAGTGCGAGTAGGCGATTTGATTTTGACGATTGGCAGTCCGTATGGTCTTGAGCGGAGCGTAACAATGGGGATTGTAAGCGCAACTTCGCGTAGAAAAATCCCCGCTTCAAACGGACAAGCGCCAACATGCGAATTTTTTCAAATTGACGCGGCGACTAATCCGGGCAATAGCGGCGGACCTGTTCTGAATATTAGGGGCGAAGTTGTAGGCGTAATTACGGCAATTGCAACAACTGGCGGCGGCAGCGAAGGGATTGCGTTTGCTATTCCAATAAATGCCGTCTTAAAAATTGCGAAACAGATAGCCAACGGCGGTATAGCATTGAGACCGTATATCGGCGTCGGGTTTGATCACATATTCGGAACAAAAGAACATAAAAAAATCGGACTCGACAGACTAATCGGCGCTCATATAAGTCGCGTCATTCCAGACTCTCCCGCAAGCGAAGCAAATATCCAAGTCGGAGACGTCGTCATAAATTTCGGAAATATTGAAGTCGAAGACGGATACCATCTAAACAATTTAATATGCCAAGCAGAAATAGGAAAACCCGTCGAATTGACGATTAGAAGAAACAAAAAAAATATAAAAATAAACGTTACGCCAACAGGAAAAGTAAGCCGATGATTTTTAAACTGTTCGCACTGAAGTTTTCGTTTACCTTCGCCCGTCTAGATTTCGGACAGCAAGCTTTGACGCTTTAAATCGCTGAATTTCAAGTACGATCTGTATAATTCGTAATGCGTAATTAAAGATTTTGATTTCAGATTTAAAATAATCTTTTTAATCTGCGTAATCTGCGGATTTTTTTTTAATTTGTCCCGCTACACCCTATTCCCTATTCCCTATCCTCTAAAATCTTTTGCTTAAATTTTCGTGAACGGTTAAAAATTTATTTTCCATAACCTCATCTTTACCTTATTTTTCTGAACAAAGCAACATCAGTAGCAACAAAGCCCCCACAACCTAATTACCTAATTACCTAATTTTTTAATGAGGTAATGAGGTTGTGGTTTGGTGGGTTCATTTTCTACTAAGGTTGTTTTGTAAAGAAAAATAAGGTAAAAATGAGGTTAGGGTAAACGCAAATTAAAACGCTAACAGATTAAAAATCGACAATACGTAATTGGCTAAAAAATTTTCCGTGAACTGTTAAAATTCCAAATTCCGAATTAAAGATTTTGATTTCAAATTTAAAATAATCTTTTTAATCTGTGTAATCTGTGGACAAAAAAATTCGATCCGCAGATTATACAGATTAGAAAGATTATTGTTAAAAGTAATTCCAAATTCCGAATTAAAGATTTTGATTTCAAATTTAAAATAATCTTTT
>JAISLW010000130.1 GCA_031277105.1 Planctomycetaceae bacterium | reverse complement strand
TATTTTAGATGTGTGCAATATTAAAATTTATTGATGGTATAAACCGTAATGCGGCGTTTCGGCACAGTGTTTAATTTTTTTAGCCGCCTACCTGAACAAATGAATTTTTAGAGACGCCCTATATAAATCCATTTCCTTTGGCATCGTGTAAATCCACCTCCTTCTTTAGCATGCGTAACATGAGTTAATTATAATTATGTTTTGCTAAAATTTTTGTTGTATTTTTTGTTTGTATGATGTTTACGTTGCTTCCTTCGATTGGCGTTGCGAGCGGCGAAACTACAACCCAGTCGTCAGACGCAAGCGATTTTGATTCTGCGTAAAATAAAATTCCTTCCGGTATTGTTGTAGCGACTCTTACATCATGTTTTTTTAATATTCCATTTGTCGCAGTCCATATTTTATTTCCTGGCAAAAGCGCTTTTTCTGGAATGCGATAAAGTTCTACGTCCGGTTTTGAATGCACAATTATTGATACGTACATTCCAAAAAATAACGTTGGCGGTTTTTTGATTGGCGTTGCATTTTGGTTTAACAGTTTTACCGATTTCGGATTATTTACTTTTACTCTGCAAGGAATCATTCGTGTTGCCGCATCTACTCCGCCGCCGTCTAACGTTTGCAAAACGCCGTCCCAAA
This sequence comes from Planctomycetaceae bacterium, assembly GCA_031277105.1. GTDB lineage: Bacteria > Planctomycetota > Planctomycetia > Pirellulales > Thermoguttaceae > WRKP01. Next base: position 2,963 of record JAISLW010000130.1, on the reverse strand, counting down.
CCCATTTTTCGCCGTCAATTTCATACAAAATAGTTACGTCCGCCGGCGCAAAAACATAACCGTCCGAAACGCCCGACTTCGACCGCGACAGCCAAATCCATTGTATCTGCTTCATGTGCAAACTACATTGGATTTCAAATTGCTCCGGATCCAAAATCCGCGCGACGCTGGCGCCGCGTTGGATAAATGTATTTACTTCAAAAGAATCCGAAGTAATTACGCCGCTTATTGGCGATTTTATAATTGTTCTTTCAAGATTTAATTCGGCTATTTTCAGATTTATTTTTTCTTTTTGCAGCGCTATTTCAAGTTTATCTGATTGCGTTTCGTAAATGCGAATTTGGTTTTCAAGTTTTTGAACGGTATCTTTGGCGCCGAGTAACGCCGATAGCGAAACGTCAAGATCAGAATAAGTATTTGCCGACGTTTTGACCAAATTTTCAATACGGTTGTAATCGCGTTTTTTTAGTTCTATTTGTTGTTTAGCGATGTCTAGTTCTTTTTTTGTATTTTCTAATTGGATTTTATTTTCGTTGATATTTACGGTTGCCTGCTTGACGGCTTCGGTCAATTGGTTTACTTCAAGTTGATAATCTATAGGATCAACCCGCAATAAAATCTCATCCTTACTAACAGACCGACCAAGACGACAATTCTCCGACTTATAAACAACGCGACCTTGAATCTCAGATACAATATCAACAATCCGGTAAGGCGTTACCTCGCCGTCAACCTTGAAATCTATACCTTCAATATGACGCTCAATAGGAACAACTTCAACCGTATCCGTCAATTTACCGTCGCTCTCAATTGTTCGAGCAACCGGTTTAGAACTTGACATATTCCCAATAACCAGATAAGTCAAAAAAATCAATAACAAGGATACAAAAATCTTCCTCGCAAATGTGAATAATTTTATTTTTTTCATTGTTTAAAATGCTTGCGTTTGTATTTGCGTTTACCGCCATCCGCCTACAAATTCAAATACAATACGTATAGTTTTAGTTTAAATTTTATGGCGCTAATTCAGTTTCATCGTTTGTATTGATTTGAGCGTCGTTGTCATTATCATCAACGAGCCTTATCAATGTTTTTTGCTCAACTTTATTTTCGCCGGAGTGGATTAAAATTGGAACGGTATCTTGCGTTAAATTCCACAATCCGCATTCCCACACGATTTTATCATCATCTACAAACCGCATTGCGACGCGTTGCGTTTTAGCGTCTATTGCGCCGGTCAATTGTCTAATCGTATTATTTTTTTCATCGACAAAATTTCCGCGAATTTGTCCTGTTTTATTTGTTGCGATTTGTACAATTTCGTGCGATATATTTTGCGTATTATTTTCATTTACGTTTACGGCGTTATTATCAATTTCGGGATTAAGAAACGCAAACGTTCCCATCGGCAACCAATCCGCAGCGATTTGTTCTGGTTGCGTTTGTTCCGGTTGATTGGGTTTTGCTTGTTCCTGTTGTTCTTGTTGTTGATTTATGATTACGACTTGCGGCGCGTTTTCCATTTCGGCTTTGACCAAATCATCCGCCGTCCGCGCTAACTCTAACGCTTGCCTGTAATATTCCGCCGAACTAATATAAGGAACTCCGTTGACGTAAACCATATTGTCATAGTAAACGATATTCGTACCATAATAATACGGATAATAATTATTGGCATTGACCAAAGCATGCACGAAAAACGCCGCATCAAACCAATTACACGTATCCCGCCAATACGGACGCCGCCACCAATTATTCGCAGAAATCGACGACGGACGCCAAGAATTAGGATGCCGCCGATACCAGTCGCCAGTCCAATAATTATTGTAACCGCGAAAATTTTTACGAATATTTTTGACTGTAGCAGGCGGCGGTTGATGTTTATATCGCGGAGACGATTTTGCCTGATTTGCCCTTGCAATCGCTTTAGCAATTTCAGCATTCCGCTGCGGCATACGTAAACCGTTAATACGATTTTCCGATGGAGCAATTATTGGATTATTAACGTTGCGATTATTAGCGGTTGTATTTGGCGTTGGTTTTCTATCAGATCTATTTCGTTGTTTTAATATATCCGAAGTACGAACCGGTCTAGTATTTTTTACCGTATCGGTTGTTTTGGGAACGGCAATTTTTGTCGTAGAATTTTTCGGATCATTTGAACCGGCAACACTTGCGGGCGTAGTTGTAGAATTTGTCGTCTGCGTTGTTTTTGTCGTTGGAGTTACTGTTGGAGTTGCTGTTTTGGTTGTTGGAGTTTCTTTTGGTTTTGTGTTTATTTTATTATTTTGCGTTGGCGTATTTTTTGTTGTAACTTTGCCGGAAGCGGTAATAGTTTGATTGTTTCTGCGAAACGTGGGCAATTTTCTGTCGTTTCTGTCGTCTCTTTTAATTTCGTTTCTATCGCTTCTTTTAGCGGCGTTCTCAATTGATATTTTTTTAGGCGTTGTTGATGCGTTTATGGATTTGCGCGTATCTGGTTTTACTGTTATATCTCTTCGCGGTCTTTCATTGCGCGTATAATTTGATTTTGGTTGCGGCGTAATTTTGCGCGGTTGTTGTCTATAAACTCTTGGAGATTTACTTGGCGGCGTTTGCGTTTTTTTCTCTTTGTCGTCTTTGGCATAAAGCGTTGTTACAAAACAAACGCATATTATCGAAACAAAAATCATGAGAATAATTTTGAACATTCTCATTCTAAAATCTAATTTATAGTTTGTCATTTTTAATCCTCCTTTTAAACCAAATTAAACAAAACAAAATTTAACTTAACTTAAACCAAGTTAAACAAAAATTAAACAATAGGGTATCTCTAAAAATTCATTTTTTTGCAAAAAGGTAGGCGGTGTTTCGCCGCTGTGTTTATTTTTTGGGCCGCAATGGAGTTTATGATACCAATAAATTTTAATAATTCATAAAGCCTAAAATATGTTTATTTTAGACGTGCGAAATATTAAAATTTA
>JAISLW010000127.1 GCA_031277105.1 Planctomycetaceae bacterium | reverse complement strand
AATAATTTTAATCGTTGTAAAAAACAGTACACCTCAAAATTTCCCGCCCCAAGTATTAAATGTGGGGCATTGCCCCGCAAAAAGATAAAGGAGTTGCCATGACGCCGCGATTTATCAATCCCTACACCGATTTTGGATTCAAAAAACTTTTCGGCGAGGAAGCCAATAAAGACCTGTTAATTGATTTTCTCAATGCGGTCTTGCCGCCCGAAAATCAGGTTACCGACCTGACTTTCCGTAACCCCGAACAATTGCCCAATAATATCGTTGACCGCAAAGCGATTTTTGATATTGCGTGCGTTGGCGAACACAACGAATTGTTCACCGTCGAAATGCAAAAGGCAAAACAACGCTATTTCAAAGACCGTGCCTTATTTTACACGTCGTTCCCCATTCAGTCTCAAGCGAAAAAAGGAGATTGGAATTTTGAACTCAATCCGGTATTTCTTGTTGCGATCTTAGATTTTGAGTACGATGAAGAGAAAGAACGCAGACTATTACATAGCGTCGTAACGTTGAAAGATCAGGAAAACAACGTCTTTTTTGATAAACTTAAAATGATTTTTTTGCAAATGCCGCTCTTCCAATTAAGCGAATCCGAATTAGTAACGCGACAAGACAAATGGTTGTTTTTCCTGAAAAATCTGGAATCGTTTGATGATATTCCGTCCATTTTTCACGAACCGATATTTGAGAAAGCCTTTGACGCCGCCGAATATTACAAATATTCGCCCAAACTTCAGGAAGCGTACCAAAATGACCTCAAAGTTTACCGTGACAACCGCAACGCCTTCGACACCGCACGCTTCGAAGGCTTAACCGAAGGCGAGGCAAAAGGCAGAGCAGAAGGCAAAGCCGAAGGTTTGGCAGAAGGCAAAGCCGAAGGTTTGGCGGAAGCAGCCCGAAAACTCAAACAATTCGGCGTCAACGACGAAACCATCGCCAAAGCCACCGGTCTTTCCATCGACGAAATCAAGCAATTGCCTGAATGATAGTTTTATGATCAGGATGATTACTTTTTTTCGTAGAAAAAAAATCATTTCAATCACAAAAATTGCATGAATCACCGTTCATGCAATTTTTTGAAAAAAATTTACATGTTCTTAGGTTATATTCAAAATTTTTTGTAACGTCTGGTGGTTTGCATTGGTATTCAAGACAAATGAAGTTGAATTTTTTTGTTACTTCGGGATTTTGGCATTGAATTTGTCTTCCGCGACAAGGTGAGCCTTGAACACCTGTTGGTTTTGCCCATTTGCATTGAGTTGGTTTTATACTTTGATGATTCATTATTGAAACGGGCTTAACGCCTCTCCTGTTTGCATACTTCTGGCACCGTTCAAAATATAAACATTTTCAGAATCTATCGCGATTCCTACATCTTGAAATCCGTCTAATCCGAAACCGGTTGTAACGGGTTGTTCGATTGTCCATTTTGTTTCCATTGTATTAAGATTAACGCAAACAACCCGATGTCCTTGTGCAATTCTAAAAACAATAATTAGCGAATTTTCATTAGGTGCCATGAATGCCCAAACACGTAACCAATTATTGTAATTATCAGTATCAATTACTAATGACCGTGTTTGTCCTGATTCGTCGAAAACAACAAGATTGATTTGTTGTTTTATATTAACGTTAATTTTGTTTATTGTTACTGTTTTATTGTAAGGGCTGGTAAATTGTACAGATTCTGAAGTGAGAGCGTAATCGCACAATTGATAAACGCCATAATATTCGCCTTCATTATTGGTTTTTCCCATCGAAATAAATCCGGTAGGAATAATGCCAAAAGGTAAATTGTTGACAGCCGCGATAGTTGTTTCTATTACGGCGGTCGTTCCAAGAGTAAATTTACTCAAATGGATTCGATTTATAAATTTTGGATAAGCATTATTTAATTTTAGTTTATCTTTGTTTTCGATAACGACTTCATGATCTTCGATACCGATGTCATTAACAGATAATTCGCCTCTCTCATTCCAAAATACCTGTCGAGCAGACAATACAATTAATGCATTATTTTCTGTATCAAAAGATATAATTTTTCTAATTATATTAAGAGATTCCGGTAGAAAACTAAGAAAAGATTTCGGCAACAAATTTTTCGACATTACGATTTTTCCTTGTACCGTGTTGTCTCCTAATTTAGAAACAAAAATAGGACTGCCGATATTATTTGGATTATCGTGCGGTTTGTTCTCTAATTGAGAACAAGTAAATTCCGATGGAGCGTAAATTGATCCGGTTCCGATTTTTTGTCCATTGTAATTACCCATAGCATTGCCGTTGGGAGTTACAAAATATTCGTCGAGATATTTCCCGTCTGTTCGCGAATGTTTCTCTGCCCAAGAAATCAAATCTTGCCCCCCAAGATTTGTGGTAGTCCCTGTAGTTTTTGTTCTGTATCGATAAATATGAAAATTTTCAGCATCGAATCCATTAAACAGATACATGTGTTCTTTTTCGGAATAAACCGTTTCGCCTTCTTTCGTAAATTCCGTAACACTTCCGTCCTCATCGGCACCGTGAAGAAAAGAAAGCGGAGCCAGCGGTGTATCATTAATATCAGGATAAGCATTAAAATATCCTGTGTTTATTCTAGCATAATCAATATAATTTTGAGAATCAAAAAACGGATTACTAGTATAAGGTGGCTCTATTGCCCACCATTCGTTTTTCCATGCAATATCTTTGAAACTTCCGTCAGGATTAGCATTAAATTTTCCAAACCATCCTCTCCGATACATTTTTTTATAATAAATTACTTGAGTGTCTATGTTTTGATATGTGTCGTTTGTTAAAAATTGAAACTCAATATTAAGCAAAACATTTTGTTCTTTTGTTACACGAAAATAACATAATTTGTAATTCCAATATCTTTCAAGAAGATTTTGATCGTCAGAATATTTTCCTGTCCAAAAAAAGTTAGTAGATCCAGAATTATACCAATTAGCGTTGATGTTTTTTTGAAATATTCCATCTTGAAATGCCTGCTCATATTCTTCGAAATTTAATAAAACAACACCCTCTCTATTCATAAATGGTTCTGATAGAGATCCTATGTTTCCTCCTTTTATCACTCCCCAGGCGCAAGTTTCTCCGGAAAAAATTTGTTCAACACCATCTTCGGGTTTATGGTCAACAGAAATAGTATAAATTGTTGATTGATAACTTGTGCTGGCAGGACTTCTATTATTTTTCCAGACAAAACAATAATCACCCGGAACGCAATGTAACAATATTTTTTTATTAACATTAGGATGTGTGAATAATTTTTTGAACCGAATAGTAATCACATTTTGAGGCTGAGTGTATTTCGGCGAGCCTTGCGTTGTACCGGAATACACCAAATGAGTTTGAGACGAACTATTCGGATATAACATGCCATTTTGTCTTATGATATTTTTTGCATCAAGAACGGCAGGTGGTCTTAATTCGTCTGAATCTCCAAAATTGATCATTTCAGCGTATGTTATTGACGCCTCTTCGGTTCGGTCGCGAAACGGATTATTGGGGTAATCGTAACTGTCTGTAGCAACAATTAGATTTCCGTTATTTGGCGCATATTGAATATGTTTAACGCAATGTCCATCGTGGGGATAGGTGATTGTTTTTTTAACGTTATTTAGATTAACTTCTTGCGTTATTCTACCGGACAAATCGGTGTAAGCGAGTCGTTTTGTTGACAAATCTAATGCAAGTTTTGAATCAAGAGCGGAGGGGGGATCATCTTCTTGCAATTTCCAAACGCTTCCGCCGTCCGACAGTCTTACTGCTTCTAAACAGCAAACACCGCAGCAACATTTACTTCTTTTTCCGTGCCATGCGGACATTCTTTTTCGTGCCATAAATATAAATATTTTTTTTACGCCGGTGGTTCTGGCGGTTCGGGTGGATTTTCTGATTCTTCCGGGTCTTCTTTTGGAATTGGACAACGTCCATCAACAATAACGAGCCGTCTTCCTTCATCTGTTTCACGTCGTTCAATATCGAATGATTCGGCTTCACTTTTCCAATAGGTATCCTCATCAGCCATGCTAGCCCAAACGGTTGTTTCGATAATTTCTCCGTCAGAATCTGCAACATTAAATGTTGTCGATTCTCCGGCGTCGACATCGGAATTAAGTTTAGCGTTATAAATTTTCGCCGTATTGATTGCCAAATACCAATCTAATTTTTCCGGCACATCGTCATCAGGTTCATCATCATCGTCATCATCGGGCGGTTCGTAATCAGGATTGTCATATTGTCCGGCATAAATGACTTCAATTTGCCTGCCTTTAACTAATTGTTCTGGAAACTCATCCTCTTTACCGGCTAATTCACGGCATGCACATTTATCGTAATGATAAATTTTATCTCCGTTTTCATCGGTAATTGGTTCGCCGTTCTCATTTTTTTCCGGTTCGTAAGTCTTACCTTCAATTTTGATTTCACCCATTGAGTTTCGAAAATCCTCATCATCGGGATCAAGCGTCGGGTCTGGCGGACATTTTATCGCCGACATCACAACCGCATAAATTTTTGTTTCACCGCCGCCTCCAACCGGATAAAGTATCAATCCCCATTTTTCGCCGGTTCCCGATTCTTTCCAGATAATTCTCGCAACACCTTCACTGCTGCTTTGCATGAGGGTTTCGTCTTTGGGAGTTACCAATTCGTCCGATTCGTTCTGAACGTCAATTTTGACAATGGAAATTCCGGCAACACATCCCAAAACAATTTCACCCTGTAACGCCGGAGTTTGTAAAATGGCAAAGTTTTTTGTTTCGTTATTTGGTTTGAGTCCTCTAAACGCCGGTTCCTGAAAAAACACGTCATTATCCGGTTCAAAAATCGGTTCCGATAACGCCACCACCGCAAAGCGGTTCAAATTTTCGCCGGTCTCGTTCAATATCCGTACTAAAACGTTGGAATGATGAAAACCTTTTACCGTACCTAAACCTGTTTTATTGCCGGAGAAAGTAGGCGGCTGTTTTGTTGTTTCGTCAATTAACGAGTTTAACAGTGACGCCCGAATCGGTTCACCGGCTTTTATATGTTTCAATTCCATGCCCGGTATTAAATGATTAAACTACTAAAATTTTCTTCTTGATAGACCGCTTCGACGTAAGCGGCAATAGGAAACTTCTTGGTGTTTTTTGAATCGGTATCTTCTTGTTCGATATATTGTACCCAAAGATAATCCCATCCGCGTTTTTGTGTTACTGTAATATTCCCAATTTGAATATTGTGCATGGTCGGGGACGCTCGGAATTTTAGAGTCAAGTCAAAATGGGGTCCCTCATCCGAAAAATTTTGATTCGCAGTTGCACCTTCGAACAATAATTCTCCTTCACCAAACCCCATAAACGCATTCATATTAATTTTACCGGTTAGGCTTGCTAATTGTCTAATGTAACTCGGAGCAATAATACCTTTCATTGATTTCGACGCCGTAAAGGTTAATTGCGGTACAATAATATCACAGCCGGTAATATCGCCGTCGGTAACACCAATGGCTCCGTTATGGTTCGGCGCGGTCGAACCTTGTGCCGCAAAACTTCCAAGCGTTTGATACGATTGTGTAACATGTTGTGTTCCGCCGGAAGTGTCGAAAGAATAGGTGTACGATATACCGCTTCCATCCTCCTCGACCTCTTCTTTCTCTTCTTTATCCGGTTTATTGTATTCTATAACACCTTCAAAAGACGAGTTTGACGCTTTTGTAACGGTTACGGAATTTCTTTTGAGTTCATTGTCACCGTTACCGATAGACTCAGGCGAATTCTCCATCAACGCCTCGTCCGCTTCGGTTGCCGAATCTGTTCCGATAATGTTATAACGTAATGTAATACTCGACACCTTTTCTTTTTCGTGCCGAATTTCCATATCATCCCATTGCTGGACAACCTTAATCTCATCAGCCATCGTTAGTCTCCTGCTGCAAGAGCGATATTTTTCTTTTCGTAACTCTTTTTAACATATTTTGCGGTTTCTTCGGTATTTTTTGCGATTTTATCCATCGGTCCCTGGCTTTGCAAACTTTGAATTGCCGCCGCGTTGAAAGTTCCTGTGGCGGACATTTTCGTTTCTTTTTTGGCAATTGCGACTGTTTCCTGTTGCGCTTTTTGTGCTTTTTGTGCGACACGTTTTGTTTCGGCTTCCTTATCGGCGTCGAATTGCGTCCGAACATTTGCCGCTTCATTTATTGCATCATTAAACTCCTTCTCGGCGGCAAGCCGCTCCGCCTCCATCTCCGATAATTCCTGATTATATGCGGCTTGCCGCCCCGCTTGTTTCGCGTCGTATTGATCGTTCAATGCGGAAAGCATCTCCTCATAATTGTCGTTAATCGTATCATGTGCGGTTTGATAACGCTGCTCAATCGCCTGCATCTCGGCGTTGTAATTTTCGTTTCGTGTGTTTTGTCCGGCTTCCCATTGTGCGTTACGCTGATTGTTTCTTGTAACGTGATCCTCTTCGACAATCCGAACCATCTCTGTTGCATCCATACCGGTTAATTTTGCAAAAATCCACGCCAGCCCTTTTGCAATTTGTGTGTACGCCCAATCCCACGCATTCAAAAAACCGGTCATACAAAACGACCACGTATCCTGAATTATTTTAACGAAATTTGTCCATGTTGTTTGTAAAACGTAAATAGAGTTGACCCAAAACGATTCCAGACCCGCCCAACCTCTCACTAATAAACTGCTCAAACCGTAAACCGTTGCGTCCCATGCGGTGAGAATTTGATTTTGTATCCATAACCATTTTTCGTAAAGAAAATTCACGCCTTGCGTCCAAATCAGTTTAATTGCCGTCCATGAAACTTTGAACACAAGATCAATTCTGCCGGCGGCGAGTGCGTCTTGTATTCCTTGCCATGCTTTGGTTGCGGTTCTGAATAAATTATTGAAACATTCTTGAATCCACGCAACACCGTCACTAATAATTCCAAATTCGTACATGAAATATCCGCCGATGCCGACAATTGCCGCAGTAATCAATCCAATTGGCGTCAACAAGAATCCGAGTACTGTTCCGAGTGCTGTTACCGCAGTGGCGATCACAGCGAACACGCCGCCGACGATTGTTCCAAGCGTTCCGATCACAGCACCAAGTCCGAACACCGCTCCGCCGATCACAACAACGCCAGCCGCAACCGCCGCTCCGATTGCCGACCATTTCATCATCGAAACAATCAGTTCTTTGTTCGCATCAATCCACTTGATAACAGACGACGAACCGGCAACAAACCAGTTCACTAACCGCGTCAGTTCCGGAGCCAACGCCGCGCCGATGTGGTTCGTGATACCTTTAAGCAAACTATAAAGCCGCGTCAGAGCATCGGTAAAATTGGCGGCGGCTTTGGCATTTTCGCTGCTCATAGAAATACCAAGTTTTCGGGCTTCGGCTCGCATCGCATCAATTGACTCGGCTCCGGCGTCAATCATCGGTAACAATTTTGTTGCGGATTCGCCGAAAATTTGCATCGTCAGTGCCGCACGTTGCCCGTCATTTTTTATGTCGGCAAGTTTTTTTATCAGTAACGTAAATTGTTCCTCCGGCGACAATTTTTCCAAATCGGCGTAGGCTAAACCGAGAGCGGCGAGTTTGTCTTTTGCCCCTTGTGAACCTTTGGCGGCTTCGGCTAACAGCGTTTGCATTTTGTGAACACTTGCCTCAACTGTTTCAATATCACTTCCGCACAGTTGCGCCGCATAACCAAGTTCGGAAAGAGCATCGCTTGCCATTCCGGTACGATAAGCCATTTTCTCAAACTTATCGCCCTCATCGGCAAACGATTTCGACGCCCCAAATAAACCGCCGAGAAGCGTACCGGTAACTGCAAAACCTTTTGTTCCGTAACTCATAAGGTTTTTACCAAACGCTTGTAACGATTTTTGGGCGGAGGTTGCCCACTTCTTAATTTTCGCCGATGTTGACCGCAAACTTTTTACCAACTTTGAATCATCGGCAAAAAGTTCTACAAAAGCCGCTCCAGCCCGTATTGCATTGGACGCCATATTTTAAAATAGTTGATAGTGGATAGTTGATAGTGGATAGTATTCGCAAGCGAGTGTATAATTCTTGCGGTAAAAAATCCGCATGTGAACTATCCACTCTCCACTCTCAACTATCCACTGATGAAAACGTTATTTCAATTTATTGACGGTTTAAGCCGGATTTGTTGTGGTCTGATTAAACTGACTTTCTGGTCAATATTTACATTGGTAATGCTGCTGCTTGCGGTTGGTTTCTTTTTTATTGCCGCTTCTATTTTTTCGACGTTGTGATAAATCGTGCGAACTCTTTTACCGAAACATAAAAATCCGGTTTCTTTTTCTGTTGCGGTTTTTGGGTGTACGGATTTAATTCGTTTGGTTGAATCATTCGGGTTGATTTCCGAAACGGATTACTATTGATCAATGTTGCGGCGAGGTAGGCGGTTCGGTTCCATTCGGCACGATTTCGTGCCTGCGCCATATTGACCAATTCGCGCAACGTGAACGGTTCCGGGTTTATTCCGACAATTCCGGCGAGTTCATCGATAAGTTGCCGGTAATATTCCGGTTTGTATGCGTGCTGCTTGCGGCGTGATGAGCGACTGGACTTATCTCGCCGTCGAGTTCTCTGCCGAGTTCTTGTATGAATTGATCGGTCGCATTCTCCAATTGTTTCAGTATCATGGGCATTCGTTTGTCCAATGTCTGAAGTATTTTTTCGCCGACGGTTTCGTATTTTTCGCGTATGACCCGAACCTTCTCGGCGGCGGCTGGGTCGGGGATAAAATTTATGTACGCTTCCATCAATGCGTTTCGTGCATCGCGAATCGCTCTTCCGGCGAGCAGTCCGCCGAAGTGCTCATCCGAAACGCCGCGTTTGTCCGCCTCGTCTTTGCACGTTACATAAAGTAAGTCGCAAAGTGTAATCGGGTCTTGGACTATTTTGAAAAATTGCTCCAGATCGAATAAATCAATCTCAAGCCATTTTTTCGCACGTTTACAAGTTAAAACCGTAACTTCAATCGTCCACGTGTTATTTTTTATATCGGTAAATTGCATTTTTAGTTTCTTGGTTAAAGGGTTAAATAGTTAATAGTTAATAGTTAATAGTTAATAGTTAATAGTTAATAGTTAATAGTTAATAGTTAATAGTGTCGCAAGCGGAGTTTTTAATGTTTCGGTTAATAGTACGCTTGCGCAACTATTCACTATTCACTATTCACTATTCACTATTCACTAACTAAGTTGGTGGTTCGTTTTCCGGATCGTCGGCAAACGAACCTACTGCGGTCAAAACACCGGTTGCGGCGGCAACTACCCAATCCGGCTCATGTTCCCAATTCGCCGCAAGACGTAACGAAATATTCGCCATCATCTCATCTTCTACCGGCTCACTGCGTTCAAATTTCGTAACCATGAAACCGCCGCGTAAACCTTGCGCTCCGGCTTTTTTGATACCGCCGTCAAGAATGACCAATTCCAGCGGTGCTTGAGTCCAGTAGGCATCTTGTAACGCATCAAAAACATCGTCGCCGGGTTCCCAATCCGCTTCCAAATCCAACGGGACATCATTCAAACCCGAAAGATATTTTGTCCAGCGTGAACCTTTGTTTTTGACCTGTACTTCCGCCGTACTGATCGATAATGTTAAATCGTGCAATATTTTCGCACGTTTCCAACTTGGGTTTGTGTGCGTTCCAACATTCAAATAGGTTTGACCTTTAATTCCTACTTTAGGCATTCGTTAATTCTCCTTTGGGTTAATGTTTATCTGCATTTATCTGCGATTATCTGCGTAATCTGCGGACGAATCTGCGGATAGTTATTTAAATTTTTGTCTTGCCCGTTTCAAACGGTCGGGCAATTTTTTTATCTCTTTCTGTAACGCCGGATTCATTGCCGGACGTTTTTTCATTAGAACTTTTTTTGTTACTCTGATTGTTTTTTCACGAGGAGCGTCGCCGCCTTTGTAATAGTTACGAATATGTTTTTCCTGATCTTGCGGAATAACCGGCAAGCCGCGTTTCTTTTTGTTGCGCGAAATCCACGCCGTACTTCCGGCAAAGTAGCCACGTTCGTTTCCACGCTGCTTTCGTTGGTCAACCGTTGTAACTGTTTTCGGAACACGAACCGTTACGAAACCGCCGTGTTCTAATGCCTTTGCTCCTTTCGATTGACCTTTGAACTTAATCGCTCCAACCACAACCGCTCTGGCTTGGGCGTCCCACGCAAAACGGATCGAATTTTTGTACGATCCTGTGTGAACAAACGGCGGATTATCCGGTTCGCTGTGCGGCTGATTTTTCTTTGCCTTTTTCATGGAACTTTTTGCCGTCCGCTGAATATCCAAACCGCTCAAACGTAACGCCTCCGCTTTCACGCGACCAACCGCATCAATAACGCTTTGGGAATCCCACCGAAAACGTTGTCCGCCAAAACCCGACTTTTTCATAACATTATTCGATTGGTTTTACGTTCTCATCGCGGTCTGTTTGCTCTGGTTCCTTGCTCACTACCGGAGACGGATCAGGTTGAACAATGGCAGGTGTGAGGTTTAACGCTTTGCATATTTTAATAGCGTCATCTGAACCGTAATTGAAAAAATTGAAATTAAAATTATTTATTGTTTTGTTAAACATGTTAATACTCTCTAAAAATTTTGTTAGTTTATTGGCGGAATTATTCACGTTGCGGTTATAATCCGCTTGCGAACTATTCACTATTCACTATTCACTATTCACTATTCTTTTATTCTGATTAGTTCTTTTTCAATGCGGTCAAGTCGATCACCGATTTTTTCTACAACTTTATCAAGTGCATTTTGAAACTGTAGCATCAATTCCATTTGCATTTTCTGATTTTGTTTCGTATTCGTTACCAAAAACCAAATAAACGCACCCAATGCCGGACATTGTGTCAATAAGGTTATTAGAACTTCCATTGTTATTCTCCTTTGTTGTTGTCCGCCGAGGACGCTGATTTTCGCAGATAGTTACGAATATCCGCTTGCGTATCGGCGATTATCAGCGTCCTCTGCGGACTAGACAAAAATGTTCGGTTAATCGGTTTTATCTGTTACGGGTTTTGGTATTTGTAAAAATTGTTTTAGAACTTCGTTTTGAACCTCTATTGTTTTCAACATCTTTTCAATCACTTCATTATTCGGTGTTACTCGGCTAAATAATATAAGTGTAAGTGAAAGTGTTTCGAATAATCTAAAATTCATAATAATTTTCTCCTTGAAATTGATAAACACATCAAAAAATTTTTGTAATCGTTCACGGTATTTTTTTATTATTTAATGATTTTGTTGATTTTTCTTCGTCCCGATAGGGACGGTATTTTCATAACCGCAGGTCTCTGACCTGCGGTTAAAAATCTGCACACAACTCTGCCCCGAAGGGGCAGCACTTTTTGTGTGAAATAATGTCAATAAAATCTTGCCCTTTCAGGGCAGAAATGATGGGCGGATTGTTACCGCAGGTCAAAGACCTGCGGTTATGAAAGTTACGCCCTTATCAGGGCGAAGACAATTAAGCAAAACATTAAATAATAAAAAAATACCATGAACGGTTACAATTTAACCACAGAGGACACAGAGTTCACAAAAAAGAAATTTTGAAAAGTCATTTTAGATTAACAGCCAATTATAATACTAAATAACCTTTCGGTTTTAATTAAAAATTAAAAATTAAAAATTTCCTTCATGTTCTCTGTGTCCTCTGTGGTTAATAAAAATCAGCGGTTAATACAGCGGTTAATAAAAATATATTTGTGATTTTTAGAAGTTTTACAAAGTATAACTTAATTATCGGAAAATGAAAAGAGGAACTATTGTTGTAGTGGATAGTTGATAGTGGAGAGTGTCGCAAGCGGATTAAAAACGTTTTGGTAATAATTCCGCTTGCGACACTACCACTATCCACTATCAACTATCAATAACCTCATTTTCACCTAATTTTCTTAACAAAACAACCTCAGTAGCCAATGAACTGAACAACAACCTCATTACCTTATTAAAAATTTGTAAGTGTTCACGGTA
>JAISLW010000108.1 GCA_031277105.1 Planctomycetaceae bacterium | reverse complement strand
CGGTTAAAAATTTATTTTCCCTAACCTCATTTTTACCTTATTTTTCTGAACAAAACAACCTCAGTAGCAACAAAGCCCCCACAAAACAAACCTCATTACCTAATTTTTTAATGAGGTAATGAGGTTGTGGTTTGGTGGATTCATTTTCTACTGAGGTTGTTTTGTAAAGAAAAATAAGGTAAAAATGAGGTTAGGGTAAACGCAAATTAAAACGCTAACAGCTTAAAAATCGACAATACGTAATTTGCTAAAAAAATTTTCCGTGAACTGTTACAATTCCGCATTTCCCCTTTAATGGAGTTTTTATTATGTCTAGGATATTTTTTATTTTTGCGATTTGGTTAATTTTTGTATTTCCTGTTTTTGGGAAGCCTGTCAAGCTTGTGATGAATGACGGTCGTTTATTGATTGGCGAGGTCAATGAGATAGAGCGTGTTGATGAGAAGTTGGAGCGTGTTGGCGATGTTAAGGCGAAGATGATAGTTGTTTTGAATGACGGTTTGCGGTTTATTTATGTTCCGAAATATAAATTGCGGCGCGGCGTTGCGGCGGAGGTTGTCAATGAGATACCTGAAACGTTTAAGACGAAATTACCTTTTAGCGACAGTGGTCATAAGCTTGCGGCGCTTGGCGATTTTGAGTCTCGTATTAAGTTTGATCGTTTTGGTCGTCGTCTTCTTCGGGTTCGGCACATGGGCGGCGTCGAGTTGATTACGCAAGTTATAACAGAAATCACGCCGCAATATATTCGCGCTAGGGGGCTGCATATAAATAATAATCCGATTATTTGGGACATGCGTTTAGCGACTCATACGTTGCCGCGCGATCAATTGACGCCGATTTTAATGCGGTTAATTGATACGGAGCGGATAGAGGATCGCGTTAGGTTAGTGCGGTTTTATATTCAAGGCGGTATGCTTGACGAAGCGGAGGAAGAACTAGCGGAAATTCTAAAAAATAACGCCGGAGACGCTACGGTTATGCAGCGATTTTCATCCGTACATCGTATGATACGCAGGCAAAAATATCAACGCATAATCGACGACATGGAATTACGGTTTAACGCCGGACAATTTAATTTGACGCATAAATATTTGGAAGATATGTCAAAAGGCGATAAAATGCCGGAAGAATTATTTACGACGGTACGCCGAATGTTACAACGTTACGACGATCTGGAAAAAAAACGTAAAGAGATAATTGAACACTTGCACGCAATTTATAAACGGCTATCGGAAGGCGAAAAAAAGGACGGTTTGATTCCGCCGATAATTGAGGAGATAGAGACGGGATTGACGCCGAACACGATTGACAGGATGGAGACGTTTTACATGTATGCGAAAAATCCTGATTTAAGCGATTCAGAAAAACTTGCGATTGGGATTACGGGTTGGTTTTGCGGTTCAAATACGGACAACAACAGACTGCTAGTTGCGCAATCGTTGCCGGAACTGCGGCGGCTGGTAACGGAGTATTTACAAAGCGGCAATGAAACGGTACGGCAAGCCGAAATTATCAAGAAAATTAAGGCGATGGAATCGATTAGTCCGGCGTTAATTGCGGCGCTAGTTGCGTATATTCCGCCGCCGAAGTCGATTTTGCCGGAAGAAATTATTACGGACAAACCGGGTTATTTTCGTTTTAAAGTTACCAGTCCGGTCAATGGAATTTCGAGTGAAATTGAGTATGTAGTTCAATTGCCGCCGGAGTATGATCCGAATCGGACTTTGCATTATCCGGTTATTGTTACATTGAATGGTTTTTCGCAGACGCCCGATTCGCAAATAAATTTTTGGGCGGGTAATTGGCGCGGCGCTAATCGTGTTGGTCAAAGCGGGCGGCATGGTTATATTGTGATAGCGCCGAATTGGAATCCGACGCGGTTATTTGACTATGATTTTTCGGCGTTTTCTCATGCGGCGGTTTTATGTTCGATTAAAGATGCGATGAAACGTTTCAATATTGACACGGACAGAATTTATTTGACAGGGCATGGAATAGGCGGAACGGCGGCGTGGGATATTGGAGTAGCGCATCCTGATTTGTGGGGCGGCGTAATTCCCTTTAACGCAGTCGCATCAAAATATATTCAAGAGTACAAAGATAACGTCCAACATCTGCCGGTCTATTTGGTCGCAGGAGAACTGGAAGGCAAAAACGGAGTGAATACGCTTTTGCTAAATGCGCCGGTGTTCAACGCATATCTTGCGCGGCAACTGCAACCTTTTGAGGTTACGCTTATAAGATATATCGGGCATGGTATTGAAATGTTTCACGATGAAATTATTCCGATTTTTGATTGGATGAAATTGCATACGAGAAATTTTGCGCCGAAATCGTTTGAGGTAAATTCAATGAGGGCGTGGGACAATTTCTTCTGGTGGGTTGAACTGGGAAATTTGAGTAATGATGCGCCGGAGTGTGTTATTGATCCGATGGATTGGGGCAATATGAAAAAAAAGAAAGTTGTTGTTAAGTCAAAATTATTACCGGCGGGCAATGGATTACAAATTGACGTAGCGCCGCGTGGAGTGAATGTTACGGTCTTTTTGAATCCAGATATTTTGCCCGAAATGATAAATCCAAATTCAAAAAACAAAATAAATATAAATATCGGACAAAAAAATTACACGCAACAAAACAGCCAAATTGAACCCGACGTCGAAATAATTCTCTACGACGTAAAAACAAGATCCGACAGACTACACCCCTTCTGGGCAATTCTAAAACAAAAGAAAAAATAAAAAAAGTAGAGAATAGAGTGTAGGGTGTAGGTGATAGGTGATAGATTTATTGTTACAAAAAATACCGGATCGCAGGCGGAACGCCTATGTTCCTTCAGATTCGCAGGCGGAACGCCTGCATTACAGGATCGCGGGCGTCTCGCCTGCATGCGGTTGTACTCAACCGCAAATGAGCGAGGTTAAAATCACAACCGCCATTTTGTTTGCCTTTCGGCAAAGTGCAGGCGGGACGCCCGCGATCCGTTGGTCTCGCCTGCATTTCAAGATCGCAGGCGGAACGCCTATGTTCCTTCAGGTTCGCAGGCGGAACGCCTGCATCCCAGGATCGCGGGCGTCTCGCCTGCAAGCGGTTGTACTCAACCGCTAATGAGCGAGGTTTAACATTTGGGCGTCTCTAAAATTCATTTCTGTCCTGTTAGGGACAACATGTTGGTAGAAAAATAAGGTCAAAAATATATTTGTCCCGCTAGGGACAACATGTAAATACAACCTTAACCCTTATTGCGTCCTTAACGGGACGCTAAAAAATTGTATCATCTTTTTCTACCAACATGTTGTCCCTAACGGGACAGATCGGACAAATATTTATTGTTACAAAAAATACCGGATCGCAGGCGGAACGCCTGCATCCCAGGATCGCGGGCATCTCGCCTGCATGCGGTTGTACTCAACCGCTAATGAGCGAGGTTTTGATCTCAAGCGCCTTTTTGTTTGCCTATCGGCAAATTGCAGGCGAGACGCCCGCGATCCTGCTCAATTTTTTGTTACACAGGATTTTCCATTTTATGTTTGTATGATTTTTTGTTTATAAATTAGGATTTTTTTGGGTTTAGGGTGATTTTTTTGTGAATTTTTGTTGGGCGCTTTTAATTTTTTTGTTTTTCCGGCGGGTGTGATTTCTGTCTGGGATTTCTATGTTTGTTAGTTTGAAGAGTTTTTCAACGTTTTTTCTTGGAGTTGGTATATTGTGATATTTTTTTATTTTGTCATTTTTATTTTTGATGGCAAAAGTAATCGTATCGCAAGTTTCATCGCCCAATTGAGTGATATTCAAAATAGTCGCCCTAATCGTTTTCGAACCTTCGCTACGAGACATGCGAAGTAAATATTGAGTGTAAACTTTTCCATTAGGTTACGATGGAAAATCCGTTTTAATTTAAAAAAGAATCGACAGATTACGCAGATTAGACGGATTATTTTTTAACTCGCCGCTTTCATTAAATTGAATAGCTACTAATTCTCAATGCCTGATTCTGAATTTAAATCTGAATATTGAACTAAAAAACTCTCTAACAATTCCCCAACCAAAAGATAAATGAATTGTCAAAAAAACAAGAACTAACAACGGCAATATTTTTAATTTGTACTGTAAAATTGCCACTCTAACAGATTCAATCAATATTACCAACAAATAAAAAAATAACACACAACAATACGCCGCAAAAAAATAACCGCCAAAAAAACAAATATCAAACAACGAAACACAAAAACAAAAAATTAACCACAAAACAAAAAATCCTAACCCAAAACTCTTAATCGAAAACGTAGCCGGATGCTTGCAATAAAGCCTTACCCGACCACAACCATACCTGTACATTTGAAACGCCAATCCACAAAACGTACCACGCGGAACATACCTAACCGCAATACACGGATCAAAATAACAACTTAAACCCGCAACATCCAAACGATAATTAAACTCCACATCCTCACACGCATCAAACCCCTCGTCAAAATACCCAATACGCTCAAAAATTTCACGCCTATAAATCACCCCCACACTAATCGCCGGCACAAAACAACCAACCCCCGAATAAATAAACGAATCCGGATGATGCCCCAACCAACTACGCCTACACGACGCTATCGCCCATTGAAACAACGTCGCATTAGCCATCTCAAGAGGTTGCGGACGACCAAGACAGTCGGCGCCAGTTGCACTAAACAACTCATCAACCCGCAACAACATCGCCCAATCGCTAATAATACAATGACCATCAACTATCAAAATAATATCGCCACAAGAATTTTTCACGCCAATATTACGCGCCGCAGAAGATAAACGCTTCTCATTCGTAAATAAACGAACCCGACCAGAATAACGCAAAACATAATCGCTAACTATCCCAAACGTCGCATCCTCCGAACAACCATCAATAACCAATATCTCAAACCTGTCCAACGGATAACTTTGACACAAAAGACTATCCAACACCAATGAAATATGTCGCGCCTCATTACGAACCGGAATTACAACACTTATAAATCTAGTCATCGCCAAATTAATTAGTAGAGAAAAAATAGAATAATATACATATCGTACTTGAAATGCAGCGGTACAAAAACGTCAAAACCTACCGCCCAATAACTCTAAACAGGCAAAAATAAACACAAATTCAAATACAAACAGTTTAAAATTTATTAACAACAAAAAATATAATACGACTAAAATACTCACACTTGAAAATCAGTAATTTTAAAACGTCAAAACCTGCCCCCAATAACTAGACAAACAACGATAAATACAAATTCAATCGCTAACAACTTAAAAAAATTAAACGCAATGGCAAAACATTCGCCTACACAAACAAAAGAATTTTTAGAAATACCCTACTTCAAATACTTCTTAAACTCCGCCAAATTCTCACTATCCGCCGCCCGCTTCAAAAGCGATTCCAATTTACCCAAATCATCACAAGACTCAATCGCTTGCACTACATTAGCCGGAACTTCCTTAAAACGTAATTCAAGAATCGTAAAAATACCAGACCGCTTACCCTTTATTTCGCCCTTTGCTTCACCTTCCGTTAAACCTTCGGCTTTGCCTTTTATTTCGCCTTCCATTAAACCTTCGGCGAAACCTTCTTCTTTTCCTTCATATCTTGAGGTAAAGATTTCGTTTTTGCGGTCGCGGGCGCTTTTTAATTCGGTTTGATAAAAATTCTGTTCCAATAACG
>JAISLW010000302.1 GCA_031277105.1 Planctomycetaceae bacterium | reverse complement strand
ATTAAATAATAAAAAAATACCGTGAACGGTTACAAAATTTTTAATTTTAGATTTTGTGAAGTAGTAAAATTTAATTGCTACAAAATATCTATTGCGGCGTTTCGGCACAGCGTTTAATTTTTTTAGTCGCCTACCTGGACAAATGAATTTTTAGAGATACCCAACAAATTGCAAATACGAGTTGCAAATACGAGCAGCATAATCTTGGATCAAAAAGTTATTGAATATTATCGTTCACGGAAATTTGTTTGTCAAATAATGTTTTGTCAATTTTGAAAAGACAGGGGGAACAGTGAGGGACAATTTTTTATAACCGTTCACGAAAATTTAAGCGATAGGTTTTAGGGGTTAGGATTAAGGGTTAGGGGTTAGGGGATAGTTTTTTAGAAAACTAGATGCCCTTTTGTTATAAAAAAAATTGTCTCACATGTCTCTCATGTCCCACTTGTCCCTCAAAAATTACCCAAACGTAATAGTTAAACAAATTTTCGTGAACGGTTAAAATAAATATTCGACTGAAAAATTACCTTTTATAAAGTTTTGTTGGTTTGTTTGCCGATTTATGGAAAGGGACTTTGCGCATTTGTTTCTAACTTAACCGGTACAAAATCAATTAAACAGTAATTGTAACTAAAATTATATTTGGGTTGTATTTGAATTTCAGCGAATATGAAGGCGTAAAATTTTGCCTTCGCAATGCGGTTGTGCGGTTTAGATTTTAGACTGTTCGTATTTTAATTTGCGTTTAGCTTCGTCTGGCTAGTTATCGGACGGCAAGCTTTTACGTTTTTAAATTTTAAATCAATGAATTTCAAGTACGAGCAATAGCACGCTTTTAATTGATGAATTTTAAGTACAATACGTAATATAATAATCAGGTAACTTCCAAAACTCATTTTTTGTCAAAAGGTAGGCGATGTTTCGCCGAAACATTGCAATACGCATGAAATAATTATTAAATTTTAATAATTCATAACGTAGGAAATAGACGTGGAAATAGACATGTTTTAGGCATTATGAAGTAATAAAATTATCAATAACCTAGACCGTACTGCGGCGTTTCGGCACAGCGTTTAATTTTTTTAGCCGCCTACCTGAACAGATGAGTTTTTAGAACTTGCCGTCAGAGTTTGCGGGATTCAGAAGAGATGAAAAAATCGACATCGTTTAATACTAATTCGACAATTGACCTGAAGCCGGCAGGTTCTGGTTCTATGAGTCTGCGTAATTCGTCTTATGGAATTGGTTCGGAGATAGAGATAGACGATTTTGATCCGGCGTTGGAGTTGAAGCGATTACGTCAAGAGTTGATCGAGCGGTTATTGATTATTCAACGTAAGGCGGCGTTAAACGCACAGTCAGATAACCAAAAACAATTAACCGTTACAATAATTCCCAAACCTTCGCAACCAAACGTAACGGCGCGCCAAAATATAAATTCGCCCAATAAGATCAAAATAGAACCTGTTGACAACAAGAATAAATCCAATATTACCTCGACGGCAAAAATAAATGTTACGCCTCATTCAATCGACGTATTAGACGATCCGCAATATTCAGCCGAAAGAATTATGGCGAATATTGAATCGGCGCGAGTTTGTATTAGCAAGTTACAAGTTCCGAATCTTAGTCAGCCGCATTTAACATTGAAACAGACTGCCTCCAAATTGTCCAGTCAACAAAGTTATATTCAAAATAACCGTCCTCAAGAAGATTTAGCGCCGCAATCACAACTAAACTTAACGCCTTCCGTAAACATAGCGCCGCCGTTAAACGACCAATTCGCAGCGCCGCAACCGCCGCAACCGCCGCAAAATATAATAAACGACGCTTATAATTGTAACGAAAATTCCGCCGCCGTCGCCGCAGCCGCCGCCGTGCAAAATTTCGTAATGCCGCCGCTATTGCAACAACAATATCAACAACAACCGCATGCGTTGAAACCTGAATATGCGGACGATTCTTTTGGAATAGTTCTGTTACAAAAAATGAATTTTTGTTTGTCATTTATTGGAATTGTTGGGATAATTTTTGGCGTATTTTATTTACTCAACGGCGGCGCGGATAATTTTCAACCAGGCGTTCCGGTTTTATTTGTAGGATTAGCGTTAATTGTTGCGGGCGTAACGGGACATTTATTGCAAGAATATGTCAACGGCGCAAGAGTTAAAAATTAGGTTATGAATTTTTGTTTAATATTTCAATGTTTCCGCTTTCTGATTTTGGTTATCGTTTATTTTTATTTATTCTGATTTTATTTTTATTTTTTGGGATTTTTATTTTTCCGTCTATAGGTCGTGATTTTTATTTTCCGTCTTTTTCTGGCGCTTCTTCGATTTATGCGATTCGCTTTAATCGTGTGTTGGTTTCGATTGTAGTTGGGGGCGGTTTAGGGTTGGGCGGTTTGGTTTTTCAGTCGCTTTTTCGTAATTCGCTTGCGACGCCTTATACGCTTGGCATAGCGAGTGGGGCTTCTTTTGGCGCCGCTGTAGGATTTCAGGTTGCGGGTTGGTTTGGTCATTTTTTATTTTTTGGTTTTTCGTTTGTTACGGTTGGTTCTTTTTGCGGCGCGATGTTTTCGATGTTTATTGTATTTTTTTTATCTGGCGTGCGTGACGCGTCGTCGGAGCGGATGCTTCTTGCGGGCGTAGCGGTAAATTTTTTCTTTGCCAGTTTAATCGTATTTTTACAATATATTGCAACTCCGCACGACGCGCTGCAAATATTGCATTGGACGATGGGCGAGTTACAAAATGCGTCGATGTTGGATTTTTGGCGTGTATTTCCGTTTGTTTTTTTATTATTTATGTCGCTTTTATTTTTTGCGCGGGAGTTGAATATTTTGGCGGCAGGTTGGGATCGCGCCAAATCGTTAGGCGTAGCGGTTGTCAAGTTGCGTTTAATTTTATTTATTGCGGTTTCGGTTACGGTCGGCGTAATTGTTTCGGTAGCGGGACCGATTGGTTTTGTAGGGCTAATGGCGCCGCATATCGCAAGAGTAATTACCGGCGTAAATCATTGGCGATTAGTTCCAATAACTTTTTTAACCGGCGCCATCTTCCTAGCAATCTGCGATACATTAAGCCGCTCAATCTTTTATCCCGTACAAATCCCCGTCGGCGTAATAACAAATATGCTAGGCGGACCTTTTTTCTTATGGCTACTACTAAAATCAGAAAAAAAATAATAAAGAACCTCTACAAATTACAGATTTATTTTTATTAACCACAAAGAACACAGAGGAGTATCTCTAAAAATTCGTAACCGTTCACGGAAAATTTTTTAGCCAATTACGTATTGTCGATTTTTAAGCTGTTAGCGTTTTAATTTGCGTTTACCCTAACCTTATTTTTACCTTATTTTTCTTTACAAAACAACCTTAGTAG
>JAISLW010000014.1 GCA_031277105.1 Planctomycetaceae bacterium | reverse complement strand
AAATTAAATTCACGCTAAATAACCGCCCCACAACTAAAACCGCAATTAACGCCGCAACAGAACTATTTGTTTTCGACAAATTGAAAATACTTTTTGTTTGTCTAATATGTGTTTTTTTGATTTGCAGTATCAGCGGTTGCGGCTCGTCTTCGGGAAATAAAGCCGACGCAAAACAAACAGACGCCAAAGAAAATAATAAAAAAGCCGACGCTCCCGAAGTTATCTACGATAACGTCGCACAAGACGACGTACAACTTTATCTTTACGCCGAAGGTAAAACATCCCCATACAAATCAGTCGATATTCGCGTCCGCGTTCCTGGTTTTTTGAGGAAATATTTTTACTCGCACGGCGAAGTAGTTAAACAAGGTCAACGCCTTGCCCAAATCGAACCCGAACAATATCAATACGCCCTCGAAATGAGCAAACAAGACCTCGTCGTCGCACAACAAAAAGAACTACAAGCAAAAAAAGACCTCGACCGAACTCAACCATTGGCACAAGAAAACATCCGCACCCAAGAAGAATTATTACAATACGAGACCGAATACCGAATCGCCGCCGCAACAGTTAAACGCCACCAAGTCGCCGTACAACAAGCAGAACTAAATCTCGAATACACCGACATCAAAGCGCCAATTACCGGCAAAACTACACAACACTTAGTCGATGAAAATAATTACATTAACCCCGGAACAGCCGAATCAAAATTACTGTCCATCACCCAACTCGACCCGATCTATGTTGACTTTTTTGTTAGCGATAAAGAATTCGCCGACCTAAAAAATAGATTAGGATACCGCGAAAAATACGACGAATTAACGCAAAAAAATAAAAACATAAAAAATAACACAAACAACACAACAAATAACGCCGCAAATAAACCCGAAAACAAAAAAGAAAATACCGAATCAGACGAAACTAACGAATTTCTTGGATTTATCGGCGGCATTTTTGAGGCTTCGCTAACTAACTCAACAGCGGCAATACCTAGCGACTTCCCCCTCAAAGGCATTCTTAAAGGCGTAATCGATAACCGGATCGTAACAGAATCAGGACAAGTAACAATACGCGGCGAATTACACAACCCGCTCATAAATATTAATAATAACCCCGATTATCTAATTTACGCAGGTCAAATTTGTAACGTCCGCATTCCCTACGAAACCGTCTCAAACGCAATCCTAATCAGCGAAGAAGCAATCTTGACCGACCTTGATACAAAATACGTTTTCGTCATACAAAAAGGAATGTACACGCCACAACCAAACCCGTTTGCAAGAAAAAAAGAAACCGCAGAAGACCTCAAACCCTACGAAACCGATTTGGCATACAGACGCGACGTTAAAATCCGAAGATTGCCAGACAACCAACAAGTAATAATTTTACACGGATTAAAACCTGGCGAAAAATATATAGTTAAAGGCATACACCGCGCAAGACACGGCTCGCCCGTCAACCCAATCAGTATCGCAGAATTTAACGAAAGACGAGCAAAAGAAGACGGAACCACAGATTAAATAACAAAAAATAAACCGTTTACGAAAATTTCATTTTTAATTTAACATGGCAATTGATGAAAAAAATTCGATTGATGAGATTAAATCGTCAATCGAACTTTATTCTTGCTAGCCTGATTCAAGTTTGCATCGACGACACAACAGGTAAAACAACAATCCGGCGCTCAACACGAATTACGCCCCGCATCTGCGATAAATTTATAATAACAAATAGATAGTTGCATATCAGTTTGTCTGTTGTCAATTGTTCGTATTTTAATTTTCGGCGTCAGCCGCTTGCACGTCTAACGGCAACAGCAGACTTTAAGATATTAAATCGCTGAAAATTTAAATACGAGCCGTATAAGATTGACAGACTGATAAACAAATAAATAAAAAATTAACCTGCATATTTAGAATTTTCGGCTTGAAACGATTGTCGTCAATTCTTGTATGAATAGTAAAAATAAAAAAACATGTTTTCTCATTTTTTTATTGATCGTCCAATATTTTCATGCGTAGTCTGTTTAGTGATTACGTTGCTTGGTTTGATTTCTATTCCTAATCTGGCAATTGAACAGTTTCCGGATATAGTTCCCCCTACGGTTTCCGTGAACGCAACATTTCCTGGCGCTAGCGCTGAAGACGTCGCTAACACGGTTGCAATTCCGCTTGAGCAGGAGCTTAACGGAGTTGACGATATGATTTACATGGAGACGCAATGCACGAGCGATGGAACGATGTCAATAGCGATTTCGTTTGAAGTCGGCACGGATCCTAATATTGCATCGGTTCTAGTTCAAAACCGAGTCAAAGCGGCAGAGCCGCGATTGCCGGAAGAAGTACGACGGTTCGGCGTCCGTGTTGATAAACGGTCGTCTAATTTTGTCTGCTTTTTGAGTCTGTTTGAAAAAGTAGAAGACGGCGGCGCCGCCTCAAATCTTAACCAAAAAACAGGCATGGCAGGCGCTCTTGAAAAACTTAAAAATAATTCAAAAAATACAGACGGCGCTAATAACGCTAATAATGTTACCAGCGCCGACGACGGAAAAAATATAATCGAAGAAGATTCTCTTCTTGCTCGTAGCGGCGGGACAAAAAGCGGTCCTTATCTTGCGAACTATGCGTCGCTTTATATTAAAGACCGTCTTGCGCGAGTGAAAGACGTTGGCGAAGTGCGTATGTTTGACAACCGCGAATTTAGTATGCGCGTCTGGCTTGACGAAAACACGATGGCGGCGCGCGGCGTTTCTGTTCAAGATATTCAAGCGGCAATAGCGGAACAAAACGTTCAAGTTTCAGCGGGACGCATTGGCGTATCGCCGGTGCCGGGCGGCGTAAAAACAAGTTTAGCAATTATTACGCTTGGACGTTTGAAAGACGTTACTGAATTTGAAAATATAGTTATACGCGTTGACGAGCGAAATGCTATATTGCGATTAAAAGATGTAGCGCGGGTAGAACTCGGCGCCGCTAATTACACAATGGAATCTCATTACAACGGCAAAATGTCAACAGGTATGGCAATATCGCCCCGCTCTGGCGCTAATGCAATTAAAGTCGCCGAAAACGTAATTAAAGAAATCGATTCGCTTAAAGATTCGTTAGACCGCAGCGGGCTGATGTGCGAAGTTACTTTTAATGCGACTGATTTTATTTCGGCAACAGTTGCTGAATTTTGGGAGACGCTTATTCTTTGCGTGTTTTTTGTAGTATTCACGGTTTACATGTTTTTGCAAGATTGGCGCGCGGCGTTGATTCCGACGTTGACGATTCCGGTGTCAATAGTAGGGACGTTTTTCTTGTTGGTAATGTTTGGGTTCTCAATTAACACGATGTCTTTATTTGGGATGATTCTTGTTATTGGAATAGTCGTCGATGATGCGATTGTCGTTGTTGAAAATACGCAACGTATCATAGACGAAGAACATCTCGACGGAGTTGCGGCGGCGAAGAAGTCGATGATACAAGTAATAGGTCCCGTAGTCGCAACAGTATTAGTAATGATGGCGGTATTTGTCCCGACGGCAATGATGCAAGGCATAGTTGGTAAACTTTACAAACAATTTGCCCTAACAATAGCCGGAGCAATCGGCATCTCCGGTATATGCGGTTTAACATTAGCGCCCGCATTGTGCGCTATCTTGTTGCGTCCGTCAGTGCCAAAGGCAAAACGGTTGCCGCATTTCAGATTGTTCAATTATTTCTTTGACGGTTTTCGTTCCTTTTATCTTACGACGGTCAAATCATTCATTTCGGTAGCGCCGATGTTGTTGATACTTTGGTTTGCACTAGTTGGCGTTTTGATATTTATTGTCTATACGTTGCCGTCGGGTTTTTTGCCAAATGAAGATCAAGGCGCGATATTTCTTGAAACAAAATTACCGGAAGGCGCATCGCAAGAACGAACTCGCGCGGCGCTGCGTTTAGTTGAAAAAATGATTGACAAACAAAAAGAAAGGACTAAAAACGACAAAGGCGAAATTGTTACGGGCGGCGTTCAAAGCGCAATGTTAATAAACGGTTTTTCGTTTTTTAGCGGCGCCGGTTCAAATCACGGAATGGCAATAATAAGACTCGACCAATGGAAAGATCGAAAGAATAAATCTCTGAAACCGGAAGCAATAATAAATCGTTTGAGAACAGATTTAGAACATGCGATTCCAGAAGCGGCATTCATGCTGGCAACGCCGCCGCCGATAATGGGATTAGGTATGGCGTCCGGCGTGGCATTTGTTTTGCAAGACGAGCGCGACGTCGGTCCGAACACGCTTGCGGCTGTTGCGGAAGATGTTAAGTTGCGAATGGATAACGAAAAAGCGGATAACGGCGATCCGTTGTTCGTTCATACGATGATGCCGTTTAACCCGCGATCGCCGCGACTTTATCTTGACATAGACCGCGACAAAGTTAAACAAATGGGAGTTAGTCTTTCGGAAGTATTTCTTGCTCTGGCTTCAACGCTTGGCACGGCTTACGTAAACGATTTTAACGTATTCAGCCGCACGTACCGCGTAAACGTACAAGCAGAAGGAGAATACCGAGATAATATAAACGACGTTTTCACAATAAAAGTCCGAAATAACAAAGGTACAATGGTACCGTTGAGTTCTTTTGTTACGTTGCGCGAAGTATCAGGTCCGCAATTATTGACCCGTTATAATCTTTTCCCAAGCGTATCGTTTACGGGAATGATTCATCCTTTGCACAGTACAAGCGAAGGCATCCAGCGAGTGGAAAATTACGATTTCCCCGACGGATTCAGCTCGGCATGGACAGGCATAACGTTTCAAGAAAAACGCGCAGGCAGTCAAGGGGCAATATTTTTTGCTATATCAATTTTGTTTGCGTTTTTAATTTTATCTGCGCAATATGAAAGTTGGTCGTCGCCGCTTATCATAATGATGGCGGTTCCGCTTGGTATTGCGGGTTCGGTAACGGCTGTATTTCTGTTTGGAATGTTTGGCGGCAGTTTGCTAGAAATAAATTTGTACACGCAACTAGGTTTTTTGATGATGGTTGGACTTTCGGCAAAGAATGCAATATTCATTACAGAATTTGCCAAACACCGCCGCGTACATGAAAATATGTCGCTAGCACAATCTGCGTATGAGGCTGGCAGACTCAGAATCAGACCAATTTTTATGACTTCGTTTGCGTTTATACTTGGCGTAACGCCGCTAGTGCTGGCAAACGGCGCCGGCGCCGTTTCGCGTAATGCTATCGGTAATTGCGTATTTGGAGGTCTGTTGATGGAAACAATGGTAGGCGTTTATGTAACGCCGGTATTGTTCGTGTTGATTCAAGGATTAGCAGAAATATGCAACAAAAGAATACGCAAAGCCCTAGCCGCAAGAGATCACGCAATAAAACATGAAAACTAAAAAACAAAAAATAGGCGTCTCTAAATTCATTTGTTCAGGTAGGCGGCGTTTCGGCGAAATGCCGCCTACCTTTTTTACAAAAACTATTTTTTTAGAAAATCCCTTTAGGGCGTCTCTAAAAATTCATTTGTCCAGGTAGGCGGCTAAAAAAATCAAACACCGTGCCGAAACGCCGCAGTAGAGTTAATTCGCTAATAAATGTTAATATTTCATAACACCTAAAATA
>JAISLW010000220.1 GCA_031277105.1 Planctomycetaceae bacterium | reverse complement strand
AGGATCGCAGGCGCTTCAGGATCGCAAACATTTCGCCTGGTGTTTCTTCAGATTCGCAGGCGGAACGCCTGCATCCCAGGATCGCGGGCGTCTCGCCTGCATGCGGTTGTACTCAACCGCTGGTGAGCGAGGTTATATTAGGTTAGTTTTTCAACAACTTGCCTTCGCCGCCGGATCGCGGGCGTCTCGCCTGCATGCGGTTGTACTCAACCGCTAATGAACGACGTTTAATATCTTGGCGTCTCTAAAAATTCATTTCTGTCCCTAACGGGACAAATATTTATTGTTACAAAAATGTCGGCTTGCATGCGGGGCGTCTGCGATCCTTTCGCTAAATCTTTTGTTTAATTTTCCGAGAGCGGTTATGTTTTTTTTACCATTCGTTTATAAGTTTAATTGCTTCGTCGCGTTCTCTTCTTGTTGCTTCTAGGTCAAATATTAGATATTTTAAGTCAAGACTCATCTGTGTTAGCGAATCGTGCAATACTGTTAAAATCTGTTGGCGGCGTTCCGCTGATTCTACTAGACGTTGAATTACCGTATAAAAATCAGAACGAAGCCCAAGCGGCAATAAATCCACAAGACAAAGTAACTCCGATAAATCATTCGCCTCGCCAATCGCAGCCTCGCTCAATTGCTCATCCGAAGGCAACCTAAAAATTCGACATTTATCAATTTCCGTTTCAACTTCCGTTTTCATAAGTTATCACAAAGAATAATAAGAGGATGAGGGGGGGGATGGGGAATAGGGGGATGGGTAAAAAGGGGGAATGGGTTTACGTGAACAGTTACAAAATCTATTGTCGGGCTGTCTATTAAACTGTTACCAAATAATTTTGACTATCTATTACAAACATCTATACGAAGTGTACACCCGTTTTTTTGAAAAAAAAGAAATCTAACGCCAAAGTTTTATTTTTTTTTACCATTGCTTGCATATTATAACGATATTACCGATCAGATTCACAAATTTGATCTTTCACAAAAAAAGAAAAATTTGTAAACTACGGTTTTGGCGTCCGCTCGTAATTTGTAAACTACGGTTTTGGCGTCCGCTCGTAATTGAAATTCATCAATTTAAAAACATCAAAGCCAGCCGCCCGAAAACTAAACAGACGAATGTAAACGCAAATTTATTTTTATTAACCACAGAAGACACAGAGATCACAGAAGAAATTTTTAATTTACGTCAAAACGTTATTTAATATTAGAATTGACTTTTTGATTTAAAAAATTTGTAACTGTTCACGGAAATTTGTTTAGCAAATTACGTATTGGCGATTTTTCAAGGACAGAAGGGACAATTTTTTTGTAACAAAAAATCTGTTCTCTAGTTTTCTAAAAAACTATTCCATAACCCGCTACACATTATCCCCTAAAACCTATCGTTGAAATTTCCGTGAACGGTTACCCAAATTCAAGTATGTTTAGTTTAAAATTCCAAATAAGATTTTTTGGTCGGGCGTATGTTTTAAACTATTCGTACTTGAGTTTGCGTTTACCTTCGCCTGCCTAGTTTTCGGACGGCAGGCTTTGACGCGATTTTAAATCGCTGAATTTCAAGTACGAGCAACATACATGTTGGATCTGTTTGTTGCAATTTAAGATTAAGATAGATTTTTTGCGATAAATTTTTTATTGTGCGTTTATTTATATTTTCAAATTTTTTGTTTTGTTTGTTTTGTTGTCAATTGACGGCGGCGGTTGCGATTGCGCAGACAACTAACGCACAAACTCAACGTAACCCAAATTTACCATCAACTTTATCATCAACGCCTCCGCCTACAATTACATCGGCGCCGGATGTTACGTTTCCGGTTATTGATTCTTTTAATCGCAACGGTTCGGCAAATGTTCGCAATAGTTCGGCTCGCAACGGTTCGGCAAATCGTGGCGTTAATTTGAATAATTCCGTCGTCAAAAATCTTGTCAATTGGAAGGTATTGCATATTGAGAACGGGAACGGATACGCAAAAATTATCGAACACAAAATTATCCAAAAAAATCAAATTCAACCTTACGAGCAGATCAAATTTAACTTGCCCGATAAATCTTCGATTTCTCTTGGTTGTGTTATTGGTTATCCTAGTTTAATCGACGAACTTGACCCGTCCGTTTCAATCCGTTCAAACGACAAAGGGGTTACTCTTGCGGCGCAGATTGTGTTGCCTAATTCGATACATCCGCAGACTAAAAAACCTGTAACGTTTATTGTCGCCGGTTCAAATTATTCCGGCTCAGGCGATTGGGAAAATTTGAATTTTCACGATAAGAACGGCAGACCTGATCTTTGGAAACGAGTTGACAAGATACTTATTCCGTTGCGCGCCGAGTTGAATCCGCTTGACTTGCGTGAAAAATACGTCCGGCAACTTATCCTTTTTATCGAACATATTCCCAATCAGCCGCCGCAAAAAGTTGTCAATATCGGGTCGCTTGATGTTGTCGGCGTTCTTCCGGTTCGCGAAGAGTTACAACTAAAATTTGAAAGTCAGCCTAATAATAATCAGCCTAATAATCAGTCTAATAATTTTGGGGCGTTATTTGATCCGGTTAATTTTAACGGTTTTAAATTGACGGCAGGATCGCAGTGTGAATTTGTAACTACTCATGTCGCTAACGACGGATGGTTGGACAAAGTTTGGGGGCAAAATCCTGATAAACTTGTTGCGTCGCCGTTGACGCCGCAACCGTATCAAATTGACCCGCAACAATTACGCGCAACAAATCCCGCAACAATTTTGCCCTTGATACAAACGGAATCCCCAAATAATTCTCGCGCCTTAATTGCAAAAAATAATCCTAGCGCCGCGCAAAATTTCACGCTGTTGCAACAAAATAATTACGCCGCCGCTAACTTGGAAAATCAGAACTTCCGACCTGCGACGACTAATATTCAGATTTCGGATAAAATTTTGCTCGTAAATAATACGCCTATCGGAGTACGCGCAATTGAATATCAAGGCGAGCCGTTAAGTTTTTTACGCAAGTTAGAATTTAATACAGTTTGGATAAAAGAGCGTCCAAGTCCGTCGCTCTTACGCGAAGCACAAGAAGCGGGAGTATGGTTAATATGCAAACCGCCAAGCCCAAACGAAATCGAAAACGCAAAAATTCAAGCCGCCGCCGCTGCCGACGCCGCTGCTAATGTTGGCGCCGTTAATGTTGGCGCCGAAAAAATTATTGACGCAAATATTTCTGTTACGAGTTCGCTTTACGACAACGTTCTAGTGTGGAACATGGGCGACGATTGCACGCAACCGCGACATCAAGAAGACACAAATAGGGCGACGTTGTTGCAAAGCGCCGACAGATTGCGGCGGCGACCGTTAATTTGTACGGCAAGAAGCGGCGTCTGGGAGTACAGCAGAATTGTTGATATTCTTTTGATGGAGAGCAAGCCGCTTTTGTCCTCGCTTGACTTTAACGAATTATTTATTTGGCAAAATAGTTATCCGATGTTGGCGCGACCGGATACGCCGTTTTGGACTACGGTACAAACAGACGTTGACCCGAAACTAGCAAACCAATGGATAATGTTCGGCGGGAATACTAATGAAATCTGCGCAATTACCCACGAACAAATCAAAATGCAAGTTCATCAAGCGTTAGCGTGCGGAATTCATGGAATCATTTTTACGTCGAATACGCCGTTGACTAATAATGATCCGGCGACGGAGTATCGGCGTTTGTCGTTAGAGTTGATCAATTGGGAGTTGCAATTAGTCGAGGACTGGTTTGCGGGCGGTCACGATCAGCCGACGCTGGTAAATTCAACGGGACGCAGGCAGATGAGCGCCGCCGTTATTCAAGCGGGGCGGACGCGTTTATTAGCGCCGATTTGGCGCGAGCGGAATAGTCAGTTATCGGTTAGTGGCGCTTTTGAGGGTTCGGTTCGGTTTATTATTCCGGGCATTCCTGATACTTACGGGGCGTATCTGCTTGTTCCGAATCGTATGTTTCCGCTTTCAACGCGACGTGTTGCGGGCGGGACGGAGGTCTTGTTGGAGGAGGCGAGTTTGAATTCGTTTGTTTATTTTGGAGAAGTTGACGCATTTTATGCAAGAGTAGGCGAGCGGGCAAAAGTTATAGGCGAGCGGTGCGCGTATCTAGCGTGCCGTTTGGCGGAGTTGCAATTAGCATCGACGCGACAAGTTATGGAAATGTTGAAACAGGCGAAAGAATCTAATTCTATTCCAATTCATCCGCGCGACAAATTACCGTTAATCGCTTTGCAAGAACAAGAATCGCATTTTAGAATGACGCTGCATGCGATAGATGTTGCGAAGAGTTTTATAAATCAGTCGCCGCCGGCGTATGGCATGGCGTACTTGCAAGCGGAACGTGCAACACGCGGATTACGAGTAGTGTCGCGCGACTTGTTAAGGGAAGCGACAAGGCATGATTTGAATGCGTGTATGACGCCGGTTTCGGTGTCGTTTGCGACTTTGCCGTATTATTTAGCCGCATTTCAAAGAACGGCGGGGGCGACGTTAGGTCAAAACAGATTAGCGGCAGGCGACATGGAAAACGTGATTTCATGGCAACGCAATGGTTGGAGTTCGCAACGGCACAAGGTCGAGGGAATTATTGAGCAATTATCAATTTCAGAGCAAGCGGCAAGATCGGGAAAAAACGGATTAAAAATTGTGGCAAAAGTTGACGGCGGCGAGAGCAAACCGAAACAAATTGAAACGGCGCCGGTGTGGGTTATTACGCCGCCGGTTAATGTTCGTATGGGTGAGATGATTTGTGTGAGTGGTTGGATTAGGGTACCGGCGCCTTTGGAATCGGGGGTTGACGGTTTAACTATTTTCGACTCGTTAGGAGGAGAAGCGTTGGCGTTACGATTTAAGGAAACAGGCGGACAATGGCGAGAGTTTGCTTTTTATAGATATGTGCCGGAGGACGCAAATTATTATGTATTTTTTGCGCTGAATGCTTTGGGCGAAGTAAATATTGACGACGTAAGAATTGCTCCAGTAATTTTCGATCAACCAAAACCAATTATCCCGCCGATAAAAAACACGCCAACATTACCGTCGTTGCCAAGAATACCAATTGACAGACTAAACCCGTTGCAATACCTACCAAACCTACAAAATCTAGGCGGAAACCAATAAAAAAAATCCCCGTAAAAATAATCGTAACCGTTCACAAAAATTTTAAGCGCAAGATTTGAGGGGTTAGGTTAGGGGATAGGGGATAGGGTGTAGGGGGTAGGGTGTAGGGGGTAGTTTTTTAGAAAAATAGAGAACAGATTTTTTGTTACAAAAAATCGCAGGCGGGATCGCAGGCGTCCCGCCTGCAAAAAAAGGAAGGCAGACGTTAAAGGATCGCACTCGCCGCAGGATCGCGGGCGTCTCGCCTGCATGCGGTTGTACTCAACCGCTAATGAGCGAGGTTTAGATCGTAACCGCTTTTTTGTTTGCCTATCGGCAAAGTGCAGGCGAGACGCCCGCGTTCCGTTGGTCTCGCC
>JAISLW010000218.1 GCA_031277105.1 Planctomycetaceae bacterium | reverse complement strand
CTACCCCCTACCCCCTACTCCCTACTCCCTACTCCCTACACCCTAAAATCTGGCGTTTAAATTTCCGTAAACGGTTATATTTTTTTTCCTTTCTTATTTACAATGAAAATTAAAAATTTGTTTATTGTATTTGTGTTATTTTTTGTTTTTTGTTTTGGGTTTATTGTTTTTGGTTATGACAATGGCGTTGTTCCGGTTAATACTTCTGCTTCGGCGCGGCGGTTGATTTTGGATTTGATTGCAACTTATGGCGAGCAATATCCCGACGGTTCTGCGTTTTTGAAACGGCTTGACGAACTTGACAAGAAGCCTGATCCTCACGCTTTGGAAAAATTGATCCGCGAGGCTGCTCTTGCTAATCCTGTTCTTAATTTTGACAAAATACTCTGCATTCGGCGTAAAACCAATCTGAAACGTCAAGGTCAACTTGGTTTTATTGAATTGAACGCTTACACCGAAGATACAGTTCCGCGCGACGGTTGGGACAACGAAATAATGATATTGAGCAATATTCGCGGCGTTCCCAAACTTACGCCGGTTTATCGACACGCTAATAACGCCATCATGCGCGATCTCGATTTACACTTCAACGTACAAAAATTTCTCTTTACCGCCACTAACGATAAAGGCAATTTGGCAGTGTTTGAAATCGGAGTCAACGGCGGCGAATTACGCGAAATAACGCCGAATAATCAAACGGATATACAATGGTTTGATCCTTGTTATGTTGCGGAAGAAGGCGTGATTTTAAGTTTTTCAACCGCCGGAATACAAGGCGTTCCTTGCATGGCGGGTTCAAAAAAAGTCGCTACCTTGTACCGCATCGATACAAATAAAAACCGCACGCATCAACTCACATTTGAACAAGACAGCGGCTGGCATCCGCGTCTTTTGAACGACGGTCGCATTATGTATCTGCGTTGGCAATACACGGAAACGCCTCATTATTTTGACCGAATGCTCTTTACCATGTCGCCCGATGGTCGCCGGCAGAAAGCGATCTGGGGCAGCGGCGCTTTTTTTCCGACCGCTTACAAACATGCGCGTCCGGTGTTGACGCATCCGAGTATGGTACTTGGAGTTGTGAGCGGGCATCATTCGTTGCCGGAAGCGGGACGGCTCATGCTGGTTGACCCCAATCTCGGAACACATTACCCGTTCCGCCACGATCCGAAAACCAAAGAATGGGGCAAACCCGGAACTCATAGCGATATTTATCCGCGAGTTTATCCGAAAGAAGTTACCGGTTGCGTTCAAGAAATTCCGGGATGGGGACGCGACGTTATAGGCAACGTTTACGATAATCAAGGCGGCGATTGTAAATATACTTTTGCGTTTCCGTATCCGTTAAATGAGAAATATTTTTTGACAAATATGTGGCTCGATCACAAAGGGACGTGGGGAATTTGGCTTGTGGATGTTTTTGACAACATGGTTAAACTCTGCGATTTACCGGATGCGGGATTATTTGAACCGACGCCGCTGCTTCCGCGCAAACGTCCGCCGGTGATTCCAGATTTGACAATACCAGAAGCAAAAGAAGGAACGATGTTTATTACCGACGTTTATCATGGTCGCGGTTTGCCCGATATTCCGCGCGGCAAAGCGAAGGCGTTGCGGATTTTTTCGTATCATTTCGCATATTGGGGAACGGGCAATTACACGGCAATAGGCGAGTATTCCGGTTATGATATTAAGCGGATTATTGGGACGGTTCCAATTGAAGACGACGGTTCGGCATGTTTCAAAGTTCCCGCAAACACGCCTATCGCAATGCACGTTCTGGACGAAGACGGAGCGGCAATTCAAATTATGCAAAGTTGGACAATCGCCATGCCAGGCGAAAACGTTTCGTGTGCCGGTTGCCATGAAAGAACAAACGAAGTTACTCCGGCAAAATCTACAATTGCGTCGCGTAAACCGCCGCATAAAATCGCCGAATGGTACGGCAAACCGCGACCTTTTGCATTTCAAACCGAAGTACAACCGGTGTTGAGTCAATATTGCGTAGGTTGTCATAACGACGTAAATAAAAAAGAAACGGGGATTTTATCATTCGTTCCAAACGGCGCCGGAGATTGGCGGCGAGATCAAGCCTATCAATCGTTGCATCCTTTCGTAAGGCGACCTGGTACCGAAAATGATATTGCGACGAAAAGACCGATGGATTTTCATGTCAGTACAAGCGAGTTAATTCAACGTTTGCGGCGAGGGCATTACGGCGTTAAACTTGACCGTGAAGCGTGGGAAAGACTATATACATGGATCGATTTGAATGCGCCGTATCGCGGAAGTTGGGAGTCGCCAAAGAATGAAACGCGACGGCTTCAATTACAGAAATTATATGCGGGAATCGACGATAACCCCGAAGAGGAATTTCGCAATAGTTTACAAAATAAAAAACAAATTGCGCCGCCCGAAATTGTCCCGCCGAAAAAAATCAAAGAATTATTAAATCACGCCGACGACGGCGCAAGATTATTTCACGCTTCAATTAGACCGTTGCCGAAAGTTGTTGGCGACAACGTTAAAGCAACAGGTTTTCCTTTCAAATATGCGGAAGCAAAAAAAAGACAAACAGACAATCATGTTGTTGAAATATCAGGTTTGCGTTTTATTAAAATTCCGGCGGGTGAATTTGTGATGGGTTCGGTTGACGGTTTCAACGACGAGCGTCCGCGAGCGGTTGTAAAAATTGAGAAACCTTTTCTAATTTGCGCAACGGAAATTACAAACGGACAATATGCCGCTTTATTTGATCCGGAACATGATACCGGTTATGAGGGCGAGTACGGTTTTGATCATGTTTCGCCAGGTTATATTGCGAATCATCCTAATCAACCGGTTGCGAGAGTGAGTTGGGTTGAGGCAATGAAATTTTGCGAAAATCTTGCAAAAAAAACAGGCAAAAAAATAACGTTACCGACGGAGGCGCAATGGGAATGGGCGGCGCGTGCGGGAACGGATCAGGCGTTTTATTTTGGGCGTAGATTTGCGGATTTTTCGTATGACGCTAATCTTGCGGATGCAGGGTTGAGGAAAACTTTTCATCAATCTCATGTAGGTTGGGAGTGGGATGGAGTTGACCGTCGCCGACCGGAGAATTTTATTGAGAGTAGTTCAATGATTAAACCGCGACGATTTTTTCCGCCAGGTTATTTATTCCCGTTGAGAGACGACCGGTTTCATGATAAATGGTTCACCGTAGATTACGTCGCACAATATGAAACAAACGCATGGGGACTGTACGACGTAATCGGCAACGTCTGGGAATGGACAAGAACAAACTACGAACCTTATCCATACAACGAAAACGACGGACGAAACAATGAAGACATAACAAAGAAAAAAGTTGTACGCGGCGGCTCGCATTGCGACCGCCCAAAAGTAATCGGCTCGGCTACCCGCATCCCTTACGAAACATACCAAAAAATCCATAACGTAGGATTCAGACCAATCATCGAAGAATAAATAAAGGCAATTTCTAATAACCAGTTTTTTATTTATTAAGCGCTGAGAATACAGAGTTCACAGAGAATAATTTTTTGTAACCGTTCACGGAAAGTTTAGCGATTAGATTTTAGGGGATAGTGCGTAGGGCGTATCTGGACAATTTTCGTAACAATAAATATTTGTCCCGTTAGGGACAACATGTTGGTAGAAAAAAGTTATACGCAAATTTTTAGCGTCCCGTTAGGGACGCAATGAGGGTTAATGTTGTTTTTAAACTGTTCGTACTTTATTTTTCGTTTACATTCGCCTGCCTAGCTTTCGGACGGTAGGCTTTGACGCTTTTAAATCGCTGAATTTCAAGTACGATCTGTATACATGTTGTCCCTAGCGGGACAGATGGGACAAATATTTATTGTTACAATAAATCTAGCGCCTACACCATATCTCCTAAAATTCTATGCTTCTACAATCTCGTGAACGATTACGAATTTTTAGAGATACTCTAAAGATCATTTGATAAAATTTACAAACGATTAGATCCGTCATTCTATTGTCCTTTCAGGATGCTCGTTATTTGATAATCTATAACCTGCCGTGTTGCGGCGGGTTGTTACGTATTGCCCCGATGGGGCGAAATATAATTACAATTATCGTTACAAAAAATCAAATTAAAATAAAGTATTTTAAATTGTGAATAGTATAAACGCTAATATATTTTCTCCCTTCCCCCCCTTCCGTTTGATGTAATTTGAGATAGAATTACGCCCTTTGCAACTTGAGATAAAAATAATAAAAGACGACCTTAAAAGATAATATTGACAAGATGTTTTAAACCGCTCGCACTTGAATTTACGTTTGCCGCCGTCTGCGCAACTAACAGACGACAAACTTTTACGCTTTATATCGCAAATTTTTAAGTACGATACGTATAAAACAAAATCAAAACAAAAAAGGAGAATAATAAATGGCCGGCAAAAAAGGTAAAAAGAAAGCGGAAACAGTTTTTTTGGTCTGCGAAGAAACAGGCGATTACAACTACGCAATACGAAAAAAACCAGGCGGCGAAAAACTTAAATTAAGCAAATATAGCCCCAAACTCCGCAAACACACAATACACAACGAAAAGAAAAAATAATACAAATCAGACAAACTCTAATAATTCTTTTTTTATTAACCGCAGAGAACACAGAGAACAGAGAACGCAGAGGAAATTTTTAATTGGAATCGAAACATTATTTAATATTATAATTTACATTGGATATAAAATAATTTAAAAAATTTTCTTCTCTGTGTTCTCTGTGGTTAAATAAAAAACCGGTTATGGAAGTTGCCAATTATGAATTTTATTATTGAATATTAGAGTATGTCATAACGACGTTTTGAATTTCGTTTGTATTTAACGGAATTTAAGCGTGAACAGTTTAATTTAAATAGAATTGAGTGTGAAGTGTTGGAAGGTTCGGCGGGTTGATACGGAGTTGGCGCGGTCTTTGGCGTTGTCGGCGCAATTATCTGATTTGCTGGCGACGTTATTGGTTGCGCGTGGTGTAGAGAGCGAGTCGGCGGCGAAGGTTTTTCTTAATCCTAGTTTGCGGGAATCGTTGCGTGATCCGTTTTTGTTGCCGGGGTGTCGCAATGTTTCGGAGCGGCTTCTGGATGCGATTTTGACCAAAAAGAAGATAGCGATTTATGGCGATTACGACGTTGACGGCATAACGGGCGTTGTGATTCTTTATCAGATATTAAAGGAGCTTGGCGGTAACGTTTCTTATTATATACCGAGTCGTCTTGACGAAGGTTATGGGCTTCATGATGATGCGATTAGGCGGTTGGCGCTTGACGACGGCGTGCAAGTTATTATTACGGTTGACTGTGGAATTTCTAGTATTAACGAAGCGGAGACGGCGGCGGCGCTGGGAGTTGAACTATTGATTACGGATCATCATACGCCAGGCTCAATTTTACCGGCGGCAGTTGCAATTGCGCATCCGCAATTGACGTACAAGCAAGCGGATGATTTGTATAAAAATTTCTTGGATAAATTGCCGAAAGATTCTTTGCCAAATGAAAATAAAAATGACAATGACAATAAAAAAGACAACGAAAATATATCTGGAATTTTTGTAACGAAAAATCAGTCGTGTGATAATTATCCGTTTCAGGAGTTATGCGGCGCTGTTGTGGCGTTGAAGGCGGCGTGGGGAGTTTGTCAACTTGCCGCTAATGGGCCTGGTTGCAAGGTATCTGATAAATTTCGTAATAAATTGATAGAGATGTCTGGTCTTGCGGCGTTGGGTACGGTGGCGGATTATGTTCGTTTGGTTGATGAGAATCGTGCGATAGTTCGTTCAGGGTTGCAATATCTTACGTTGCCTTCGTGTTCGATTGGGTTACGGAAGTTGTTATTGATTTCAAATTTTCAGGTTGGCAAGTCGGAGTTGAGTTCGGATTTTGTTTCTTTTCAGTTGATTCCGCGTTTGAATGCTGCGGGCAGGTTGGGTCAAGCGATGTTGGCGGTAGAGTTATTGATAACGGAGGACGAGGCGCGGGCGGAGGAACTTGTACGATATATTGACGGTTTGAACGAGTCGCGTAAAAAGTTAGAGAGGGAGATATTGAAATCTGCGGAGCGGCAGATTGTTGACAAATCGTATGAATCGGATGCGGCGTTAGTTTTGGATGGCGAGGATTGGCACAAGGGGGTTCTTGGGATAGTTGCGTCGCGATTAGTTGACAAGTATCATCGTCCGGTTGTTGTTTTTAGTTTACCGAAAATGGGGGCGAATTTGGTTGAGATGGTCGGGTCGGCGCGTAGCGTCATGGGAATAAATTTGTATGAAGCTTTGCGAGCGTGTAGTGAATTTCTGTTACGTTTCGGCGGACATGCCAGCGCCGCAGGGTTGACGTTAGAGCGGTCAAAGTTGGCGGAATTTAGGGCGATGTTTTGTGATTATGTCGATGTAAATACTGATCAAGAAGACCGTGTTGCGGAAATTTTTATCGACGGCGAATTTCCATTAGGCGCATTTACAAATAACACCGTTAATCAAATAGCGAAACTGGCGCCTTTTGGCAGTGGAAATTCAAAACCAATTTTCATGGCAAAAAACGTGTATGTTAATAACGCAAGACTGATGGGAAAGGACGAAAACAGAAAACATTTCACCGCAGATTTCTCGCAAAACGGCGTTAAAATAAGAGGCGTCGCTTTCTCAAAAGGAGAATGGGTAGAAGATATGAAACCATACGACAAACCTTTAGACGTCGCTTTCAAAGTACAAATCAGCAACTACAGTAAAAACGTCGAACTAGAAATCATTGACTGGAAAAGATAATATACCGCCAATATTGTAGGAAATTTCTAAAATTTCATTTTTTAAAAATTCATTTTTAAAAATGCTCGTAATTCATTAAGGATCGCGGGCGTCCCGCCTGCACTTTGCCGAAAGGCAAACAAAAAGACGGTTGAGATCAAAACCTCGCTCACCAGCGGTTGAGTACAACCGCTTGCAGGCGAGACGCCCGCGATCCTGGGATGCAGGCGTTCCGCCTGCGAATCTGAAGGAACACCAGGCGAAATGCCTGCGATCCTGAAATGCAGGCGAGACCAATGGATCGCGGGCGTCCCGCCTGCACTTTGCCGATAGGCAAACAAAAAGGCGCTTGAGATCAAAACCTCGCTCACCAGCGGTTGAGTACAACCGCATGCAGGCGAGACGCCCGCGATCCTTTAACAAATGAAATTTTGGAAATTTCATTTTGATTTAATGCCCGATTTTCAAACCTAATTTTTACCTAATTTTTTCCTAACAAAACAACCTCAATAGCAAGAACATTACAACACACAACAACCTCATTACCTCATTAAAAAATTAAGTTAAGTTATAAAATAAAGCAATTTCTAAAAACACAAATTTATTTTTATTAACCACAGAGATCACAGAGGAAATTTTTACTTTACGTCAAAACGTTATTTAATATTATAATTGGGCGTTTCTAAAAATTTTGATAAAGTTGGAGGGGACTTGTAACTAATATTAATAAGATGGTAAAATAACACCCCTTTTCACTAAAGCACCGCTCAACTCAAAATGATTTTTCGTTACAAAAAATATATCGTTACCGGCAAAAATTTTCAAGGACAAGATGGACAAATTTTTGTAAAGACCAGAATCGCATTCGTCCCAAATATTTGCAGACGCAACGACGGCAATCATAATCTTTGTAATCTGTACAATCTATGGACAAAAAAACGATCCACAGATTACACAGATTAAAAAGATTTTTTTATCAAGATCGCAGCTGTCTCAACCGCACGCGATAAAACATAGAATTAAAAATTTTTAACAATTTACTCACGCCGTCGAAACGACCGCGTTCCTCCAATGGATACAATATTTACATTAGGCGATAAATTGCTAACGAATATTGATTTAAAATATCTTAAATCAATAAAACACAAATTACCTCATTGGAATTTTTATTATTTAACGTGTCTGGCTGAAGTATTATGCCAAATCGATAACAAAGGAATACAATTTGAATCAGAAGAATTAACGCTTAAATATGCAATAAATAAAGCCGCAGATTTGTATAATACCGTAAATATTTCAGAGGTTTTTGAAAATATTAAATTAGTATAAAAATTGCTAAATAGAATATTAGTAATATTTCAATTGACAAATCAGAACTGGCTATACAAACCACAAAAAATAAAATTAACGAAATCCCAAAAGATTTATTCTTGCCAAAACGAGATTATAAATTCTTGCATTTGGAAGATAAAATATTCACAAAATCAATTAAACCAATTAAACAAATTAACCCAATAACCAATAACAATATTTTCAAATAACCCAATAAATTTCAAACCCTTTTTTTTTAATTACGAAAAATTTAATGACTAAAATTTTACCTTCTGTTGATAATGATCTGCTTGGAATTGCGGATGATAAAATGTTGAATGTTAATCAGAGTCGCCGGCAATATGGGCTTTATGATTCTGCTGAAGAGCACGATTCTTGCGGCATCGGTATGACCGTCGATATTACTGGTCAGAAATCTCACAGTATAGTTCGCGACGGCGTTATTATTTTAAATAATATGGCTCATCGCGGCGCAGTTGGAAGCGACCCCGAAACCGGAGACGGCGCCGGCATCCTCATCCAAACCCCCGATAAATTTTTTAGAAACCGGCTCTCAGAAATTAATTGCAAAAACTTGCCCCCCATCGGTCAATACGCCGTCGCAGTTGTGTTTTTGCCCAAAAATAACGATGCAAAATTATTGCTCAATATCCTTATCCAAACCATCGAAGAGAATAATTGCAACATCATCGGAATCCGCGACGTTCCCACACACCCAAACGCCGTCGGTCCCACCGCACGACAACTTTGCCCAGACGTTAAACAAGTCTTCCTCTCAACGCCAATCAACAAAAACCTAAACAAAAATTCCAAAAAAAATAATACCAATTCCTCAACAAACCAAAACGCCGAAATCGACGAACTAACATTCGAACGAAAATTATACGTTATCCGAAGAATTACAGAAAAAAAAATCAGACAGTCAAACCTAAACGGTAAAGACGAATTTTATATCAGCTCTCTCTCCTCACGAACATTAGTGTACAAAGGAATGATGATCGCCGAACAACTCACCCGCTTTTACCCCGATTTACTCGAAAACGATATCGAATCCGCCATCGCCGTCGTTCATCAACGTTACAGCACAAACACATTTCCAAACTGGACTCTCGCACAACCATTCCGCATGATGTGCCACAACGGCGAAATTAACACGATTAGAGGAAATGTTGATCGCCGCCGCCAAGCACAAGAAATATTAAACAGTTTACACGCACACGACGAAACAGTTTGGGGAAACGATATAGAAAAAATATTGCCGATATTCAACGACCCCGACGCAAGCGATTCGGCGCTGTTCGATAACATGTTTGAATTGCTGTCACTGTCCGACCGAAGCCTCGCACACTCTATTTTAATGATGATCCCCGAAGCATGGGGCGATAAATATTCACTCGGAAAAGATCACAGAGGCTTCTTCGAATACCACGCAACTTTCATGGAACCTTGGGACGGTCCGGCGGCAATGGC
Source organism: Planctomycetaceae bacterium (assembly GCA_031277105.1). Lineage (GTDB taxonomy): Bacteria > Planctomycetota > Planctomycetia > Pirellulales > Thermoguttaceae > WRKP01. Next base: position 3,698 of record JAISLW010000218.1, on the reverse strand, counting down.
ATTCAGCGACGGTCATATCGCAGGCAGCATAGTTGACCGCAACGGTTTACGCCCCGCCCGATATTCTGTTACAAAAAATAACCGCTTTATTCTCGCTTCCGAATCCGGCGTTTTGCCGCTCGACCAATCCGACGTTATACAAAAAGGCAACGTTTCACCAGGTCGAATGATTCTAGTCGATACGGTTCAAAAACGTATTATCGGCAACGATGAGATTAAGGCTAAAATTACGCGCAGCCGTCCTTACCGGCGTTGGGTTGACGCGAATAAAGTTGAGTTGAGTCGCGGCGGCGCCGTTGACGCAATGTTGACCGACGCAACCGAACTCCACAAAACACAACGCAACGCAGGATACACGCGCGAAGAATTGGAAATTGTCCTTCGCCCTATGTTTGAAACAGGAACCGAACCCATCGGCTCAATGGGATTCGACGTGCCGCCGGCTGTCTTGTCCGATAAACCTGAACTATTATTCGACTATTTCAAGCAACGTTTTGCACAAGTTACAAACCCTCCAATCGATCCGATTCGCGAAAAATTATTGATGAGTTTAACGTCGTTTATCGGTCCGCTCGGTTCGCCGCTTACGGAATTTCCGTCTCACGCTCACACGCTTAAAATCAGAACGCCTGTTTTAACGCCGCTTGACTTGCAACAAATATTCGAGATCAAAGAACCGGCGTTGAGAGCGGTAAGTATCGACACGACTTTTAGCGAACTCACTCCAAACGGAATGCGGACGGCAATGAATCGCGTATGCGACGACGCAGTTAAAGCCATCGAAAACGGCGCCGGAATTTTAGTTTTAAGCGATAGAAATATCAACGCAGAACGAGCGGCAATTCCAAGTCTGCTAGTCGTCGGCGGACTGGGACGCTATTTAATGAAAAACGGATTACGAGGCAAAGTCGGAATTATTTTAGAATCATCCGAACCGCGACAAGTTCACCATTTCGCAATGCTGATTACGTGCGGTTTGGATGCGGTTTGTCCTTATCTTGCGATGGAAACGATAGCGGCAGAAGTGCGGCGTTCCGAGTCGCTTTTCCCAATGGGACTACAACAAGCGATACGTAATTATATTTCGTCGATAGATAAAGGCTTGCTCAAAATTTTCTCCAAAATGGGCATCAGCACAATACGGTCATATCGTTACACGTTGTCGTGCGAAGCGATTGGACTGAATAAAGATTTTGTTGCGGAATTTTTTGGACCTATCCCTTCGCGACTTGGCGGGCTTAATTTTGACGATATTGCGCGGGAAACATTGCAACGCCATCGTTCCGCTTACGCTGAAAATCGCGGTAGAATCGACTTGCTCGAAGCAGGCGGCGAATACCGCAACCGACGCGGCGGTCCACAACATCTTTGGGATACGGAATCCGTCCACTTCCTACAACAAGCCGCCCGCAACAACGATCAAAAATCTTACAACGCATTTGCCGAAAGAATCAATAATCAAGAAAATCGTTATTGTACGTTTCGGAGTTTGATTGATTTTCGGACGGAACAATGTAATCCGGTTCCGTTGTCTGAGGTTGAGTCGGCGGATGATTTGGTCAAACGTTTTTTGACCGGCGCGATGAGTTTTGGGGCGTTGAGTCGCGAGGTGCATGAGACGATGGCAATTGCCATGAATCGAATTGGCAGTATGTCAAACGGCGGAGAAGGCGGCGAAGATTCGGCGCGATATGTTTTGACCGACGGAGTTGACCGATGCAGCGCGACAAAACAAGTAGCATCGGGACGTTTCGGCGTAACGGCTGAATATCTCGCTAACGCCAAAGACTTGCAGATCAAAATGGCTCAAGGCGCAAAACCCGGCGAAGGCGGACATTTGCCCGGACACAAAGTAAACGACGAAATAGGTCGCATCCGTCATAGCACGCCAGGGGTGAGTCTTATTAGTCCGCCGCCGCATCACGATATTTATTCGATAGAAGATTTAGCGCAACTGATATTCGATTTGAAAAATGTTAATCCTGCGGCGCGGGTTAGCGTTAAACTTGTGAGTATTTGCGGTGTTGGCACGATAGCGGCGGGAGTAGCCAAAGGCAAGGCGGATATGATTTTAATTAGCGGCGGCGACGGCGGCACCGGCGCCAGTCCGTTGAGTAGTATCAAGAATGCGGGCGTGCCGTGGGAGTTGGGGCTTTCGGAGACGCAACAAACGTTAGTGCAAAATAATTTGCGAGGTCGCGTGCGAATTCAGACGGACGGTCAGATGCGGACGGGGCGTGATGTTGCGATAGCGGCGTTGCTTGGGGCGGAGGAGTTTGGTTTTGGGACGGCGGCGCTTGTAACGTTGGGTTGTGTGTTGATGCGAAAGTGTCATCAGAATACTTGTCCGGTTGGTATTGCGACTCAGGATGCGCGTTTACGAAAACGTTTTGGCGGCGCGCCGGAGTATTTGATCAATTATTTTCGTTTTGTTGCGGAGGAGTTGCGTGAGATTATGGGTCGTCTTGGTTTTCGCAAGTTTGAAGAGATGGTTGGGCGTAGTGATTTGTTAGTTCAACAAACCGGAGTTGGACATTGGAAGGCGCGGACGCTTGACTTGACGGCGATTTTTCAACGTCCTGAAGTCCCTGAACAATTTTCGTTGCATTATTCCGAGCCGCAACATCTTGACGGCGTAACTCCGCTTATGTTGCAAACGTTGGAGGATTCGCGTGTGGCGGTAGAGACTGGCGGTCGTGTTATTAAGACTTATAAAATTAGCAATCTGGATCGTGCGATAGGCGCTAATATTTCGTATTTGATAGCGAAAAAGTATGGCGTTGTGGGTTTGCCGGAGGACTCGATACAGTTGACGTTTGAGGGGACGGCGGGTCAAAGTTTTGGGGCGTTTACGGCGGCGGGTGTAACGTTGAATTTGATTGGCGAGGCGAATGATTATGTGGGCAAGGGATTATCGGGCGGCAAGTTGATTATACAAGTTCCGAAGTCGAGTCCGATTGATGCGTCGCAAAATGTTATTGCGGGCAAGACGTTATTTTATGGCGCTACCGGCGGCGAGGCGTATATTAATGGTCGGGTGGGCGAGCGTTTTTGTGTGCGAAATAGCGGGGCGGTTGTGGTGGTTGAGGGTGTGGGCGATCATGGTTGTGAATATATGACGGGCGGATGTGTGGCGGTTCTTGGCGCAACAGGAATAAATTTTGCCGCAGGAATGTCTGGAGGGATTGCGTATGTTTATGATCCAGACCAACAATTTGATTTGCGATGTAATTTGGAAATGGTAGATTTGGAGCCGATGTTCCTTGAATCGGATATTAGCAAGTTGTATGAAATGATTCAAAAACATTACAAATACACAAACAGCGCCAAAGCAAAAGAAATGCTAGACAATTGGGAACGCACAAAAAACCTATTCGTAAAAGTAATCCCAATGGAATACCGCGCCGCATTAGGACTAACAAACCCCGTCGACCTACAATCAAGAAAAACATCAGAACAACAAATACATTTGGCATAGAAAAGGGGTTAGGAAACAATCAATTAAATGTATGTTTATTTTTGAATAAATACAGGACATCTCTAAAAATTCATTTGTCCAGGTAGGCGGCGTTTCGCCCCGTGTTTAATTTTGGGCCGCATTACGGTTTACGTCATCAATAAATTTTAATATTTCGCACGTCTAAAATAAACATATTTTAGGCTTTATGAATTATTAAAATTTATTGGTATCATAAACT
>JAISLW010000391.1 GCA_031277105.1 Planctomycetaceae bacterium | reverse complement strand
ATCATTTTTTACAACCATCAATCTCAACTAATTTTTGGCTCATCAAAAAGATTGTAAAATTGCAAAACGATACAAACCTCTGATTCATTTTGCAACAAAGGGCAGTAATTTAACACATATAAAAATTCCCACAAGCCCCCCTGAATAAATTCGGAATTCGGAATTCGGAATTGAGGATTTTGATTTCAAATTTAAAATAATCTTTTTAATCTGTGTAATCTGTGGATCGTTTTTAAATCGAATCACACAAATCACAATAATCACACAAATCATAGTTCAGACAAATTGTAGCCGAGACGGCTGCGATTCTTCAGAATTACGCATCCGAATTTACAAAACCTATCATCGTTCTCCTAAATATTTGTTTATATCGATACCGCCGCGTTGTTCTTCTTCTAGCAATTGGATGCGGTTTTCAAGTTGTTCGATTCTTCTTTTTAGGACTGGGATGATATTTTCTTCTTCGACGATATTTTTTTTTCGCGGCACGCTTGGGTATCCGAGATGTCTTGACAATGCCGCAAAAAGATAAGCGGGTTCTTTGTTGCGAGTTGCAAATGCGATTCGTCCTTCGCGTTCTCCGAAAAGCGTTACGGCGTCCGATAAATTTTCATCATTTAAATTTGATACGTTTAAAGAATTTTCTATATTTTCGTGTTTATGATTTTTTAATTTATTTATATTTTTTTGCTGATACGTTTGCGGATACGAATTATATATTTTGTAATATTCGCTACGGTAAAAAATCATGTCGGCAAGCGGAACAAATCCAATTTGACGGCGTAAAATTGTCAACCATTTTTTCCAATCAGCGTTATAAAAATCATCGTTGATCAACATATCCAATCCGCGAACATATCCGAGTCTATTCCGGCAAATAGTTTCAAATTGATAGAAAAAAACGCCTTGCGTCGGCGGGTTAGCGCTGCGGTATTTTGCTTCTCGCGCTAGAATTTGTAGCGCTATTTTGAAATCCATACGTCCGTCGTCGCGTTCGCTTTCGGATATTACAAAAATTTGAAACGGTGAAAAATAATGCGACAGACGCGACGCCGAATTTGCCAATACTCCCGTATATTTAATATCAGTAAGCATGAAATCAACCGCTTGATAGAGTTGCGCCGTTGACAATAATTCACCGCGAATAGAAAACAAAAATTCTTGCGTCGGCGTTCCATCGTCAATCGCCTCAATAAAAGACTCAAAAAAAAACGCCTGCTCAATATACTCTTCCGGCAATAACATCAATTACACTCCAAAAAAATAATAAAAAAATTACGTATCGTACTTGAAATTCGGCGACGTGAAAGCGCCAAAGCCTGCCGCCCGACAATTATACAGGCGGAGGTAAACGATAATTCAAATACGAATGGATTAATAACGTTTATAATTTACTAATCATAGATAATGGGGCGTTCAAGAGTTGTGTCGATTGTATTTATTAGTCGGTTGTGTTTTATTTCATTTTTTTGTTGTGAGATGATTTTTGTAATTTGTTGTTTATTTTTGTTTATTGTATTATTTTGTTCTGTATTTTTTATTGTGTAATTATTGGCGTATGTTGGTTGCGGCGTAGCGACAATTGCGGCGACGGGCGCCGGAGAATAAATTACATAATTTGAATTAGTTTCATACCACGATGCGTCAATCAAATTTCTATTTGTCGGGATATTTTGTAACGAAATATCTTGTGCCGGCAATTTGTCGAGTAAATTTGTTTCGGGTAATAATTCATGTGTTGGCGATTCTTCCGGCAATATTTTTTGTTGTAATAAATTTTCTGTTTTTGGTTTTGTTGTATTTTGTTGTGTTTGTGAAGTTGTGTTTTTGGGCGTTGTTGATGTTGTTGGATTTGTTGGCGGCGGTAATTCTGATTCATTTTTTTTGTTATTTTCGGGCGTGGCGGTAATTGAATTTTGTTTTTGCGGTTTGGTTGTTGGTTGTATTGAATTAGATGTAGTTGGATTATCTGCGTTAATTTGTGTGCGTTCAGTTAAAGCAGCGCCAATTGGCGAATGATTTTGTGTAATACCGGATTCGACAGACGGATTGATTTTATCTGATTTATCGGATTGATCTGATTGATCGGATTCATCTGACAGATCAAGTTGGTCGGATTGGTCTGATTGAATTGAATTATCTAATTTTAATTTATAAGACAACACAGGCGGAATCAAATTCGCCTGTAATTCGCGACCGAGCATTTCTTGTACTTGCGGGTATCGCCAAATATTTATCAGCAACGCCAATAACAATAAAGTAAATGAAATAATTGTTCCGGTATTAAATTTCATATTAAACGCCTTCAAAAAATTGGTAATAATTGATGATAAATGGATCGTACTTTCAAACTGTTCACGCTTCAAGTTGCGTTTACTGCCGTTTGCCTATCATCGGGCGGCAAACTTTTACGTTTTTATTTGATGAATTGCAAATACAAACGTAATATTACTAAAATGCAAATACGATACGTATAAAAATTAAAAGAGCGTCCACTTGTAAAACATACATTACAATAATCAAAAGTCAAATTGATTTACGTTTTGCTTTATATTAAGTTGACTTTTTTTGTAGATTATGACGATGCGATAGAATTTTTGTTTTGTTGAAATTAGGCGGCAATGAGTTGAATGTTTATTGGCGTATATTGCTCGTACTTGAAATCAGTGATTTAGAAGCGTCAAAGCCTGCCATCCGATAACTAGCAGGCGAAGGTAAACGCAAATTAAAGTACGAACAGTTTAAAACTAATTTCGTTTGATTTTAATCAATTTGTTTTTAATTCTGAATTTGTTTTTTCATTTTCCCATTGCGTTTATTTTATGGAAATATTAAAATGTTGGGGTTATTGTGGACGTTGGCGTTTAGTTTAATTACGTTTAATTGTTAATTGGTTCATAATTATTTGGAGATTAATTTATGGCTAAGTATATTAATCCTTACACGGATTTTGGTTTTAAGAAAT
>JAISLW010000334.1 GCA_031277105.1 Planctomycetaceae bacterium | reverse complement strand
AACATCAACCTTGACAAAAGAAATTATAAAAGGTCAACAAAACGAATGGAACGTAAACATAGGGAGTAGGGAATAGGGTGTAGCGGGACAATTTTCGTAACAATAAATATTTGTCCCATCTGTCCCGCTAGGGACAACATGTTGGTAGAAAAAAATGATACAAATTTTTAGCGTCCCGTTAAGGACGCAATGAGGATTAAGATTGTATTTACATGTTGTCTCAAACGGGACATATAGGAAAAATATTCGGGCGTCTCTAAAAATTCAACGTTATAAACTGTTCGCACTTGAGTTTTCGTTTACCTTCGCCTGCCTAGTTTTCGGACGGCAGGCTTTGACGCTTTTAAATCGCTGAAAATTCAAGTACGATCTGTATAGTTGGAAAACCAGTCGCAAAATAACGAGACGCCAATTTATTTCAAATTTATTTCAATATTAGAATATCGAGGTTTGTGTCGAATCGTAAACCTATTGTTTGCCATTGTGTTGTTGTAACGATTGTTGTGGTTGTTGCGTTTGGGCGGCGATAGAACGTGAACGTCCAAACAACCGGATATGATTCGCATTTGAGAAGATAGCGAATTATAACTAAATCTTTCCCAATCGGTTTAGCGTCGATTTTTTCGTAATCTTTAAAATTGCCAAATCGTGTTTTTACATCGTCGAGTTTAGTTTTCATTTCTGAAATTGACGTATCAATTAAGCTATTGGTAGTAGTCGTCGATCCTGTTGTCAAGAGCGAATCAAATGCGGATGCGCTGGAAGAGTTGGCTATAATCTCATCGAAAAATTGTTTAATGCGATCATCCAATTCTTTGTAAGGTTCAGAAGGCGCATACTGTTGAGCCGGCGCCGCAAAAGAAATCAACAACACAACAATAAACGAAATTATTCCGATAAACAAAAAATATTTTGTCCAATTACTTTTTTTTGACGTCATTATTATCTCCAAATTAGTCAATACCACAAAATTTTAAAAATATTCACAATTTAAATTTAAACTGTTTGCAATTGAGTTTGCGTTTAACGCCGCCTACATGGACAAATGAATTTTTAGAGATACCCATTATGTAAAAAACAGACGGCATACTCGCAATTGTACAAAAACATATTTGAAAGAGTGAAGTATATGGGCGTCTCTAAAAATTCATTTTTTTGCAAAAGGGTAGGCGATGTTTCGCCACTGTGTTTATTTTTTGGGTCGCAATGGAGTTTATGCTATCGATAAATTTTAATAATTCATAAAGTTTAAAATAAGTCTATTTTAGACGTAAGAAATATTAAAGTTTATTGATGTTGTAAACCGTAATGCGGCGTTTCGGCACAGTGTTTAATTTTTTTAGCCGCCTACCTAAACAAATGAATTTTTAGAACGCCAATATGTTTTTGAATTGTTAAAATTCAAGTATATTCTGTATAAGTTGCAAGAAGTTGAAAAAAATACACCCCGCCCGATTCGAACGGGCAACCACCGGTTCCGTAGACCGGTACTCTATCCAATTGAGCTAGGGGTGCAGAAATATAATTATTTACATTCGCTTCGCAAAATTACTCTTACTCTCGCACTCAAACATCGACAAGAATTAAACTCATAATAGTCTAACCCCTATCCAACTCCTTTCAAGGGGGGGAGAATAAATTTAAAATTCGGAATTATGATTATAAAATCAATGAATTTTTTTATAACAAAAAACTGATAAGGAACACAACCGTCCCAAATACAAAACGCCAAATGAACCAATAAACGGTTGAAATAAAAACCTCCAACACTAATGGTTGAGTACAACCGCATGCAGGCGAAACGCCCGCGATCCAGCGGACGATTTTTTGTAACAAAAATTGAATTGATGAAATATCTATTCTATTGATTCAAAATTCGATTATCATTTTCGGCTTTTAAACTGTTCGCACTTGAGTTTTCGTTTACCTTCGCCTGCCTAGCTTTCGGACGGCAGGCTTTTACGCTTTTAAATCGCTGAATTTCAAGTACGAGCAGTATAGTTTTTTAGTTTTTTTCGGTTTTATTATCTACGCGTTTTCCTGCTACGAAAGTTGCGATTGCTTTTCCCGTCAACTCCATTCCTATAAACGGCGAATTTTTACTCTTTGACTTGAAATCCGTATTTTTGACTTTCCATTTTAGATTTGGATCAATCACAGTTACATCCGCATCGGCGCCGACTTGCAACGTGCCTTTGGGAATATTCAGAATTTTTGCCGGATTTATCGTAAGTTTCTCAATCAAACTCGACCAACTCAACTTGCCCGTTTTTACCAAGTTCGTAATCACGACCGGTACAAGCGTCTCCAACCCAATTACCCCAAACGGCGCTCTGTCCAACTCTCGCATTTTCTTTTCAACAGCATGCGGCGCATGATCAGACGCAATTACGTCAATTGTGTTGTCCCGTAAACCCTCCACACACGCCTCAACATGATCCCTACTCCTCAATGGAGGACTCATTTTGAAATTAGAATTAAACGACCGCAAACAATCATCAGTCAACGTTAAATGATGCGGCGTAACCTCCGCCGTAACCCTAATTCCACGCAACTTCGCACGCCTTATTTCCGAAACGGCGCCCGCAGTCGAAACATGCATTACATGCAAACGCCCCCCCGTAATTTCTGCTAGCGTAATATCTTGCGCAATCATTACGTCCTCCGCCGCCACCGGCATCCCCCGCAATCCCAACAACAACGACACCTCGCCCTCATGCATTACGCCGCCCTTCGTCAACGACGTTACTTCAGGATGACTCAATAACGGCTTGCCAAACATCAAACAATACTCAAACGCCCGCCGCGTCAACTCCGCATCCTCAACCGGAAAACCATCATCACTACACGCAACAGCGCCCGCCTCAAAAAGTTGACCTAGTTCCGCAAGTTCCTTGCCCTCGCGATTTTTACTAATACAACAAATTACATAAACATTACAATTACAACTCCGAACCGCCTGATGCTGAATAAATTCAACCATCGCCTGCGAATCGACCGGCGGCGACGTGTTCGGACAACACGCTATCGACGTAAAACCGCCATTTGCCGCCGCCCGCGTCCCCGTCTCTATCGTCTCATCTTCCTCACAACCCGGCTCCCGCAAATGCACATGCATGTCAATCAATCCCGGAACAACTATCTTGCCCGCCGCATCAAATACATCGTCTCCGTCAAACGGCGCCGAACCAATAGAATCTATCTTGCCGCCAACAACACGAACATTATAAACGCCGTCAATAGATTGACTCGGATCAATTACACGACCATTAATTATAGATAACATCTTTTAATATTCTTTCTTTTGTGAATTTAATTATTATTTGCTTTTTGTAACCATTCACGAAAATTCGTTTGGCAAATTATCGTAACAAAAATTCTAACGACGTTAGAAAAAAATGAAACCAGAGGAACAAATGAGACAACTTTTTTTGTAACAAAAATCTATTTCTTTGCTTCTTAATTTTATAATTCATAATTCCGAATTAAAAACTATCGCCTATTTTTTATTTTATCCGTATTGGGCATCTCTAAAAATTCATTATTGGGAGAAACGATCATCATCTGATGTTTCTCTAAAATTCTAATACGCTCTCTAACAAACCTAATTTTAACCTAATTTTTCTTTACAAAACAACATCAGTAGCAAAATACATCCTCCACACAACAACCTCATTACCTCATTAAAAAATTAGGTTAAAATTAGGTTTGGTAAAATTAAATCAATAATGAAATTTTTAGAGACGCCTTATTGTATTTAAAATTCAGCAGTGTGAAAGCGTAAAAGTTTGTCATCAATAGTTAGGCAGGCGACTGTAAACGGAAAGTCAAGTACGAACCGTTTAATTATACTAATGCGAAGTCATTTTTTATTTTCTCCATTTGTTTTCTGGATTCACGGCGTAGGTCGAAAGCGTTTTTCATTTTTGTACTAATATCTTTAATGACGTTTTTATTTGG
>JAISLW010000323.1 GCA_031277105.1 Planctomycetaceae bacterium | reverse complement strand
TAACGGGACGCTAAAAATTCGCGTATAACTTTTTTCTACCAACATGTTGTCCCTAACGGGACAAATATTTATTGTTACGAAAATTGTCCAGATACGCCCTACTCACTATCCCCTAAAATCTATCGTTTAAATTTCCGTGAGCGGTTACAAAAAATTATTCTCTGTGAACTCTGTGTTCTCGGCGCTTAATAAATAAAAAACTGGTTATTAGAAATTGCCAATATTAAATAACGTTTTGATTCCAATTAAAAAATTCCTCTGCGATCTCTGTGATGAATAAAATAAATTTGTGTTTTTTAGAAGGTCTCTTTGGCAAGTTACGTATTGGAGATTTTTAAGAACAAGAGGGACAATTTTATTGTGTTTTATTGGTTGTTTTAGGGACGATGGATTGGTGTTGATTTAATAATCCGATTTGTTTGACCCATCGTGAGTTTTCGGCAGTTCGGTACACTCCGAATATTTTTAGCGGGAATGATTTTGAAAATTTTGTACAGATGAATTGTAAAAAAGTTCCCGCAAGCATTCGCATATCCAGACAAAACGACGCATCTTCAATATATTCCATGTCAAGAATCAATTTACGATGAACGTCTTCCAAACCGGTATCCGCCGAATAATTGAGTTGTGCAAATCCCGACATTCCGGGTAATACAAGCATCCTATATTCGTAATAAGGAATTTGCTCTTTCAATATATCGACAAATTCAGGACGTTCCGGTCGCGGTCCTACTAATGCCATCTCGCCGCGTAAGACGTTATAAAGTTGAACCAATTCGTCGATATGTAGTTTTCGCATAACACGACCAACCGCCGTAACGCGTTGATCGTTTTCGCCTGACCACGAAATACCGTCCGTTTCCGCATCAACAATCATTGAACGAATTTTGTACATTTTAAACGGTTTCCCGTTCTTGCCGCACCGAATCTGCGAATAAAAAATCGGTCCCCGCGACGTTAAAAAAACTAACAACATAAAAAATAAAATCAAAGGCGAAAGCACAACAGCAATAAAAAATACAAACACAAAATCAACGTATCGCTTGATACAAAAATAATGCGAAACATTTGGATATTGTAAAAAAACATCAACCATTGTAACTATGTCTAATTTTTATCAACTACGTTAAAATTTCATTCGGGTAAATTTTCGTTTAGAATTGTAAGAGTTTCTTTTTGCGGTTTAGGTTCTGGCCAAAATTCAGCCAACGTTATTTTTTCTTTTGCTAATTTCGTTTCAAAAAAGAATTGATACCATTCGGTAAACCAGACTCTTCTTCCTATTCGCGTGTACCATTTCATCGCATTGCGTAACCTTGCGTCTTTTTGAAACAATAAACGATACAACGCCTTCGGACGCGCTTGCATCATTACCTCAATCAATTTTGAACACAAAAATATAAGCCAAACCGGAAGATATTTATTGGCAAGTACCTGATGTTTATAATCCCATTTGCGTTGATCCGTCAAAATAATTTCCTTATCTTTTATTTCGTTAAATAACGGCGTCCAACGGTGAGGCGTAACAAAAAGTAATTGAATCTGATCGGGATCATAAAGCAAAAGTTGTTTCAGACTCAAATAAAAATCAATAAGTTTCTCATCTCCAAAACCTATCACGTAAGTTGCCATCGATAAAATTCCATGTTTTCGTAACAATTTAATTGCTTCTCTATCTTTGGTTACTGTTCCCGCTTTATTGATTTTTTTGACAACCGATTCGTCATAGTTTTCAATTCCCAATAAAAACCGTTCAAATCCAGCCTTTTTGTACAGATGTAAAATATCAGCGTCCCGAACGATATTATCCGCCCGAATAGAACCGACTAAAATTAACGATAAATTTTTTGCAACTAACGCTTCAAGAAATTCTTTCCAAACTTCAGGATTAGACGACATATTTTCATCCGCAAAATTGAAGACCTCAACGCCATACTCTTTATGTAACATCTCTAATTCATTCGCAAACAATTGCGGATTCCGATGCCGCCATTTTTGCCAAAATAAACTCTGACCGCAATAAACGCACGGATAAGGACAACCTCGCGAAAATTGCACAACAGCCGCTTTACGTTGTCCCCAATAAGTGTAACGATAATTCTGCGTCAACTCCCACGCTACACGATAACGATCAAGATCAGTAATCAATTCCGCCGGAGTCGTTTTGATCGGTTTACCGTTCCATCGATAGGCAATTCCACGAATATTTTCAAGCGGCTGATTATGTTCAATTGCTGTAACCAAATTCAAACAAGTCGCCTCGCCTTCGCCGCAAACAATATAATCAATCTGTGAATTATTACATAAAATTTCATTCCAATGAAACGTCGGAAAAACGCCGCCAATGATAATTTTTATTGTACAATTTTGCTCGCGAACTAATTTTGTAATTTCATTGATGATTGGTTGCGCTGACGTCGAACCGGAATGACCGAGCATGAGAATATCGGGATTTTGCAGAACAATTTCGGAAACAATTTTATCAATACGTAAATTGTTATAATCAGCGTCTAATAATTGAACGTTATATCCCGCGTCAATCAACGGTCCCGCAATACATAATAATCCCAACGGCGGTAAATGCTCGCCCGCTAAACGACTACCAATTGCTAAATGAGGCGGATTGACGATCAAAATTCTCATGATTATTTGTTATTTTTTATTTCTTATTTTTTGCAACATTAAATAATTCGTTTGTTAATTTGTAACCGTTCACGGTATTTTTTTAGCAAGTTACGTATTGGAGGTTTTTGAGGGACAAGAGGGACGGGAGGGACATGTGGGACAAATTTTTTATAACCAAAACTGTCGTCTAGTATTCTAAAAAACTATTCCCTAACCTCTATTCCCTAACCTCTATTCCATAATCCCTAAAATCTAGCGTTTAAAATTTCCGTGAGCGGTTACGTTAATTTTTTGTATAGTTCAAATAGGTGTGCGACTCTTTGGCTGTCGTTGTCGAAAATTTTGCCGTAAGTTTTTTCGACAATCTTGTCTAATTTTTGATGCGCCTTTAATAACTCAACCGGCGT
>JAISLW010000211.1 GCA_031277105.1 Planctomycetaceae bacterium | reverse complement strand
TTTTTAAACTATTCGTACTTGAGTTTGCGTTTACCTTCGCCTGCCTAGCTTTCGGACGGCAGGCTTTGACGCTTTTAAATCGCTGAATTTCAAGTACGAGCAGTATAGAGATACCCATACGTAAAAATACCATGAACATCTATAAAAAATTCTAGGCGTATTCTAATAGGCGACATCTAATAACCAGTTTTTTATTTAACCGCCGCAAACGCAGAGAAGAAATTTTAAAAAAATACTCTACTGAATAGTTATGCGTATTTTTTTAACGACCGCAATCTCAAGTGTGAACAGTTTAAAAATCTCTTATTGAACTATACGCAACGAAAAGTATAATTAGTCCGTTTTGTTTTGACCAATGGAATGATATATTGTTTCACGGATGTATTTAATTGAAACGAAACGTAATTATAAATTCGGCTAAATTCTGCGACGGCACGAAATCGCACAAAACAGAATTACAATCAAGAACCTCTACTATATTGATCGTACTTGAAATTAAAAGCGTAACAGTTTTTCGTCCGATAGTTAGACGGGCGAAAGTAAACGCAAATTTAAGTAAGAACAGTTAAAATTCGTTTGACAATAATAGCGATTTATATTTACGAAACAGTTTAAATTTATTTTGGGCGTTATTTACGGACAAGTTCTGTTTTTTTGCCCGCGTACTATCTACAAAAATTTTTAAAAATGACAACACAGAATTTACTCACGCTTGACGAAATTAAACCGCTTTCAGAAGGTATTCGTAATTTGCTTGCCGAACTTGACAAGATGTTTCTCGGTCGTTCAGAATTGCATCGGATGGTAGTGATTGGAATATTGAGTCGAGGTCATATATTGCTTGAGGGCGTTCCTGGCGTTGGTAAGACGGCGTTGATCAAGGGGCTTGGCAATTTGTTTGGGCTTCAATTTGACCGCGTTCAATTTACGCCAGATTTAATGCCAGGCGATATTTCCGGCACAAATATACTTCAAGAGAACGATAACGGTAAACGCGAAATGATATTTCAACCCGGACCGGTTTTTACAAATATTTTACTTGCCGATGAAATAAACCGAGCGTCGCCCAAAACGCAATCGGCGCTGCTTGAAGCAATGCAAGAAGGTTCGGTTACGCTTTTAGGCGAAACGCGAAAATTGCCGCAACCGTTTTTCGTTTTAGCGTCGCAAAATCCAATCGAACTCGAAGGCACGTACCCGTTGCCGGAAGCGCAACTTGACCGGTTTATGTTTAAGTTATTTGTGGGTATGCCGTCGTCAGAAGTCTTGCAAGATATAATTGCCAGCCGCAGGCATGGAACGCCGCCCGAACCTACGACCGTTTTCGATAAAAATTCTTTGCAAGCCTTATTTAACGCACAAGAACGTATTTTTTTGCCGACTGCAGTAGCGGCGTATATCGCAAGATTAGTTGCCGCAACTCATCCGGCAAATGAAGAATCGCCGCAAATCGTCAGAGATTACGTAACATTCGGCGCATCGCCGCGTGCCGCTATTGCTATCGCAGAAGCCGCAAGAAGCGCCGCATTAATTAGCGGACGACCTTCTGTAGGATTTGACGACGTGCGTTTTGTTACCGCCGCCGTTTTCAATCACAGATTGCTAACTGGTTACAAAGCAAGAATGGACAAAATTGACGTGCAAAAAATTATAAAAGGAATACTCGATACAATAAAAGAAGTCGGTTTAGACCTGCCAAAAGATATAAAAATCGGGTAAATTAGGAATGCGAAATGCTGAATACGGAATTAAAAAGATGTAACTGTTCACAAAAATTTAAGCGTCAAGTTTTAGGGGATAAGTTTCTAAAATTAGATGATTTAGAGAAAAAAATTTTGTTATAAAAAAATTGTCCTACTTGCCCCTAAAAAAATCTTTCTAATCTGCGTAATCTGTGGATCGTTTTTTTGTCCACAAATTACCAGATTAAAAAAATTGAGAAGGAACGCAGTTGTCTTGGTTGCGATCCTTAATATTACGCTTTTACAATGCCGGATATTTTTGTTAAAAAACGACCTCGTCAAATCGAAATTCAACGTCAAGAACTTTGCGATAAGTTTTATCTTGAACTTCGCAATTGGTATTTTTGGACGACCGAAAAGTCTAGGAATCCTGATTATTCGTTACGTTTAATTATTCGTTTATTGCTCTGTTTCTTTTTGCAAGATAAAGGACTCGTTCCAAAAGAATTATTTGACGAAAATTTTATTAACAAAAATTTGCAATCTGGAGAAGAATATAGATATTACAACGCAATTTTACGCAATCTGTTTTTTAATTGTCTCAATACGCCAATCAAAGAACGCACAGAATTTGAACACAAAAAACTCATCAAAAATATTCGCAACATAAAAGATCAATTCAATAAAGTCCCGTTTCTCAACGGCGGTTTATTCTACGAAATTGAAGGCGATGAATTTCCGTTGAGCAATGATTATTTCTTTTCCGAATTACAGACAAGACATATTTTAGAACTTGACGGCGATTATAAAGGTGCCGGAATTATCAGAATTTTATCGCAATATAAATACAAATTATCGGTTGACGATTTAATTGATTCCGAATATGCTCAAACCGTCGATCCCGAATTTATCGGCAAAGTGTTTGAAAGTTTGCTAGCGTGTATTGACGCAGATTCCAAAGAAAATCGCCGCAAAACAACCGGAAGCTTTTACACGCCGCGCGAAATCGTAGATTACATGGTCAACGAAGCGCTGGACTCATATTTACAAAATTATTC
>JAISLW010000210.1 GCA_031277105.1 Planctomycetaceae bacterium | reverse complement strand
GGTATGCGGCTAAAAAAATTAAACACTGTGCCGAAACGCCGCATTAGAGTTTATGATACCAATAAATTTTATTACTTTACAACGTCTAAAATGTGTTTATTTTACACGTTATGAAGTATTCAAATTTAATAATTGTTTTACACGTATTGCGGCGTTTCGGCGAAACACCGCCTACCTTTTTGCAAAAAATGAATTTTTAGAGATAGCCTTAAGTAATGTAGGTCGTTGTTTGGTGGATTCACGTGCTACTGCGCTGATTGTTTTAAAAATGAAGTTCGTGATAAAATCGTTATAAAACAAATAAAACCTACTATCTGATCAAAAAATAAAAAAATTTCAATTAAAAAAATTATAATTTATCTAATACGTGCTATACTGTAAGTAATCAACGTTACAAAAAAGAAATACCTATCGTTATATTTTAGTATGTTGATTTTTTTAATTTTTGTATATTTGAATAATGGGATATTATTAACAAATTGATTTAATTATGAACATTTCGGCTGGCGATTTTGGTTCTTTATTGGGCAAGTTGAGCGAGCGTTATCGTTCTGCGGTTTCGCCAAATATTAAATCCGCTAATAATTCTACAGTCAATTTGCTAAAAAATAACAACAATAACGACAAACGCACCTCTGATTTTTTGACCTTGCATAAAAATAATAAGTCCACTATATCGCCAAACTCAACATACATCCCGCCATCACTCGCCCATAAATCTAACGTTGAAAATACGAATCAAGAAATTAACGAAATTAACGAAAATATAAACGCTGAAATTACAAACACAGAAACGAAACAAAAAGAATCAACAACCGAACCAACAACAGAATCAATTGACAATACAACAACAAAAAACGTTGACAATTCAACAACGCAAAACATTAAAGGAATAATTATCACTGATCCAAGATTGGTCAATGCGATAAAATCTTTGAAATTAGCAGAGTATTCTCCATTTATTACCGCAGGCGACCAAATGAGGCAAATAAAATCAAAATACGGCGGCGGATCAATCGGCAATTACTTATTCGATTATGACAAAGTTACGCATAAAACGGATATGGAAAAATTTATCGCCGATAAACTCGTTGAAATAGAAAAAAATACCAAACAAATAATTCCCGGAAACGGAACTACAAATTACACATTTGATAATCGATCTAGTTTGGAAATAGAATATTGGGAATATCTTCATGAAACCGGTAAATCTTTTTACGAGGATTCAAGCCAACACGATATTCCAGAATACCTAAAAGAAAATGAAACCGTCTATTTCCGCGAAAACGGCTTGATAAAAACCAGATCAATAGGATACATAAATATAGAACAAAATAACAACTCCAACGCCCCAAAAAATAATATTACAGAACAAAAAAATATAATACAAGACTTATTTATAAACGTTATCGATAAAAAAATTACGCAAAAAAAACATAACGGAGAAAAACCACACTTTTTTAAAACCGATCCCGCAATCGAACCAAACGAACAAACAAAACAAAACGCCAATGACGTAAAATTTTTAATAAAAGATTATTTAAGCAAAAATAATATTACGCTGGACAGCAAAGAAGGATTTATTATCACATTGCTAGATAACGGAAATTTTATACTCGAAGAAACAAACATCAACGACTCAACAAAATTAGAATCAATAAAAAATCTCATTGAAACAGATAAAACATTACAACAAGAACTAACCAAAATATTCGCAAACAACGAACTCTTTCAAAATAATTAATGTAAATTGACAGAATAAAAAAAGTTTGACCATTATTTCAAAACAAAGATCAAAAACTAAAATATTACTCAAACCCTTCATACATCCATGCAATGAATTAATATACATAGGGGCGTCTCTAAAAATTCATTTTTTTGTAAAAATGTAGGCGATGTTTTGCCGCTGGGTTTATTTTTGGGTCGCAATGGAGCTTATGCTATCAGTAAATTTTAATAATTCATAAAGCCTAAAATATGCCTATTTTAGACGCGCGAAATATTAAAGGGCATCTCTAATAATTCATTTGTTCAGGTAGGCGGCGTTTCGCCGAAACGCCACAATAGAGTTTACGATGCTAATAAATTTTGTTACTTCACGATGTTTAAAATGTATCTATTTATACGTTATGAATTACTAAAATTTAATAATCGTTTTATACGTATTGCGACGTTTCGGCGAAACATCGCCTACCTTTTTGCAAAAAAATGAATTTTTAGAGATACCCTAAAGTTTATTGATGTTGTAAACCGTAATGCGGCGTTTCGGCACGGTGTTTAATTTTTTTAACCGCCTACCTAGACAAATGACAAATGAATTTTTAGAGTCGCCCAATAAATTTTTTTTAAAAACTATTCTAATGTTTTATTGACGGCGGCGCCGGTAATGTTTTATTTTATTTGACAATGCTCTTGTTTTAAGTTTCTTAAATAGTTATAATCCGCATGTTTGATTTTCCAACTTTGCTTATTTTCTGTTACAAAAAATTAACCCCCTAATTTAAGGAGAACAAAAATGAACAAACTAATTTACAAACTTATTGCTTTGCTTTTCGTCGCATTGATGTTTTTAAGCGTATCGCAATTTTGTACAAATGCGGTTGAAGTTTCGGCGTACAAGTCGCCGTTGGCAATGGTCGCTTCTAAAGATGCGACGAAAATTTATATTGCCAATTATGACGGAAACGAAATTAACGTTCTCGACGTAAAAACAGATAAGATTTCCGGCGCTATTCCACTTGGCAAAAAACCAAACGGTATCATATTGAGCGCCGACGGCAAAACGCTCTACGCAACATCCGGCAGTTATAACGGCGTCGTACAAGCAATCGATTTGTCCGCCGCTAAAGTGATCGCCGAAGTTATAACCGGTCACACGCCGACAAACGGAGTTGCTACGCCGGACGGAAAAAAATTATTCGTTTGCAATAAATTCAACGCCGACGTGAGCGAATTTGATCTGCCCGAATTAAAACTTGTCCGCAAAATTAAAACCGTCCGCGAACCTTGCGGCGCCGTAATTACGCCGGACGGGAAAAAAATCTACGTTATTAACAAACTCCCAAACGATATTAATAATTTCCACGAAAACGAAAATATGGAAAATGCAACATTCGTCGCATCATCAATTACCATAATCGACCCGCAAACCGGAACAACAAATAACTTTCAACTCCCAAGAGGTAACGGCAACCTAAACGGAATCACAATTACGCCAGACGGAAATTATATTTTCGTTACAGGAATTATTGCCCGCTATCAAGTTCCCGTAACTCATATTGAACGCGGATGGCAAAACACAAATTGCGTCAGTATATTCGACGCAACTAAATCAAACGAACCAAACGGCGGCTACCTGACAACAATACTACTCGACGAAGTTTACCTCGGCGCAGCCAATCCTTACGGAATAACAACGTCGCCGGACGGAAAATTATTTTGCGCCGCTATCGCCGGAACAAGCGAAATTATTACCGTCAATATCGAAAAATTGATCGCTAAAATCAATACCCTAAAACCAAACCCGCAAAACAACAACGACAAATTCAAACGCACCGCAGACGGACCTAAAAACATATACCTCGCCGACGCAATGGACGATCTAGCATTTCTTGAAGGCAATAGACAAAGAATCAAAATCGCAGGAAATGGCGCACGATCAATCATAATGATCAATAATAACGTTTACGTTGGAATGTATTTTAGCGACGTGATTCAGAAAATTGACATAACTAATCCAAACGTAAATCATGTTGCAATTCCGCTCGGCGCTAAACCGCAACTCACAGCCGCAAGACGAGGCGAAATTTATTGGAACAACGCCAGTAAAGATTTTTGTTTTCAGTCTTGGCATAGTTGCGCAACTTGCCATCCAGACGGTCGCACGAATGCGTTTAGCAGAGATTTGATGAACGACGGAATGGGTAACCCAAAAAACGTCAAAAGTTTAGTCTGGAGTCACAAAACGCCGCCGACAACTTGGACTGCTTTACGAAAATCGACTAAAGAAAGCATAAACAAAAAATTCTTCTACCTCTCATTTATCAGCAACATCAACAACGTATCAAGTTTTGAAGATTACGATTTAATTCATGCGGACGAACCGGCGACAATTTGCGACGACGTTTACGCTTATATCAAATCGCTAGAACCGGAAAAAAGCCCGTTTTTGGTCGATGGCAAGTTGAGCAAAAAAGCAGAAAGCGGAAAAATAATTTTTGAAGATAAAATTACAGGATGTGCCGATTGCCATCCGGCGCCGCTTTATACGGATAAAAAATTGCACAACGTAAACAGCAAAGCATTTTACGATCACGGCAAAACAGAATTCGATACGCCAACGTTAATCGAATTATGGAGAACAGCCCCATACATGCACGACGGACGTTACGTTGAATTAAAAGACTTACTCAAAAATGAAAATCACGGAAACACAAAAAATTTGTCAGATAAACAAATAGATGAATTAGTCGAATACCTATTATCACTATAGAGCATCTTAAAAATTTGATTTTTTTAGCCGCCTACCTGAACAAATGAATTTTTAGAGACGCCCTATTTTTTGTTACAAAAAATCGTCTGACGGATCGCAGACGTCTCGCCTGCATTTCAGGATCGCGGGCGTCTCGCCTGCATGCGGTTGTACTCAACCGCTAATGTGATGGCGGTTTTGATCTCAAGCGTTTTCCTGTTCCACAAAAGACGCCCAATAGACAAATTTTCGTGAGCGTTTACGGTGAATTTATGATCGGATAAATTGTTGGGGTCAATGATGGCGGCGTTTGTTGTGTTTGTTGTGTTGGCGTTTGTTGTGGCGTTTGATTTTGTGTAGTTGTGGTTGGCGTGGTAGTTGTGGTTGAGATGTTGTTTGCGATGGCAATTGGTTTTGTTTCTGTTTTGTTTGGCGATTTATCTTTTAGCAAAGGTTCGTTTGGTAGTTCTTTAAAGTATCTTGCTTGGTCGGCGAATGATTTTTGTTTTTTGTCTCTTTTTCGTTGTAATAGTGTTGGGATAGAGTGTCCTGCGAATGTAGTTTCGTTATAAATTGTGCCGTATGCTAACGGTCCAGTTCCTGCGAACCATAGATTTTGGGCGCGGCTTTCGCTCATATTATTTCCGGACGCCCAGATAGGTCTTCCTGTTTTTTTGTTGTATGCGAACACGGCTATTTTTGCGACGCCGATTTGTTTTGTTCGTCTGATAAATGGTATTTCTGGAATTGCGGCGCCGGAGAGTGAGGCGCCTGGAATTACCGGAACTGAAATTGACGGTATGCCTACTAATAGATCGTCGCGGTCAGTTCCGACGGCGCCGGCGCGAACGTCGATGATATAATCCGCATCAGACTCGTCGTCGCACAAAATGCCGCCGCTAGTAGCAAGATGTTGACGCAATGCCATTGTTAGATATTTATTATCGGTAATTTCGTTAATTGCGGACGTATTCAAGTAAACTCGACGGTCGCCTAATGGACGAAAATTTATTTTGCCAACTGCGCTATCTATTGCGTTGCTGATTAGGAGTTGTTCGGTGCCGGTTCGTGCGGTATCGCTCCACTTGGTCGTACCGCAACCAGAAAAACACAAAAACAACAAAATTGTCAAGACAAGAAAAATACTCGCTCTTCCCTGTACTTGAATCGCTTCAATAAACATCTGATTTATAGTTAGTCGTCTCTAAAAATTTATTTTTTGCAAAAAGGTAGGCGATTTGACGGAGTGATAATTTAAAGTCATAAAAATATAAAAAAATTGCCAAAAAACAAAAACAACCCGCAAAGTATAAAAATTATTAACACACGCGTCAAGACATATTTTTAAACTGTTAGCGATTGAATTTGCGTTTATCGCCGCCTGCCCAACTATCGGACAATAGGCTTTTACGCTTTTATATTCTATAAAATTTCATTTGCTAAAGGATCGCGGGCGTCTCGCCTGGGTTCCTTCAGATTCGCGGGCGGAACGCCTGCATTGCAGGATCGCGGGCGTCTCGCCTGCACGCGGTTGTACTCAACCGCTAGCGAGAGAGGTTTTGAACGCAACCGCCAAAAGGAAAACGCAACCGCCATCGGATCGCGGGCGTCCCGCCTGCAAGCGGTTGTACTCAACCGCCGTTGAGAGAGGTTTATATCTCAACCGCCTTTTTGTTTGCCTTGCGGCAAAGTGCAGGCGAGACGCCCGCGATCCGTTGGTCTTGTCTGCATTTCAGGATCGCAGGCGGGACGTCTGCGATCCTTCTGACGATTTTTTGTAACAAAAAATTGAGGTTCGCAACAGGCTCGGCTGCAAGTTGTCTGAATTATGATTTGTGTGATTTTTGTGATTAGTATAAAAATCACACAAATCATAAAAATCAAAGTTCAGACAACATTGTTCCATTTGTTTCTCTTGTCCCTAAAAATTGCCAATACGCATATTACTAAAAAAATTTTTCTGAACAGTTACTTAATTTTTAATTCTGAAAACGCCGTATGGGAGGGCGTTGTAATTTTTTGGGTCTGGGTTGTCGTATGCGGAGTCTGTTTGGAACGGATCAAAAGGTCCAGGTCTTTGCACGATTGGCGCCGTTTTAATTCTTGGCGTTTGCGATATCCAATCTTTGCCTTGAAAAATTGGGTCTTCCATACATCTTACTTCCTCCGTTCCATAATACGGTCCCATTGCGTCAACCCACAAAATTACACGCAATAAATCCTCGCCCGTAACTTTTACATTGTGATGTTCCCCGTTACTCATTCTTTTTACCAGCCTGCTTACGTATGATAATCTTTCCATTGGCGGGAAAGTTGCGTATGCCTTCGGGTCAAGCGTCGTATAACCTTCGACAATAATCGTATCAGCCCACCCCAATCCGCCCGCGCCGTCCGGTAAATTATATTTTCGCGCCCAAGTCGGATTGCCCATCAAGGTCATATACGGCTCCTTGAATCCTAGAAAACCCGCTCTCAAAGTTGCGTTGAATTTTTTATACGCTTCATTACTTGGGTCTTGATGACATTTCCCACAATGTTTATCCAGCGCCGGTTGAACATAACGCTCAAAACTTACCGAAATATCTTCCCAATCAACAGGCTTGATTTTTGACGGCGCTTTTTTTAACGCTTTGCCCGTTTGCTTCGTAACCGGCGTGCGAATATGCGATTCATGACAACCAAGACAACCGCGAATTTCACCAGGCAAAACGCCCGTAAAACTCTTCATCGTTTGCAGCGCTAATTGATTCTCATCCAATAATTGAAAATGCAGCGCTATTCCAGATGGCGCTTCAAAACTAACGCTGCCGTCGGCTTCAATTGGAACCGTTCCAATTATTTTTTTAATACCTTCCGATTGACTCGCAGATATTTCGGGACCTGACGAAACATAATTACGCTTGCCCCAATACGTGTACGTTTTGTGATCTATCGACCAAATTCGTAGATATTTAGCCTTGTCTCGCAACTTCTCCGGCGCATTTTCATATACGTTATTACTGTAAATGATTCCCGCTTCAGGTTTGTCTCTGTTTTCCCAAGTAGGCCAATTGACTCTATCCGCAGATACCGGCGGCATCGGTCGCGTTCTCACAGGTTGCGCATCGAAAATATTATGCTCGCCCTCAAATATAATCTCACGATTGCCATTAACATCCATCAACAAAAGCACAAACTTATTGCCGCGAAAATTACGTTGCGCCGAAACAAGAAAATCCGTCTCGCTTAACGGATAAGGCGAATAATAATGATTATACTTGCCCGCAACATGATATTCGTCCGTCTCCTTCGGATCAACAGGACCGTTGCCGCATTCGGGCCAAATTACTTCTTGCGTAACTTTCGTCAAACCGTCGGGGAAATTGAATCCTTTCGACGGGTCAATTATTCCAATACTTCCGTTAAACCAATTATGATGCGCCGAACCCGTAAACATTATCCGCTCGCTGCCTGGAATTTGACGCGCATCTTTTAAGAGATCGGGCCAAACAGACTGGTTGCCCCAAAACGTCTGCACCAACGTTCCGTCCGTATTCATTGTCCATAAACTTTGCGCCCTCCAAAGCGGTTTGTCCGTATATTCCCAACGCGTGTAAATTATGCGTCCGTCGTGTGTTACGGACGGCGTGTATTCGGGTTCGCCGTTGCGGGAAATGATGTATAAATTTTTATCGCCAGGTTTAGTATCGACCGGCATTCGCGCCAACACGAAAGCGTTTGTCGGCGGCATGCAACGAACATAAATATGCCCGCGCGTAGTTAGGAACATTATGTTTTTACCGTCCGGCAAATAAATCGGATCAAGGTCGTCGAAAATTCCGCCCGTTAATTGTCTTTCGCCTGAGCCGTCGATATTGATTTCGTAAATGTGAAAATTTTTCTCGTTGTGCGGTTTGAAACTGACTAAAACGCGTTTAGCGTCGTAAGACAAATCAGGACGCCAAAAAGAACCATGCAACGGCTCTTTTGGCGCTAACTTCGTTTGCAAACCGTCCGGACTCAAACCGTCCAACTTCATTAACCTGCCGCCCGGAATTGCCATGTAACCTAAACGATGTCGCGTTTCGTGATGCGGTTCGCTGCCGCGCGGAAGAGGGCTATCGACAAAAATTAACGAATTAAAATTGATTACTGGATTTTTGAACGTTATTATTCGTTTAATTTTTCGTACAGAAAAATATAGTTCGGCGTCGTTATCTGAATTTTGTTTTAATTTAGCCGTTGCTTCTAATTCGTCTAGTTGTTTTTTTTCTGCGTCAAAATTTATATTATTTGGATATTGTTTTTCGATTCTTTCGGCGAGTTTTCGCGTCCAAATAATTTCTTGTTTGATGCGTTCAATCGTCGGTTTGTTATCGCATTGGAACAGCCATTCGGCTTCGATTATATTTTGTGCTTCTTCTTTTGTTTTATTTTTAACTTCCGGCGTCGACGGCGTAATATATCCTGCGACGGCTTCGTGTGCTTTCGGGCGTTGCTCAATTTCTTTCTCCATTTCGTAAACGATTTCAAATAAAACGTTGGCGTTGTAATTTGGCGTTTTAGATTTTTCGTTTTTTAGGGCTTCGTGAATTGATTTTACGCGGTTCCATTTTTTGCGTTCTTTATCTGACAAAAGCCGCCATTGCGTTTCGGTTAGCGGTAAATATTCAAGATACGCCGTTTCAAGTTCGGTTGCTCGTTTAATTAAATCGTCTGTATTCCAAGTCGCTAATTCTATCGGGCTGCGTTCATATTTGACAATTGAATTGTTGACTTCGGCGGGATAATCGTTGCGCAAAATCCGGTGCAAGGCGACAAGAGTCAACGGTTCTAATTTAGTTTGTGCAATTTTGGTTTTGGTTGCGATTAGGGTTTTCAGATATGAGTCGGATTTGACGTATAATTTGGCGGCTTTAATTTCGGCGTTTTTAATTGCGTCTGATTGAATTTGTTTTCCGGTTCCGTAAAGTTCGATAATTTCCTGTTTGCTCAACGCTTTGCGATAAAATCTAAAATCATCTAAATTGCCGTCAAAAAATTCGTTATTTCCGTTGAAGGAGCCGATGTAAGCCGGAGCGTTCACTGTAACGTCGTCGACGTTTTTCCAGTTGCCGTATTCGTATCGCCAATAATGTTTCAGAGGTCTGAAATCTGCGGAAGTGTTTATTTTTGACGATTGTCTTTCGACGTTTCCGATTTCTTTGCCGTCAAGATAAACGCGCATAAATTTTCCGTCGAATGTTCCGGCGACGAGATGCCATTTGCCGTCTAATATTTCTTCCGGCGTTATCAAGGCGTCGCATTCGGCGTAATTGCCGCCGGTGTTGAGACCGAGCGTTAAAAATTTACCTGAATTTTGGAAGGAGAACAGTAAACGGTTTTGAACAGGACCGCTAGCGTCTTCTTTGCGGAATATTTGTTGAAATCCGTTAAGGCGACGCGGCGCTATCCAAGCGGAAAACGTCAATTGTTCTAAACCGGAAGGAAGAAAATCAGCCGGTATCTCAATTTTGCTCCCATTGAGATTTATTCCTTTGCCGTGAACGCCATCGACAAGAGAAACCGGCTGATGTGAAATCGCGCTAAACTTTTCATTGACCGAATTGAGAATAACATTCTCGGATACCTCGTCAAAAGACCATCTGCCAACTAAATCAGCATCGGACGCAAAAACAGTTACAACCGCAAAAAAAAGCAATTGAACCGCAAAAAATAATATCGCCGAAAACAAACGGCAAATATCGTAAATGTTAAATATCTTTTTGTACATTTTGGTACTCCTTAAATTTTAAGGTTAATGTTAGGGTTAAAGTTATTGTTAAGGTTAATGTTAATGTTGATGTTAATGGGAGTTTCTAAAAACTCATTTGTTCAGGTAGGCGGCTAAAAATTTAAACACTGTGCCGAAACGCCGCAATGGAGTTTATGCTATCAATAAATTTTAATAATTCATAAAGCCTAAAATATGCCTATTTTAGATGTGTGAAATATTAAAGTTTATTGATGTCGTAAACCGTAATGCGGCGTTTCGGCACGGTGTTTAATTTTTTTAGCCGCTTACCTGGACAAATGAATTTTTAGAGATACCCTATTATATTTTCTTCGGATGGTTTTATGTTCCAATCTGTGATGTTCCATTTATTATTTTTTTGTACGAGTATGCTGACGGCGGCTGTTGTAACTTTTAGGTTGTGATTTTTTTTGAATATTTCCAAATCGTTTTGTTCCAGGATATGTGGGGCAAAACGTATTATTCCGTTTGACGACACAACTAGCGATGTTGTTCCTTCCTCTATTTTATCCGCTAAATTTCGCCAGACTGCAATAATTTTCGCAACATCTACTTTCCAGCCGACAGGAACGATACCGTCGTTATCCCAACGTTCAATTTCTAACTTGCCGCGTTGCATTATCAAGTCCGGCGCCGCCGACTCGCCAAGATAAAAAGTCCCCAAACGTCGTATTACTTCTGATTCCGTCCGTCCTTCGTCCAATCCATAGCCGATCTCAAGAAAATTTGAATCAAGATGAATAGGACAATCTAAACCAAGCTCGCGAACTATCAACTCCGCCGTCAACATTGTCCGCAAAAGAGGCGCCGCAATTACATTGTCTGGAACTAAACGATGCGACTTAATTATTCGTGCTGCCGTAATACTACGCGAAGATTCAACCAACGGAAAATCACTAAAACATCCAATACGACGCGACTCCTCGCCAACACGAAATGTATTACCATGACGAACAATTATAAGCGTTTTCATTTTTAATTATAATTTCGGGAAAAAATTTCTTTTTAAATTGGTTTATTTTTGTCAAATATCGGAATGCGGAATTAAAGATTTTTATTTCAAATTTAAAATAATCTTTTTAATCTGCGTAAACTGCGGATCAATTTTTTTGTCCACAGATTACACAGATTATAAGGATTTTTTTTAGGGGAAATTGCAGGAACGTAGTCGTGAATTGTTTCGTTATTTTTTTGGCGGTATTAAAACGACTCTCAACGCTTCGCCGCTTTGCATTAGTTCGAATGCTTTTTCTATTTGGTCTAGCGGCAAGAGATGCGAAGCGATTTTTTCGACGGGGATTTTTTTTTGTGCGATAAATTCTACGGCTTTTTTTACATGTTCAGGAGTAGAATCGCTTGAGCCGATTAAATGAATTTCTCCGTAATGCAATAAACGGCTGTCAATATTAAGATTACTTTTTCCGACCGGCAATGAAGCAAACAATACGACCGTTCCTTGTTTACGCACTAACGAAAGCGCTTCCTCTTGCGGTTTGGCGGCGGGCGCCGCAACAATTACAACATCAACGCCAATACCGTTTGTTTCACGTTTCACAATTTCGGCCAAGTCCTCTTTTGCCGGATCAATAAGAACGTCTATGCCAAATTGTTTACCTTGATTACGCCGCAATTCGTTTAATTCCGACATTAGCAATTTGCCCGCGCCAAACGCTCTCGCAACAACCGCATTGAGTAACCCCATCGGACCGGCGCCCATAATTAGAACGCTATCGCCTTGTTTAATGTTACATTGCGATACGGAATTGACGGCGCAACTTGTAGGTTCCGCAAGCGCCGCAAATTGCGGCTCGACTGAATTTGGCGTTTTGACGACGTGACCGCCTTGCAACGCCAGCGCCGGAATAGCAACATATTCAGCCATGCCGCCAGGATACGAAAAACCCATCGGCGCAAGTTGCGAACAAAGATTCCGGTAACCAGACTTGCAATAAAAACAGTTACCGCAAGAAATACTTGTTGCCATTACGATGCGGTCGCCGATTTGCCAGTTACCGGTTGTATTTTTTGCGACGGATTCTATTAGTCCCGTAAACTCGTGTCCCATAACTAGCGGCGCTTTGATACGCGGGTTGCCGTGATGTTTGCTCTTCAAATCCGTACCGCAAACCGCACACGCATCAACATGTACCAAAAGCTCGCCATCCTTCAATTCCGGTTTAGGCAATTCCTCCACGCGTATATCGCCAGGAGCATGATAAACTATAGCCTGCATAATTTTTTTTATCCAATAAAGTTAATGGTTAAAATTTCAGTAAAAAACAAAATTGACAATTCATAGATCAAATTCGTAAATCAAAATCGAGTATCTCTAAAAATTCATTATTGAGAGAAACGATCAATCATTTGCTGCCTCTCTAAAATTCTAATACGTTCTTTAACAAACGGGCGTCTCTAAAAATTCATTTGTCCAGATAGGCGGCGTTTCGGCGAAACGTTGCATTACGGTTTACGACATCAATAAACTTTAATATTTCATACGTCTAAAATAAATATATTTTAGGCTTTATGAATTATTAAAATTTATTGATAGCATAAACTCCATTGCGGTTTTTTGCAAAATAATGAATTTTTAGAGATACGCAATCGCATTAAAATAAGGGCAATATTCTACCCCATTTTCAACTCTCTGGAATAAGGGGGTAATTGCAAAATATACAAAAATGAAGATTCTAAAAGGCACAGATGGGTATTCTAAAAATTCATTTTTTTGTAAAAAGATAGGCGATGTTTCGCCGCTGTGTTTATTTTTTGGGTCGCAATACGTGTGAAACGATTATTAAACTTTAATAATTCGCAAGGTCTAAAATATAATTATTTTAGACCTAGTGAAGTATTAAAGTTTATTAGCGCCCAAAAACGTAATGCGGCCCAAAATTAAACACTGGGCGAAACGCCGCCTACCTGGACAAATGAATTTTTAGAGATACCCTAAAATAATTAAAAATTTTTTCTCTGTGAACTCTGCGTTTAAATAAAAAACCGGTTATTAGATGTTGCCCTATAATTTTACCAAATTGATCTTTCTAATTTTTGGATATTTGATATTATATTTTTGTTACAATAATTACTTGATTTACGCTAATGCTAATTTCTCCGATGTGGCGAAACGTGATTTTGTATCAAAAAATATTTACACGAATTAGTTATTTATTTTTATATTGTTTGTTAAAATTCAAACACGAACCTTATATTTATTTTGATGAATTATATTGAGATCAATGGCGCTAGGACGAATAACTTGCAAAATATTTCGCTTAAGATACCGCGCGGCGAATTTGTGGTATTGACCGGCGTTAGCGGCAGCGGTAAGAGCTCGCTCGCAATCGATACGATACACGCTGAATCAGAACGCCAATTTATCGAAACGCTCTCATTGCGTTCACGTCAATTTATCCGGCAATTTCCGCGTCCCGACGTTGATACAATCAAAGGCTTGCCGCCGACAATCGCAATTACACAACACAAACAAATAAAAAATAAACGCGATAACGTCGCTACATTAAGTGAAATTTACGATTACTTGCGTCTGATTTTTGCCCGCGCCGGAATCGTATATTGCTATAAATGTAACCGTATTATCCAAAATCAATCTTCGTCTCAAATTATTACGCAAATTCTTAACCTTCCGCAAAACACGAAATTCATCGTTCTTGCCCCGCTAGTTACTAATTGCGACGGCGACCATAAAAAATTATTACAAAACATATCCAAAGCCGGATTTTCACGCGTCAGAATAAATAACGACTTCCATGATATTCAAGACCTCCCCAACATAAATCCCAAACAAAAACATACTATCGAAGCAGTCATTGACAGACTAATATTAAAAAACGATATTGAATTGCGGCTAACAGAATCACTGCAACTAGCGCTCAAACACGGTAACGGCGTCGTGATAATTACGCACGAAAAAAAAACCGGCTCGCCTGACGCAACCGTATCTACATGGCAAGATACAACTTATAGCATTCTACATAGTTGTCCGATTTGCAACGTCAATTACAACGAAATCGAACCGCGAACTTTCAGCTTCAACTCGCCCTACGGCGCTTGCAAGCTTTGCAAAGGTAAAGGAATTATTGAAACGAAAAATCCCGATAACACAACATCCGAAAAAATTTGCCCCGAATGCAACGGAAAACGTCTAGGAATAGAATCGCGCAACGTTAAATTTTGCGGAAAATATATTTTTGAAATTTGTTCAATGACGGTTGCGGAAGCGTTGGAATTTTTTGACGGCGCTGAAATTCCGGCGGATAAACGCGAAATTGTTAAGTTAGCGATTGAGCAGATTTTATTGCGGTTAAAATTTATGAATCAAAACGGATTAGATTATATTACGCTTGATCGGGCGGCGGACTCGCTTAGCGGCGGCGAATTGCAACGCATCCGGCTGGCAAACGCACTCGGCGGCGCTACGGTAGGAGTTTGTTACGTGCTGGACGAACCAACGGCAGGATTGCACGCAAGAGATACAAACAGACTAATCGAATCGCTAAAAAATTTACAAAAAAAAGGAAACTCATTGCTGATTGTCGAACACGACGACGACATAATGTTTGCCGCCGACAGAATTATTGATATGGGAACAGGAGCGGGAGAACTTGGAGGAAAAATTGTAGGCGAAATGAAAATTGTAAAACGCTCAAAAAATTTCCACGCTATGCCAATTTGTAAAGAAAATTGTTGCGATGAATCTTTGACAATGAAATACATCAACGGCGATCTGTCAATGCCTACGCCGCAAAAAAAATATAAAAATCTTAACCCGAATTACGCAATTAAACTTGCCGGAGTTAAAACGCACAATCTACAAAATATCGACGTAACGTTGCCACTCGGAAAATTTATTTGCGTAACCGGCGTAAGCGGAAGCGGAAAAAGCTCGCTAATCGGCGAAACGCTCGTGCCAATTTTACGAAACTATTTAGCAAACGCAAAAACAAATAATAAATCTGATAATAAATTTGACAAAAAAAGTGATGATAAATTTGATGATAAATTTGACAATAAATTTGATTATAAGTTAGGCGATAAATTTTCAGATAAATGTTGTGGAATTTTTGGCGCAGAAAATATTGGCAAGTTGATAGAAGTAGATCAGTCGCCTATCGGGCGCTCGATGCGAAGTAATCCGGCAACTTATACGGGAATATTTGACGAAATCCGCAGACTTTTTGCTAAAACTAAAGAAGCAAGACAACGCGGTTATGATGCGAGTTGGTTTTTAACGGGCGTAAAAAATATTACTAAAAATATTGCGAAAGGTATTGACAATGAATCGGGCGTGAATAAACGTTACAAAAAAGGCGGCGGTTGTTGTATGCGGTGTAACGGTTATGGCACAATCAAAATAAAAATGAAAATTTTGGGCGATATGGTCGTAACATGTCCTGATTGCAAAGGCAAAAGGTTCAATAATGAAACGCTGGAAATTTTTTATAAAGGGCGTTCAATTGCGGAAACGCTAGAAATGTCAATAGCGGAAGCCGCCGTATTTTTTGAAAACATGCCGCGTATAAATAAATTTCTAGTTAGTTTGTGTAATATCGGTTTGGGTTATTTGAAACTAGGACAATCCGCCGTAACTCTATCAGGCGGCGAAGCGCAACGACTTAAACTAGCAACAGAATTAGCGAAAGCAGAATTTAATATGTTAAATCGAAAATCAGATCAACAAGATATAAGTAAACAAACCGCGCAAAAAATTTCAAAAAATTTATCAAACAGCGCCGTCGTTAATTTGTCAAATACAAATTTATCTGATGTAAATTTATCTGATGAAGTTTTTGTGAATTGTAGGACTGATTTATATGTTTTGGACGAGCCGACGTTGGGGTTGCACAAACATGACGTCAAGCGTTTGTTGGAGATTCTTTTTGGGCTGGTAGATTGTGGGGCGAGTGTGATTGTTGTCGAGCATAATTTAGACGTAATAAGGGCGGCAGATTGGATTATTGATCTAGGACCTGGCGGAGGCGTAAACGGCGGAAAAATCGTCGCAACAGGAACGCCAAAACAAATCGCAAAAAATAAAAATTCAATCACCGCAAAATTCATCTAAATCCACAAATCGAGAACTTCTATATTACTCGCGGACATTTCTAAAAAATTCATTTGTGCAGGTAAGCGTTTTTTAAAAAAATTTCGGAATTAAAGATTTTGATTTCAAATTTAAAATAATCTTTTTAATATACGTAATCTGTGAATCGTTTTTAAAGCGATTCACAGACCAACGGATCGCGGGCGTCTCGCCTGCACTTTGCCGATAGGCAAACAAAAAGGCGGTTGCGATATTAAACTTCGTTCATTGGCGGTTGAGTACAACCGCATGCAGGCGAGACGCCTGCGATCCTGGGATGCAGGCGTTCCGCCTGCGAATCTGAAGGAACACCAGGCGAAATGTTTGCGATCCGAAATGCAGGCGAGACGTCCGCGATCCAGCAAACGATTTTTTGTAACAATAAATATTGTCCCGCTAGGGACAACATGTTGGTAGAAACACAAGGTCAAAAATATATTTGTCCCGCTAGGGACAACATGTAAATACAACATTAACCCTCATTGCGTCCTTAACGGGACGCTAAAAATTTGTATCATTTTTTCTACCAACATGTTGTCCCTAACGGGACAAATATTTATTGTTACAAAAATTGTCCCCCTACACCATACTCCCTAAAAATCTTTTGCTTAAATTTTCGAGAACGGTTGCCAAATCTTTGCGTTATAAAATTAAAAAAAACCGGAGAAGTTTTTTTGAACTTCTCCGGCTTTTGTTACATTATCCGAAACAAATTTTTTGTCCGGCGCCTCTGGAATTACAATTTTAAACCGTTTGCACTTTAATTTGCGTTTACTTTCGCCTGTTTCATTTTCGTATTTTTTGCGAAAAATTAAGCGTAATAGTAATTCAACAAATTTTACAGCGCTCTTGGCGAATAATCATAACGGTTAAAAAACCCTTGTCCATTTACCGGTACTGGAATTTGATAAATCGTTACGTTTGGCACTTTTTGCGGTACAACATACGAAACCTTTCGCGGTTCAAGTTTATAACCTAAAACGGTTCTTTCAACTTGTTCCGGCTTCAAAGTTACATAATGCCGATCCGTTTCTTTCTCTTCAGACGCTAATCGACAAACGCGATACGGAACCGTTTTCTCAACCGTCTCAATTTCATTACGGCAAACTTGATATTGCACCGTTTTTACTTTTTGTTCGGGGACTTGACGGCAGACCGTGTATTCTTCGCTTTTCTCTTCCGGCACAAGTTTGCAAACGACGTAATTCACAGTTTTCGTTTTCTGTTCCGGCACAAGACGGCAAACTTTGTAATTGTGAACCTTCGTCTCCGGCGTCAACTTGCACACTTGATAACTTACCGTTTTAACCTTCTGTTCAGGAACTTGACGGCAAACCGTATATTCTTCGCTTTTCTCTTCCGGCACAAGTTTGCAAACGACGTAATTTACAGTTTTCGTTTTCTGTTCCGGCACAAAACGGCACACTTTGTAATTGTGAACCTTCGTCTCCGGCGTCAACTTGCACACTTGATAACTTACCGTTTTAACCTTCTGTTCAGGAACTTGACGGCAAACCGTATATTCTTCGCTCTTCTCTTCCGGCACAAGTTTGCAAACGACGTAATTTACAGTTTTCGTTTTCTGTTCCGGCACAAGACGGCAAACCGTATATTTCTGAATTTTTGTTTCAGGAATTAGTTTACGTTCTACGTAATTTACCGTTTTCGTTTTGACTTCAGGAACTTGACGGCAAACCGTATATTCTTCGCTTTTCTGTTCCGGCACGAGTTTACAAACGACGTAATTTACAGTTTTCGTTTTCTGTTCCGGCACAAGACTGCAAACGTTGTAAGTCCGCGTCTTCGTTTCAGTCGTCAACTTGCAATAAACGCGGTTCACAGTTTTAGTCCGAGTTTCGGGAATCAATTTGCAAACTGTATATTTGCGAGTTTTCGTTTCCGGTACAAGTTTACAAACGACGTAATTTACAGTTTTCGTTTTCTGTTCCGGCACAAAACGGCAAACGTTGTAAGTTTGCGTTTTCGTTTCGGGTACAAGTTTGCAAGACAAATAATTAACCGTTTTTGTACGAACTTCCGGCTCGTATCTGATAGCGGTAATTTCTTTTTCATTGACCTCTGGAATCCAAACTCTCTTGAAACATTTAACCGGCGGGCATTGCGTCGTAACCGGCTTAACTCGCACGATTTCCTTGCCTTCCGCATTTTTCTCTGTTACAGGAGTATATTTGATAACCGTCTGCCCCGGAACTTCGTAACTCTTAATTTCCCATCGTCCGCCCGCAACCTGTATCTTTTTCTGATAAGGAACAGCCTTGACAACAACATAAGAAACTTCTTTACTCTTCGTTTCATAAACCGGTTTTATCGTTGTAATTTCGCGTTGTTTTTCTTCGATTACAGGTTTAGCGACGTAGTAATTTACGTCCTTACTTCGCGTTTCGTAAACTCGTTTATTTTCGACGTATTGTTGTTCGCGTTCTTCGTAAACAGGTTTGTTGACGAGATAGGAAACTTCTTCTTCTTTCGTTTCGTAAACGGGTTTTACAACGGTGTAATTCTGTTGTTTTTCTTCCCAAATACGTTTTACCGTAACGTAATTTACTTCTTTAGTCCGCGTTTCATAAACGGGTTTAAATTCAGTCCAATTACGCGTTTTACGTTCGTAAACCGGTTTATAAGTTACGTATGAAACTTCGCGGTTTTTTTGCTCGTAAACAGGTTTAAGATTTGTAACTTCGCGCTGTCTTTCTTCAAATACAGGTTTCGTTACGTAATAACTTACTTCTTTAGTTCGCGGTTCGTAAACTCGTTTTAGTTCGATCCAATTGCGTACTTTTTTCTCGAAAACCGGCTTATAAGTAATATACGGGACTTCTTTAGTCCGTACTTCAAACGACGGTTTTAATACGACGTATTCATGTTGTCTGTCTTCCCAAACCGGTTTATTGACAAAGTAATTTACTTCTTTGCTTTTTTGGGCGTATTCGCGTTTTAGTTCGATCCATTTTCGGACTTTCTTTTCAAAAACCGGCTTGTACTCTATATAAGGAACTTCTGCCGTTTTGGTTTCCCATACAGGCTTCACTACGTTATAAGAGACTTTGCGAGTTTTTTCTTCGTAAACTGGTTTTATTACCGTGTATTTAATTTTTTCAGTTCGTACTTCCGGCACGTACTGATAAAATTGGACTTTACGAGTAACCGGCACTTTGTCGTAAACAGTCCTGTAACATGTCGTCAATTTCGTCTCGTACTCGACTTTGCGAAAAGTCCTAAACGCGACGCCGCCATCATTCGGCAAGTTACCAACGTAATTCGCACGATCGGCGCCAACTCCGCAATAACCCGCTTCAGCAGATTGTACAAAGACGCCTAATAAACAGAGAGCCAGTGCGAAAAGGATAGCTCCCATAAACTTGATTTTCATTTGTTCCTCCTACACCGGTTTTTAAAGCCGGTAAACTGTTTGTGAAGTGTAATCAATAAAATCCATTTATACGCACGATCCGTCCTGAAAGTTACGGTAAAAGTCCCAAAATACCTAATATTTAACGCTTCACATTTACGCCGCTAGCAAACGTTGAACTAATATTACGTGCAAATATTATCGGCAAACCAATTATATAGTCTGTAACGATTGTATCGGTTTAGTGAAGTTTTACGCTTAAATAAAATATACCTGTTAAAATTCAGCCTATGCACAATACACATAAAATAAATTGAATACAAAGTATGAAGTAACTGTTTCAAGACTGTTATGATTATATCGCCTAATTTAACAAATGTAAAGTATCCCACACTATTTTTTTTGCTTTTTTGATAATTTTTGTGTAATTATTCTATTTATTCTGATTTTGCTAATCATTATAAATAAATTTTTTTAAGCATCTTTTCTATTTTACTAAAACCTGCATTATAAATGCTAATTCTAATTATATCAATATGTTATAATTCAAATATCCAACAAACAATCAATTACAAATAATATACGTTTCAATTTGACAAAAAAATAAATATCAAGAATATAAATCTATTGATAATATAAATATACAAATTTAACGTCAAACAAATTTTTGATAAAATATTAAATTTATTCACAATTTTAAGCGGGGTAGTTGATTTTTATATTATAATTTGGTAGAATAACGCAGTCTGGGGAAGGAAGTGGTTAGATTTTATCTAAAACTTATATTCCAGATATTTTTTTCAAACAATTAAATCCGCGTCAATTTCATATTTTATTCAAACTACGCATTTTTAATATTATTTTATTATAGAATATATTATCAAAAAAATTCCGGTAATTTTTTGATTTAAAGATACCCTATTGCTAACTTCTAAAAACCACAAATTTATTTTTATTAACCACAGAGAACACAGAGGAAGTTTTTTAATTTAGTTTACGCAAAATATTTTTCGTTGGAATCTTAATTTAACGTTTTATGAAATTAGATTTGCGGCGTGAATTTGCGTAATTAACCCTTAACATTTTGAACAATATAAATTAGGGAGTACAACATGGCAACATCAGCAGAACTAAATATTTTTACGGCAAAACAACTCGGCTCGATAGCGAAAACGCTTTCTATTTCGGGTTGGCATGAGATGCGTAAGGACGAGGTGATCCGTTCAATTATTGCAAAGTCTAGGACAAAAAGCGGAGGCGAACAACTCAAGCAAATTTTGAACTCGTCAAAACCCGCTGAATTTAATTTGAACAAGTCAACTCAATCCAAACCGAGTTCCGCTAAACCGAGTTCATCTAAACCGAGTCAGGTTAAGTCAAATTTGACCAAATCCGACGCCGCTAAAACAAATTCAGTTAAGTCGAGTTTGACCAAAACTAATTCGGACAAGTCAAATTTAAACAAGCCGAATCCGAATCCAAACAAGCCGAATCCAAACAACAAAACTAATCCGGTTAAACCGAATTTAGCTAAACCTGCGTCTGCGGTTACTACTGCTATTGCTGCGGCGCCGAAAACGAAACCTAGCGATAAGGCGAAGTTGAAGGAAAAGGAAAAGGAAAAGGAAGTTCCTGTTTTAATTTCATCAACGCCGTCAATTTCGGCGGCGGCGGTTCTTGACGGCAAGCGGCGATTGCCTAAATCGCCCGACGCTAAATTGGATAAAACGAGTGCATTGTTGCGGGATCGTCGTAAGGAAGCGCCGCGTAAACTTGCCAGTTCGGATACAGATTTGATAAGGACGGATAGTTCGGCGGCGTTGGTTTCGGAGCGTTCGCGGTTGAGTAGGGATTTGGGTTCTTCGGACACGTTGATTAAGGAGGATCAACTTGCGTTGACGGTTCGGGGACCTTTTTGGCTTCATGCTTTTTGGCAATTGAGTAGTCGGACGATAGAGCGTATAAAAGTTACGATGGGTCATTATTGGTTTACGGCGATGCCGGTGTTGCGAATTTATAGAGTGGAGTCGGAAGCGTCGTTAGAGCGGCGACGGTTATTTCGTGAGATAAGGGTTCACGGCGGAGTTAGGCATTGGTATATTGACGTTACGGATCCGCCGTCGGTTTATCAAGCGGAGTTAGGTTATTTATCGCGGGAGAAAAAATTCCATCTGCTAGTCTCAAGTAATACGGTAGAAACGCCGCCGAGACAAATTGTCGACGACTTGGATAAATTAGACGACAACTGGCGCGAAATAGACGAAAATTTAGCAAGAATTTATAAATTGAGTTCAAACGATGCGAATAATGCAGATTTAAAACGCGTTTTAGAAAAACATTTAAACAGACCGATGTCGCAACCGCTCATCTCAAGATATAGAAGCTCGCATCAAAAAAGTATAAGCGAAAAAACAAAGCGAAATTTTGATTTTAATGTCGATGTTGACATTATTATTCATGGCAAAACTGATCCAAGCGTGCAAGTTACGGTTAAAAATGAGCCAATTACAATAAATTCAGATGGAACGTTTTCTGTACGTTTTTCAATTCCTGAA
The DNA here is from genome assembly GCA_031277105.1 of Planctomycetaceae bacterium. Lineage (GTDB taxonomy): Bacteria > Planctomycetota > Planctomycetia > Pirellulales > Thermoguttaceae > WRKP01. The sequence continues at coordinate 3,001 of JAISLW010000210.1, read as the reverse complement.
AAACGCCACGTATTTCCTATTGAAGCCGAAGGCAGCGACGGCGTCGAAGTACAACGCGTAATTTTAACAATGGAAAGAAACACAAGAATTTTAGAAACGCTATTCCAAGAACCCGCAGACGACGATTAATATACATGCTCGTGGGCGTCTCTAAAAATTCATTTGTTAAGGTAGGCGGCGTTTCGCCGAAACGCCGCATTACGGTTTATACCATCAATAAATTTTAATAATTCATAAAGCCTAAAATATGTCTATTTTAGACGTGCAAAATATTAAAGTTTATTGATGTCATAAACCGTAATACGGCCCAAAATTAAACACTGAGCGAAACGCCGCCTACCTAGACAAATGAATTTTTAGGGATACCCTTACGATTTGAAAAATTTTGAGGGACAAGTGGGACAATTTTTTGTACCCAAAAACTGTGTACACAAAAGCTGTTCTCTAAATTTCTAAAAAACAGTTCCCTATTCCGTTACCCGCTACTCTCTACTTTTTAAAACCAATTGTTTAAAATTTCGTGAATGGTTACGGATTTTTTTAATAAAATTAAAAAAATCTTAAAATTGGTCTTTCCTGATTTCTAATTTTTTGGTAAACTCCCCCGCCTTTAATGATATGGGCGTCTTTAAAAATGAATTTTTAGATACCTATTTGCTAAACAGGCGGCAGTGATGTTTTGCTATAAATTTATGTGCGAGGGTTTAAATTTTTTTGTTTTCGATCAATGTCAATAATATTTCAACAAAATTGTCATGCGGATTGTCAAGAATTATCCGTTATTACGCAAACCAATATTAAGGATTGGATTAGCGGCGTTAATACGCAATTCCATATTATTGTGCGGGATAATTGTACGGACGCTATGGGTTTACAGGATAATTTTATTGATTTAATTTACGGCATGATAACGGCGGAGAACGGGCAATATATTCATATTGATGCGAATGATTTAGTTGATAGTACGTTATCGCGAAGATTGTATTCGATAATGGTTGAGGTATTGGCGAATCGTCCTTACAGGATAGAACTGCCGATAATTTTGCAACATAACCCGCATGCGGCGTCGCCTTTTATTGACCGCGCCATCGTGTGGCAACGCCTTTGCGATATGATATTAGAAGACGATACGCCGAAACGCCCAACCGTACTCGTACTCGAAAACCTAGAAATCGCAAACCAAAATATACAACACGAACTAGCAAGATTAATAAGACTACACAAAAAAAATAGAATCAACAGAAACTTCATCGCAACAATAAATCAAAACAACATAAAAAATATCTTGCCAGAACTAAACGAATTAGCAACATTTGTAGAAACAAGAGGATTACAAGAATAAAATTTTTGTAACAGTTCACGAAAATTTAAACGATAGGTTTTAGAGGTTATGGTATAGGGGGTAGGGAGTAGTTTTTTAGAAAGTTAGAGAACAGATTTTTTGTTACAAAAAAATTGTCCCTTTTATCCATCATGTCCTTTTGTTCCGAATGTAACTTATAGTGTTCGTACTTGAAATTCGTTGATGTAAAAGCGTAAAAATTTGCCGTTCGAAAGTTATACAGGCGGCGGTAAATGTAAATTAGAGTGCGAACAATTTTAAAAAATTTAACTTAATATTTAATCCAATGCGATTACGGAAAAATTTATTACGATTTTGTTTTTATTGTTTTTTGGCGAATGTATTTTGTGTTTTTGTTTCTGGTTGTTTGGGAACGAAGGCGCGGGTAATGCATCGTGGCGAGGAGAGTATGGTCGGCAGTAATAAGGCGGGCAGCGAAGTTTATAATCCGATTGTTTATGCGACGGTTGACAAGTTAATCGGGCGTGTAGCGGCGAATAATAGCGTTAGGTTGACGGGTTATAATCCGAATATGCCGTATTCAAAGTTGAACGTTTATTTTGCGGGAATAGAGAATCGTAGTACGGAAGAGTTAGGCGATTTCAGAGACCATTTACGCAATTCAATAAATGAAAAAATTACGAAGTCGGATCAATTTGCGATAGTCAGCGATCATGCGGTAAATGCAATTTTACATAATATTAGTTTGCGACCGGACGATCTTTTCGCAGAGCATAACATGCAAAATTTCATTTCGGCAATGGGCAAAAATGGAACGCCGGTCGATTATATTCTTTTTTCAGAAATCACATCGGGAACAACTGAAGCAAATAAAGATATGCAACGCGAATATAAATTAACATTACGTCTAATTGACACAAAAACATGGCAAGAAATCGTAGAATCGTCAAATATAAGAAAAGAATACAATAACTCCGCCAAAGGTAAATTTTTCAACTGGTTTAAAAAATAGGTAACCGTTCACGAAATTTTAGAAGCGTAAAGTTAGAGGGGATAGGGATTAGGGTGTAGAGGATAGGATGTAGAGGATAGATTTATTGTAACAATAAATATTTGTCTCATCTGTCCCGCTAGGGACAACATGTTGGTAGAAAAGCAAGGTCAAAAATATATTTGTCCCGCTAGGGACAACATGTAAATACAACATTAACCCTCATTGCGTCCTTAACGGGACGCTAAAAATTCGGATCATTTTTTCTACCAACATGTTGTCCCTAGCGGGACAAATATTTATTGTTACAATAAATCTATTCTCTATCCCCTAAAACTCTACGCTTCTAAAATCTCGTGAAAGGTTTAAAATATTTATTTTATAACCTAACCTAATTTTAACCTAATTTTTCTTAACTTAACAACCTCAGTAGCAACAAAACCCCCACAAACCAAACCTTATTACCTAATTTTTTAATGAGGTAATGAGGTTGTTGTTTATTTTATAATTTTTCTACTGAGGTTGTTTTGTAAAGAAAAATTAGGTAAAAATTAGGTTGCAGAAAATAAATTACAAATAAAAATTCAACTGAATAGTCGTTTCTTTAACATTAGGGCGTCTCTAAAAATTCATTTGTTCAGGTAGGCGGCGTTTCGCCGAAACGCCGCAGTAGAGTTTACGACATCGATAAATTTTATTACTTTACA
>JAISLW010000208.1 GCA_031277105.1 Planctomycetaceae bacterium | reverse complement strand
AAATTTTCGTGAACGGCTAAAAAAATCAAACACGGCGCCGAAACGGCGCAATGGAGTTTATGCTACCAATAAATTTTAATAATTCATAAAGCCTACAATATGTTTATTTTAGACGTGCGAAATATTAAAATTTATTGATGTCGTAAACCGTAATGCTGAACAAATGAGTTTTTAGAACTTGCCTATAGCAATAGGCGATTAAAGGAGAAAGAGATGGAGATGTTGGCGGGTGATTTTTCATTTAAGTTTAAGATAACGTTAATGCGCGTGATATTGTTCCTATTAACGTTGTGTGCGATTTGCATAATTGCGGTACGTTTTATATTCGGTCTTCATGCTGTTACGAATTTGAACGATGATTGGCCTTGGGGTTTATGGATAGGTTTTGACGTGATGTGCGGCGTGGCGTTGGCAGGCGGCGGTTATGGTACTGCGTTGTTAGTTCACGTATTGCATATAGATCGTTTTCGTCCAGTGGTGCGCGGCGCAATGTTGACTTCGTTGCTTGGGTATTTGCTTGTGATGGCTGGTTTATTTCTTGACATAGGTCGTTGGTGGAATTTTTGGCGTCCTTTTATATTTTGGGGTCATGAGTCTATTTTATTTGAGGTATTTTGGTGTATATCGATTTACACGGCAATTCAAGTTTTTGAATTTTGCGAAGTTTTGACGGAGCGTATTTTTATTGGCTTTCACAAATTTTTTGCGGGAATATTACCGGCGTTAGTAATAATCGGCGTTGCGATACCGATGATGCATCAGGCTTCTCTTGGCGGTTTATATTTATTGATGGACGGGCGTTTGAATTCGCTGTGGTGGAGTCCAATAATATTTGTATTTTTCCTGTTATCGTCGTTTTATGTTGGTCCGGCAATGGTAATGCTTGAGACGGCAATTAGCGCAAAAGCATTAGGGCATGAGGTCAAAATTGACGTATTGCGTAGTTTGGCGCGAATTGGCGGAGTTGTAATGTTAATTTATCTGACGTTGCGAATTGCCGATTTAATTTATTTCAATACTATCGGACTAGCCTTTAACGGCAGTTATGAAAGTATTGCGTTTGGGGCGGAGATAGTGATTGGTCTTGTAATTCCGCTAGTGATTATTTTTTCGCCGTTATCGAGTTACAGGTCGTGGTTAATTGCGTATGGCGCTTGCGCAAGCTTCGGAGTTTTGCTTAACAGATTGAATGTAGTTGTAATTGGAATGATGCGCGAAACAGGCTCATTTTATTATCCGACTATCTACGAAATATTAGTAAGCGCCGGACTTGTCGCCGCAGGTATTTTAGCATACCTGTTCATCTGCGAAAATTTCAAAATAACCAAATAATAAATAACTTTTTTTAATGCGGAATACGGAATACGGAATTAAAGATTTTAATTTTGAATTTAAAATAATCCTTCTAATCTGCGTAATCTGTGGATCAATTTTTTTGTCCACAGATTAGACAGATTAAAAAGATTATTTTTAGGGACAAGTGGGACAATTTTTTTATAACCAAAAACTGTTATCTAGTTTTCTAAAAAACTACTCGCTATTTCCTAAACCATTTGATTTATAAATTGATGAAATATATTCGTGGACTAGGCGTTAAGAATTATCGTGTTTTGCGTGATGTTTCACTTGGCATGGTTACGCCGTCGCCTAGCGGCAATAACGATTCTCAACAACCGTTTCACACCGGCGATCCTCTTACGCCTTTGACGGTTGTGATTGGTCGCAACGGTTACGGCAAAAGCACGCTTTGCGATGCGTTAAGTTTTATTGGCGATTGTTTGCGCGGCGATGCGGAGCATGCTTGCGCGTTGCGCGGCGGTTTTAACAACGTGATTTCAACTAGATCAAATCAACACGAAAACCATAAACTCGAATTTCAAATTTTATACGACAATATTCTTTACACGCTTTGTATTGCCGCTGACAAATATAATATCCCATACGTTTATGCCGAAACGTTGTCGCACGTCAATTCAGACTTCAATAATTCCACGTCGATGAATTTTTTCACCAGCAACGGCGAAGGTAAAGTTGTTCGCGCCGATTCTGAATCGGTCAGCGATATTAAGTTAGCGGACTCGCGTCGTCTTGTGCTTTCTACTTTGGGCAATTTGAATCAGTTTCCTGATATAGTCAAGTTTCGTCAATTTTTGGATAGTTGGTATTTGTGTTATTTCAAGCCGGACGCCGCAAGAACGACGCAGACGCCAGGTTCGCAACGCCGTCTTAATTCTTACGGAAATAATCTTGTAAACGTCGTTCAATATTGGGAAAACGAGCACAAAGAACGATTAGATAATTTGCTAAAAAACATACTTAAACCTGCGATTGGTATTACGCAAATTGAAACGAAGTCAACGGAAGACGGGCGTTTGTTGTTGCGTTTTTTTGAATCGGACGGCGAGCGACCGTTTTATTTATCGCAGATGTCAGACGGCATGTTAAAATTGGTTGCGTATATGTTGATTTTGTGCGATCCGGCGCCGGCGCCGTTTATTTGTTTTGAAGAACCTGAAAACGGACTTTATCATAAATTGCTTGCCGCTTTCATCGACGAAATAAGAAAACATTGCGATCAACAAGGAAACGGCTCGCAATTTTTCATCACCACGCATCAACCGTATCTAGTCGACGCTTTGAAACCGGAAGAAGTTTGGATTTTGGAAAAAGACAAAGACGGTTTCGCAACAGTAAGACGCGCAAGCGAAGACACAATTGTACGAAACATGGTCGCCGAAGGAATACCGCTAGGCGCCCTCTGGTTCAGCGAATACCTCGATACCGTTGAAGAAAATATTTTTTAAATTATTTTCGTAACAAAAAAAATAATCGTTCACGGAAATTTGTTTATTAAATTACGTTTTGGCAATTTTTTTAGGAACAAGGGGGACAATTTTTTTATAACAAAAAACTGTTATCTAGTTTTCTAAAAAACTACTCTCTATCTCCTATTCCTAACCTCTATACAGTTCGTACTTGAAATTCAGCGATTTAAAAGCGTCAAAGCCTGCCGTCCGAAAGCTAGGCAGGCGAAGGTAAACGCAAACTCAAGTACGAATAGTTTAAAATCTATCGCTTAAATTTCCGTGAACGTTTACTCCAAAAATTTGTCCATCATGTCTCGCTTGTCTCTAAAAAAAATCCTTCTAATCTGCGTAATCTGTGGATTGTTTTTAAAAACGATTCACGGATTAGCAGATTAAAAGGATTGAGCATGAACTTAGTCGAGTTGGAATTATGATTTGCTTGGCGGTATGTATCCGATATTTTTTCCTTCGGGTTTTGCAACTTTTCCGCCTTCGTTTACTTGGAAATGATTTGTGATGCCGTCTAATTGTTGCGCGGTGTTTGAAACTGTCGTAACTGCGTCGGCGGATTCCATTACTGTAACTTTGTTTTCATTTGCGGTATTGCTTAATCGCGATACTGAAGTATTCACGGCGTTCAAACTTTCCGTTTGCGCTTCTGTTTCATGGCTAATTTTTGCGATGATTTCATTTACTCTTGCGACTTGTGTTGCGATTGAGTTTAATGATTCGGAGGTTTCATTTGCTACATGGCTTCCTAATTCTACTTGATGAATTGATTCCTCAATTAGTCCTGCTGTTTCTTTTGCGGCTTTTGCGCTTCTTGCGGCTAAACTTCTTACTTCTTCTGCGACGACGGCAAAACCTTTTCCGTGTTGTCCTGCTCTTGCGGCTTCGACGGCGGCGTTTAATGCGAGTAAATTTGTCTGGAATGCAATATCGTCAATTACGCGAATGATTTTTTTGATCTCTTCTGAACTTTTTGTAATAGCATTCATCGAGTCGACCATTCGGTTCATTCTTTGTTGTCCTTCCGTCGTATCGCTGTGAGCCTTTACCGCCAACGATTCCGCTTCGCGTGCATTGCCTGCATTTTCTTTCGTTTGCGTGTTCAATTGGTCGATAGAAGAAGCGACGTCTTGTAGTTGCGAGGCGCTTTCGTTTATGTTTGCGACTAAACGTCCGTTTGTCATTGTCAAATTATCGCCTTCATTTGCAACGGCGCTAGCGAGCGCCTTCAAGTCCTTAATCGAATCATAAAAACCGTACCGCATCTCAATCAACGCTTTGCCTAACGTATCATTTTCAGATTTTAACGGAACCCATACGCGAAGGTCGCCTTTGGAAATATTCAATGCGACTTCGGTTTTCTCTTTGAGCGACAATGCTACTTCTTTGAACGAGTTCGACAACACTTCTAATTCGTCGCCTGTATTTACTTCCAAATCGATGTCTAAACCTCCGCCTGCTAATTCGTTTGCCGCTATTGTCATGCGCCGTATTGGTCCTACGATACGCCGTAAAAGTATCACAAGCGACAAAATAAATATTGCCAAACCTACAACAACTATAATCAACGTATTAACTAGATTTCGTTTGATGGTATCTTCGTATGCTTTTAGCGGCAAACCGACCATGATTGAGCCTAGTACGTTTTTGCTATTTGTCAGGACGGGCAAGTAGCAGACTTTCATTTTTTGACCTAGTACGACTGATTCGCCTATGTATTCTTTTTTGTTTGTAAATAATGTTTCAATAATTTCTTTATATTGGTCTTCTGATTTTGTTGAGTTTTTGATGTTTATTTCTTTTTCTTCTTTTTTGGTTGCGTCGTTTGTTTCGTTTTCGGTTTTGTCATCGGGTTGTATCATTGTTGTTATTTGCCATTTTTCGCCGATGATAGTGGCGCTTTCGGCGCCGAGCGTTTGTTTTATTTGCGTAACCCATTCTTCGGTATCGAGTCTAAATCCGCTTGAAATTACGCCGAGAAAAGTTCCGTCGCCGTCGAATATTGGGGCGGTGCCGCGAATTGACAATGGTATAGTTTTTGTGCTTTCAAAATATACGCCTGCAATTTTTTCTTCTAATGCGATTTTTACGCTTTCAGATTTACCGAGTACGTCGCCGAATTTAGTTCGGTTTGCGGTTCGTACTAATACTTTTCCGTCGGGGTCGATGATGGTGAAAAATTCGCATTTCTTTGATGATTTGTAATCGTCAAAAATTTTGAAAATTGCTTCGCGGTCTCTTTTTTTGACGGCGTTTCTCATTATTTCCATGTATGAGATTGCTTTCGTCTGTTCCAATGTCAGACTGCGTAGCATTTCGATTTCGTTTTTGAGATCGCGTTGAACCGTATTCATTTCTTTGTTTACGGATTCTTCTACAAATTTCTTGAACTCTATGATACTGGTAACTGTTGTTATACCAATAAGTAAAGTTGTCATTATAATAACCAGAAGCAACAATTTTGTCTGGATGCCTTTTAGTAAGTTCATGATTTTATCTAGCGTTAATTTTAAGTTTAGTTAAAAATTTTGGGTTAAGTTTATAAACTGCCTGCGCAATATTTTGATTTTAATCGGTTACGATTTCAATACGATTTCAAATTTGTGCAAACTAAGTTTATTTTCATCTAGTTAATCTGGCTTGAGTATTATCAATTGCCCAAAACAGATACGAGCGAAATATAATAGAATATATTTGCAAAAAAGCAATAGATCAAACATGCCAAAAAACGCTTATTAAAAAAACTTAACCAATTTATCAATACAACCAATACAACCAGATCAAAACAACAATAAACAAAAAATCGTCAAAATGATCGCAGACGAGACATCCGCGATCCGTTGGTCTCGCCTGCATTTCAGGATCGCAAACATTTCGCCTGGTGTTTCGTCAGATTTGCAGGCGGAACGCCTGCATCCCAGGATCGCGGGCGTCTCGCCTGCATGCGGTTGTACTCAACCGCCAATGAGAGAGGTTAAAATCTCAACCGCCTTTTTGTTTGCCTTGCGGCAAAATGCAGGCGAGACGCCCGCGATCCGTTGGTCACACCTGCATTTCAAGATCGCAGGCATTTCAGGATCGCAAACATTTCAAGATCGCAAACATTTCGCCTGGTGTTTCGTCAGATTCGCAGGCGGAACGCCTGTATCCCAGGATCGCGGGCGTCTCGCCTGCACGCGGTTGTACTCAACCGCTAATGAGCGAGGTTTTGATCTCAAGCGCCTTTTTGTTTGCCTTGCGGCAAAATGCGGGTTAAAATTTATTGCGGATAACGGCGATTTACTTGAACTTTCAGATTTATCATCGGGAGAACAACATGAAATTGTTTTACTTTTTGATTTACTTTTTCAAGCGGCTAGCGATACGTTGGTATTGATAGACGAGCCGGAGATTTCGTTGCATATTGTCTGGCAAAAGGCGTTTCTTGCTGATATGTTGAGGATTATTAAACTACGCAAAATTTCAGTATTAGTCGCTACGCATTCGCCGCAAATTGTCAATGACAACTGGGAAAACATAATCGATTTAGGAGGAAACATAATATGAAAAATAACATGAGCGTTCAAGATTTTATCAACGATAAAAAATTACATCATGATTTATGTTTATTATTTACTTTGGATATTTTCAAAGAAACGCAATTATTCGCACAATTAAAAGAATGGGAAAAACATTCATGTTTATTGCTTTTCTAAACTGCCAAAATTAAATCTCTTTAACGCCGTCAAATTTAACGCGACAATTAGTCGTCGTTCAAAATAAAGTTTTTAGCTTTGGCGGTTTGTTTGGATCGAAATTAATGGCTAGATAATCTTCTGGTGCGGAACCATATCGAACAGGACGAACTCTTTTTTTGTCGATACGTTTTTTTTGAAAAGTTATAAATCTTTTTTTACACTCGTCTATTTTAAAATCTATCTCATAAAAACGCCTTAACATTGATACAATATAATCAAATAAACATTCCGACGCGCGAAATTTTTGAACGATTTCTTCTTGTTTAATTGTTTCAGATTTTATTTCGATAAATAATAAGATTTTTTTATCGTTGTCATTTACGATAAGCAAATAATCGCATCGTTTTAATTGTCCATTTTCGCTACGAAAAATATTGTTATACGCCCGCCCGTAATCAATTTTAATAATAATTGAATCGGACGGCACGTTGATAATTTTTACTTCTTTCAAATTAGCGCCGGCGTCGTTTTCATTAAACGTTGCCGTTTTATTCTCTAATTCAATAAACAAATCGCCGACAAGCAATTTTTGTAACTTGTTTTTAATTTCGTTAAAATTTTTAATTTCGTTAAAAATTTTTTTATTCATTGTCGTCTCCTGCTAATAGTTCGATTTGGATTTTATTCATTTCGTCAATTGTTTCGTCGAAACTAGGTAGATCAATACCAAACTCGTCAATTTTTGCTTGAATGAATTTATATTTTGGCATAAAGAATTTTTTGTTATTTTTTGTTGTTATTTTTTTTATATTTTTATTTTTTGTTTGGCTTTCCTGCGTCATATAAACGCGGACGTTAGCCGGATCAAGAAATTCTTTTTCAGAATAACCGTATTGTTCAATTATGTCTTTATTATTTTTGTTGCGTCTGTTAAGCATAATTAACGTATTCAACTCTTTGACAATATAATCGCTATGCGTTGTGATATAAATTTTATAACCCAAATTAACCAGTCGTGCAAAAATTCTCGCAAGAAGTCGCTGACTTGCAGGATGCAAATTCATTTCCGGCTCGTCAATCATAAACATATTTGGCAAATGTAACGTTTGCGTTTCTTTGCATAATTGCAACCATAGCGACAAAAGAGACCTGACCGACGACGAACTCGCCATAACAGAAAGCGATAAATCTCCGGCTGAATTTAACGGGACAAAAAATAATTTACCATTCGTAATCTCAAATTTACCGCCCAATAATTCGCAAAAAATTTGTTGAATATCTTCCGATAATTGAGGCGGCGATAACAGAGAATCCCGAATCGCATTGAGATTTTTTGTAACTGGAATCGGATAATCAACCGGTATCGTTTTGATTAAAGCAGATTCCTTCTTCTGATAAAACTCGTCGCGTAAATAACGTATCTCGTCAGAAAACATCGCAGCGCCAATCCGATCAGCGCTCGCAAAAGACGCATACGGAATAATCTCTCTTGAAATAAATGGAGAGATCATAGAATTAAAATAAATTTTTTGTACAGTCTGTGGATATACATGCGAAATTCGTATGTTGTCTCTATCAACGTCGACTTTTATAGGTAATTTCGCGCCATTATAAATACCTCTAAATCGTTTTTGTAAATTTACGTCAAATAACGGCGATATATTTTTTTGATCAATTTCTACGCAAAAATCACAATCATTAAATTGTCGTTTGAAAGAATCAGAAGAATATCCTAACGCTTCCGGTAATCGCTCGCCGCTGTATTTTTTATATGCCCGCTCTAAATTTTTTTGTAAAAAGTTACGGACTTGTTTTTCGTTAATCAGAACTTCGCCGTTGTTTTGAAATTCATCTTGCAATACGGAATCAACCTGAAAATCATAACCGTTGCGCCAATAATCAAGAAAACCATACAACGCATAAGCGGCATACGTTTTACCGGTGTTATTTTTACCGCAAACAACAGTCAAATTACCGAGTTCATACTCGGCGCTCTCTAATACTCCAAGATTCTTAATAGTAACTTTCATGGAAACTTCTATATTGCTCGTACTTGAAATTCAGCGATTTTATACTGATCGTACTTGAATTTCATTGATTTAAAAGCGTCAAAGCCTGCCGTCCGAAATCTAGGCAGGCGAAGGTAAACGAAAACTCAAGTGCGAACAGTTTAAAACGTAAAAACCTGCCGCCCAAAATCTAGGCGCAACAGTAAACACAAACGAACACAAACTCAAGTACGAATAGTTTAAAAATATTTTTTGTAAAAAAATTAGGCGACGTTTCGCCCTGCGTTTAATTTTTTTGGGGGACGCCTATTAGCAAAATATGTATCGGCAATTTTTTGTGTGATAAGTGGGACAAGAGGAACAATTTTTTTTTGTAACAAAAAACTGTTCTCCCGTTTTCTAAAAAACTACTTCCTACTTTCTACTCCCTATTCCTTATTCTCTAAAATTTATCGCTTATGATTTCGTGGATAGTTATGTTTTTTTTGTATTGTTCTTCTAGCGAAGTTGCTATGTTTGCGAAGTTTGATAGCGCAATACAACACTTTTGCACGATATTGTCCAAACCGTCGCGACTCTTTGATTCAAAACGGAACCCTACTTGCCCGTAACCTCCTATCATTCTAATATGCACCTTCGCCGCCGTTCCCGAAAAACTATAACCGTCTATCGTTTTCGCCGCCGTACTCGACCACTCAACCGATAAAACCTTAACTAACTCCTCCACAGAATTATTATAATTTACCCTTAACTCCGGCGTAATATGAAACGCGGGCAACGTCTTCCGCCAGTCCGATAACTTAAACGTCGCACAAAGCATATAATCTATCACCCAACTAATCGCAAACACGACAATACGACTACCGCCAATCCCCCGAAAATATAAAGCGCCATCCGAAGTCAAACCAATCAACGCATTCGATTTACGCATATCGTCAATAAAACGGTCCGAAGTCATCCCCGAAATTACCGGCGAAGCGCCCAACCTAATCGCCTCATTAAGCAATACCTCCGAACACGCGACGTCGCACAACAAATTCTCCCCCTCCAACCCATCACACAATATATGCCGAATAAAAAGCCAATGCGTTTCCTCTACAGTCAACGGCTCGCCACAATCATCTATAATCGTAAAATTACCCGCATCCGCATCCAACACTACGCCAAACTCCGCCCGCCGCTTCCGCACCGCCTTACAAGACGACGCTATCGACGAAAATATACGCGAATTAGGAACCACGCCGCCAAAATTATCATTCGCAACATCCCGCAACGACTCTATCTGAACTTGCGGAAATATAGCCCGCAAAGCATTACTCGCCACCCGCGCCCACGAACCATACATCGCATCTACCACAATACGCATCGGACGCTGATTCGCATCATGCCATATACCTTGCGCCCACGCTACCCAATGATACGTAATATCATATTTTCGCAAACGATTTGACATCGATAAATGAACGCCCGCAACATCAACCAACGGCGCCGCAGACGCAACTTCACATAAACGCAATACTTGCTCCGAAATAGATAAAGCGACACCTTCCAATCGCCAACGTAAACCATTCCAACAAGCCGAATGCCAATCGCCACTAACCGAAACAAAACCAGACGCCGAAAACGTATCGCGAGCATAAGCCGCCAACTCCGTCGGCAATATCCCTATGTCTATCACACGAACACCAGAAGACAATAATCCCTCTACCAATGCCGCCTTAAACGGCGCCGAAGACGCACGAATATCAGAAGAAACCACCAACAAAGAATCAACAGAAAGCATACCGCCAATCGCAACTCCCCAACTACGATACAACTCAGCGCCCAAACCACCCTCAATAAGACCAAGTATATGATCATGACGATATATATGAGATTCCATAATAAAAATATGTTAAAAGGAGGAGGATGATAAAGGAAATTCAGAATACAGAATTAAAAATTTTAATTTCAAATCTAAAATAATCCTTTTAATCTGCGTAATCTGCGGACAAAAAATCGATCCACAGATTAAACAGATTAGAAAGATTATTTTTTTAATTCCGAATTTCTTTTCTATCGACGATGAAAACTTCAACGTTTACTCTTTTTCCAATACTGAATGTTTTCCATCCGCCAAAATTTAAAGGTTAAAGGTTATGGGAAATTCGGAATACAGAATTAAAAATTTTAATTTCAAATTTAAAATAATCCTTTTAATCTGCGTAATCTGCGGACAAAAAATCGATCAACAGATTACACAGATTAGAAAGATTATTTTTCTAATTCCGCATTCATTCCGTCAATTTTGAAATTTTTCAATATCTTTTATAGTATCGTTTGCTTTTGCGATCCATGGAGAGTCTGGAGTTAAGTCGACAAATAATTGCAAATGTTCAAGAGCGTCCCTAAATTGTCCCGTGCGATTTAATAACATACCTAGATGAAAATGAACTTCGGCATAATCGGGATGAAATTTTAGAGCGCCTCTAAACGCCGCAATCGCAAATTTATCCTCGCCTAATTCTGCCAAAACGCAACCTAGATTAGCACGCGCTTCGACAAATTCTTCGTCTTGTTCCAGCGCTATAAAATATCGTTCCCTAGCCGCTAATAATTCGCCGCGTCTGTACAATAATTCCGCTATTTGAAAATTTAATTGCGGCGTTGAGCCGCCTATTACAATTATTGTACGATAAATTTCTACCGCTAATCCCAAATCGCCGGATAACTCCGCCTGACAAGCCGCATCATAAAGCGCCTGAACTTGAAAACGTAACGTCCCGCCCTCAAATATACCGTCCAAAAACGGTAACAATAAAAATTCCGCTTGACCCGCCGGTTGCAATTGAGACGGTAAACGTTCCAAAACTTCGCTATCGTCAAATTTATAATTTGCCAACATGCGATCCCGCACAACTTGACTAGACTCATCAACATCAGAACGCTCCGGCTCAACCTCAAATTGAAACAAATATTGCCCGTCAAGATCAACCGCCCCATTTTTCGTAACAATAAATAAATCGCGACCGTTAAACTTAATATCAGCCGCATTGTAAAAATTATCGTCCGTTGAATTGAGTTTAATTTTTTGCAACATTCCCGCCGCCTGCGCGGGCGTAACTCCGGCGTCAAGCATATTTCGCACAATTCGAAGCGTTAGCACGCTGTCCGTATCATAATAATTTAACTTGCGTATCTGCCGAACCGGAACGATCAAACGGCGACGCTCAAATTGACGTATTATCGATAAGGGAAGTTTTGTAATTTCCGATAACATCGACGGCGTGAAAAGCGATTTTGTCAAATCTGAAATTTCCGCCGTTTGCCCGCCGCAATATCTACACCAAAAAGAAGCCTCCGAAATTATCTCAAGACGACCTGATTCAAACGCCGCCTTCGTCGCCGCATCAAGTTGATCGTTCCACAAATTCCAATCGCACGACAAAATATCGTCTTCGCCGACAACTATAATATTCGCAGCCGCCGATAAATTACGCGCAACCTCGCCGCCGCAAGCACGAACCGCCGCCGAAGCCTCAAACTTACTCGACGCTTTAAGCTTGCCAAGAAAATATACAACCTTGCCAAGAAGCAACCTCGATTCCTTTATTCCAATCGTTTTATCTTTATCATTAGCATTTTCATTTTTATTATCTTTATCATCTTTTATATCGATAATATTTTCGTCATGCTTGACCGGCTCGCCAACCGGAAAACATGTATTTACGTTTTTTGATCGATGCATTCTAAAATACGTTTGGACGCTAAAAATTTCAAATTATTTTTCAAACCGCAAAGAACACAGAGGCAATTTCAAACTGTAATTGTTTAAAATTTAATTCGTTTAATATCTCTGTAAAATTTTGACCGGTTTATTTTTCGTTACAAAAATTATTGCAAAAAAAAATCGTCAAATAATCGTTACGCCATCGGGAAAAAACGGCGAAGCAAAATCGCTACCGGACACAACAAAATCACAAAAAGAGCGGGTATTATACCAGCAAAAAATAAACACGCTACCGCATCAAGCGGAATCAAAAATAATAACAACATGCCGACTAATTTTTGTTTTTTTTGCGAATTTGATTCAAATCTGGAAATCATTGTTAAACACATAACGTAAGCGCCGATAAAAATTGACCAAATTATATGAGCCGCCGGCACGTTGCGTTCTACCGTAAAAAAGACGAAAAGATAACACAATATCCGGCATGTTCCCATTGTTACCGGTCCGATTATTGACAATTGTTTTAAAAATGCGTCGTATGAAATTACGCAACAATATAAAATCATAACAATCGCAATTGCAATACGCCGCCCCAAAACGCCGCCGTTACCAATAAACGGACAAATAAATCCGGCAAACACGCCTAGTGTTATTAAACTCATTCCCAAAATAAAAGCCGTTTGAATGGATATTTTGCCGGATGGAATTGGGCGTTCCGGTCGCTCAATCGCATCTGCCGCCGCATCAAAATAATCATTCAAAACAACGCCGCCAAGATAAAGCAACGCCCCAAAAAGCAAAAGAAAAATTAACAATATTATATTGCCGCCGCCGCCAATAAAATACGACGCTAAAACAGTTGATAAAAGCGTAGGCAACGCCGAAATACGTAACAATTGAAGTATTGCCATAATTGGTTGATTGTTGACTAAATTATTGATGTGGATAAATGATAAATAATGATAAATAATGATAAATTGTAACCGTTCACGAAAATTTAAGCGACAAGTTTTAGGGGATAGGAAGTAGTTTTTTAGAAAACAAGATAACAAGTTTTTTGTTACAAAAAGATGTCAGAAGGAACGTAGGCGTCTCGCCTGCATATCAGGATCGCGGGCGTCTCGCCTGCATGCGGTTGTACTCAACCGCCGATGAGCGAGGTTTATATTACAACAGTCTTTTTGTTTGCCTTGCGGCAACTTGCAGCCGAGACGGTTACGATCCGCCTAACGATTTTTTATTACAAAAAAATTATGCGTAAAGAATAAAATTTTTTTAAAAATGCGTCAAGACATATTTTTTAGAAACGCAATATAATATTCATCTAATCTGTATAATCTGCTGATTCTTTTTTTAAATTAAAAAATTTCTGAAAATTTTTGCAGACTGGTATTGTGTTATTTTACAGAATGATTTATACTACCGCCCTCGTGTTACAAAAATTGTGATCAAAAAAGATCAAATTTTTTTGTCCACAGATTAAGCAGATTAGAAAGATTTTTTAAAATAATCTTTTTAATCTGTGTAATCTGTGGATCGAATTTTTTTGCTCTTGAATTTTTGTAACGAAAAATGTGTTTGGTTTAATTGCGACGAATTTAATTTTTTAACTTACGCAAAAATGTTTTTTGCGAATTAGAATTTGTTGCGATTAAAATTGTGTTTATTGCGTGTTAATTTTCTGATTGTCAATGGAAAATTTTTTTATCGCAATAAATTTTACTAAAATTTACTTAACCTTT
>JAISLW010000186.1 GCA_031277105.1 Planctomycetaceae bacterium | reverse complement strand
AAAAAAGAAAGGACTTGAACAATTGAATCAATATATTACCTCTCACCGCTTAAAAAACCGCCCCAACTTAAAATCCGCCTTGCTAATTTTTATCGGTAAAAATAAATACGAAATTATTGAAAATAATTAAACGATTCACACTTGAAATTGCGTTTACATTCGCCTGCTAGTTTTTGGGCGGCAGGCTTGTACGCTTTTAGAACAATGAATTTCAAGTACGAGCAGCATACATTGATGAATTTCATACGATACGTATAAATTCGCAAATCACAAATAAACAAACAAATAGAATGTTATACAATCAGATAACAACAAAACGGAATCAATGGTTACAGTCTGACGATTGCGCCGTTTGCGATTTAATAAAATATATTCGGGCGAATGGCAGTTTGCGCGATACGCAGGTTGAGGCGATAGAAACTTATTTGTTCCTGAAAATTCAAGGACAAAACAAACCGTTATGGCAACTGTTTTCCGAAGGTTTTTTTACGGACAAATCTGACTTGGAACGGCTTGATATTAATCAGACGGCAAGAGAATATCTGAAACAGCACGGCGACGCTCACGCGCTTTTCGATTTTGCGCAACAAAAAATCGGGAAAAATACCGGCGTACCAGAAATCGAAAAAGCCATCAAAGCTAATCCCGACTCGCTTGACTATAAAAAAATCATTAAAAGTATTTTTTATAACGTAAACTATGCTGATTATTTGATGAGTTTGCCGATGGGCGCCGGCAAAACTTATTTGATGGCCGCTTTTATTTATCTTGATTTATATTTTGCTCAAAACGAGCCGGACAACAAAATATTTGCGCATAATTTTTTGGTATTGATTCCTTCAGGTTTAAAATCATCGATAGCGCCGAGTTTAAGGACGATTGCAAAATTTGATCCTTCGTGGATTTTGCCCGAACCTACGGCGAGCGATCTCAAAAAACTTTTGAAATTTGAAATTTTAGACGAACAGAAGACAGGTAAGAAAAGCAACAAGGCACGAAACCCAAACGCACAAAAAGTAAGCGCCTGCTTGCCTAATCCTTTCGGGCAGGTGTTTGTGGTCAATGCAGAAAAGGTAATTTTGGAAAGTTTGAAATTTAACGATCAAATGAAACTTGAACTGGACGATGAGAAAGTTGATACGACAAACGATCTGAAATATCTTTTCGGGCAAATTCCCAATATGTCAATTTTGATCGATGAAGTTCACCATGCGGCTACAGACGATATAAAATTACGGCAAGCCGTGAATTACTGGCATGACAAAGGCAATATTACGACGGTTCTGGGTTTTTCAGGAACGCCTAATTTATCGAGCGCCGAAATGATTCCAGTTGGTAATTATTCGTTTCGTTCCAATCAAATTACAAACACGGTTTATTATTATCCGCTTGTCAAGGCAATTGAAAAATTCTTGAAAAAGCCAAGCGTTAAAGTCGGGCGGAATCTTGACCGTTACCAAATTATCAGGCAAGGGATAGCGGATTTTGACGAACTATATAAAAACAAAATTTATGGCGCCGGAACTATTCCGAAACTCGTAATCTATTGCAGCAATATCGAAGTTTTAGAAGAAGAAATTTATCCGTTTTTAACCGGCGAGCTAAAAATAAATCCTGACGAAATATTACGTTTTCACAGAGGCAACAAAACGCATCCGCAACCCGAAGGCAGCGAACTGGAATTTCGTTCTTTGGATCTGCCCGTATCGCGGAAACGTTATATTCTCTTGGTGCAAGTGGGCAAAGAAGGATGGGATTGTCCAAGTCTGACGGGCGTAATTCTTTCGCAAAAAGGCGACAGCCCGCAAAATATGGTCTTGCAAACCTCATGCCGTTGCTTAAGGCAAGTTGATAAAGATAAAGATGAAACTGCGATTATCTGGCTCAATAACGATAATGCCGAAATACTCAACAAACAACTCAAACAAGAACAAAATACAAGCATAGACGAATTAAATTATCTAAATCGCAACGGAAATTCCGAAACAGTCGAGCGACATTCGCGTATGGATTTTCTCGATTTGCCCAAAGTCGATTTCTATCAAATGAAAGTTACATACCAATCAATCGACCAAGAATACACGCCAAACACAAAAACAAAACTCGACAATCTACTGGCAAATATTGACGAACTCAAAACGCCGGCGCTGATATACTCAAGCGAAATCGATAATATGAACGACGCCACAATTAATGCCATCAACGAATCAGGTTTCAATTATGCCGGTTTCAATCAATGGATTTTTGATATTGCACGCGAAAGTTACGGATTAATATCAGAAAAAGATTTACGCAAATTTAACAACGAACTCAAATCTATATTTGAAAAAATTACTTACAAAAAAAACGAACAACTCTTTTTCAACGAACTCTACGACCTGTACAACATCCAATCAAAAATCCGATCAGCATTCAGCGCAAAACGCGAACTACAAACCAAAGATGAAATAATCCCGCAACAAGCCGAACTGCTCATTACAGAACAATTGAAAGAGGTAGAAAATAACGACAAACTTTATCCAAACAAAACCGATACAACTAAAATTCTTGAACTGGACAATAAAAATGCAAGCGTTGAAATAGATATGGCAGATGTAGAAAAAGCGTACAAATTAATGAAAGAAACATTTGAACAACAGGGAATGGAAAAATTTGTGATGGATTACGAAAAGTACAGATCAAATTATGATTATTCATTGCCGGTACAATCGAAAAATAACTCGTTCCATTATTTGCCCTATAATTTTGGCGGCGGCGGGTCAAGCGGTTTTGAATTGCAAATGATTAAAAATGTATTACAGTTAGCCGATTTCAAAAATATGGGTTTGGAAATTTACTATAACGGCGAACGCGGATTGACGGAGTTTGTTATTAACTGTTTTGCCCGCGAAGGTAAATACTGGAAAAATATCGGACGGTACACCACAGATTTTTTGATTGTAAAACGCACAGAAAAAAATAGATTTCACAAAATCATGTTACTCGAAACCAAAGGCGCATTGTATTCAAATGACAAAATATTTCAACTAAAAAAACATTTTGTCGAAACAGAATTTCTTAAAATCAATAATGAACAATTTGGTTATAGGCGTTTTGATTTTCTATTATTAGAGGACAACAAAAAAATCGAAGATAACATCGCAAAAATCAATAACAAAATCAATGAATTTTTTTAAACTGTTCGTACTTTAATTTGCGTTTACCGCCGCCTGCCTACTAGCGGACGGCAGGTTTTGACGCTTTTAGAACAATGAATTTCAAGTACGATACGTATAACCCATAAATTTTAATTATGCCAATTAAATATATTCCTTACACGTCCAATACGGTTGAGGGGCAAGCAATTTTAGATAATATTATGCGCACGCGGCGCGTTTTGCGATACCGCGAAAATAATAAAGTAGTTGACCGTATAAAACGCGGTATGCCTTATTACGAAGTAGAAAAAACCGAAACAATAGGAACGAATCCCGATAATCTTGTTATTCGCGGCGAGTGCCTTGCCGCCTGCGCTTATCTTAAAGAACGCGGAATAAATATAGATTTAGTCTATATTGATCCGCCTTTTGCAAGCGGCGCCGATTATGCCAAGAAAATTTATATTCGACGCAACCCAAAACTCGCCGAAAAAATCGCAACCGCCACAGAACAAGAATTAGATATTGAGAAACAGTGGGCGTTTGAAGAAAAAATGTACGGCGATATTTGGCAAAAAGAAGATTACCTAAATTGGATGTACGAAAATCTAATAGCAATGAAACCGTCTGGAATGTTTATACAGATCGTACTTGAATTTCAGCGATTTAAAGCGTCAAAGCCTGCCGTCCGAAATCTGGGCAGGCGAAGGTAAACGAAAACTCACACGCAAACAGTTTAAAATCTATCTTGCGTTATTGGGGGAATATTGTTAATATTGTTTGTTGTTCTTTACGGGCAAGATAATTAATTGTCCGTCAACTGTTACCACAATTTTTTTTAAGATGTTCGTACTTTAATTTGCGTTTACCTTCGTCTGTCTAGTTTTCGGGCGGTAGGTTTTTATGTTTTTAAATTAAATGAATTTCAAGTACGATTGCGTATAACAATCAATAAATAAATGTCCGAATCAAACGGCGATAAAAAACACGAACCGACGCCGCATCGCCGCGAAGAAGCCCTGAAAGAAGGTCAAGTCCCAAAAAGTCAAGACCTCGCTGCGGCTTTGGTTTTACTTTGCGCTATAATCATGCTATTGATTTTTGGCAAAGAAATAGCCGAGCTTTTTAGGAAATATTCTGAAACAATGCTTCGCGAACAAGTATTACTTTTACCGGAAAACGACGACTACGGCTTGTTCAATACGGTCATGTCTATCTGGATAAAAACGATTATTGATTTTATGCGACCGATGGGCGTATTTTTCGGGTCGCTTCTGCTTGTTGCGATAATCGCTAATTTTTTACAAGTCGGTTTTCTTTGGCTGCCCAATAAACTCGGTTTCGATATTACCCGTCTCGATCCAATAAAAGGCTTCGGACGTATCTTTTCAACACAAAGCGTGATCCGCTTATTACTCGGAATTTGCAAGGTTATTGTTTGCGGTATTGTTGCGTTTTATGCGGCTTACGGCGAAATCAATACTATACTTGATATGACTTGGAAAGAAGATAACCAAATATCGTCTTACATGCTTTACACTCTGCTAATTATCGCATTAAAGGTCGCAATCGTGCTTGTCATTCTTGCAATAATCGATTATATCTACCAAAAATGGAAACACGAACAAGACCTGCGAATGACAGACCAAGAAATGCGCGAAGAAATCAAACAAATGATCGGCGACCCGCAACTCGTCGCAAAAAGACGACAAATACAACGCGAAATGGCAATGAAACAACGTAACATTCAAGGAACGACCGAAGCCGACGTCGTCGTCTCAAATCCGACGCACATCGCAATCGCAATAAAATACGACCCGCTAACAATGGAAGTGCCTTTCGTCGTCGCAAAAGGAACCGATCTTTTTGCACAACTAATAAGACGTACCGCTTTGCAACACGGAATCCCAATAGTTGAAAACAAGATGCTGGCAAGATTATTAAATGATACCGTCGAAGTTGGCAAACCGGTTTATCTTGAACGTGAAGAAGATTACGCTACACTCGCAAAAATTCTAGCATACGCTTACAGAATTACAGGAAGAACCGAAGAAATAAAAAACGCCGAAGCACGCGCAGCACAAAAAAATCGTAAAAGAGGTTAAGGAATTTTCCAAAAAACAAAAAAATTAAAGTGTGGACAGTTGAAAAATTCCCACTGTTTTTTGTAATTTATATCAGTAGGGCATTCTAAAAATTCATTTGTCCAGGTAGGCGGCGTTTCGCCGAAACGCCGCAGTACGCACAAAATAATTATTAAATTTTAATAATGCATAACGTATAAAATAGATGTATCTTAAGCGTTGTGAAGTAATAAAATTTATTGATATTGTAAACCGTACTGCGGCGTTTCGGCGAAACACCGCCTACCTTTTTTGCAAAAATGAATTTTTAGAGATACCTAATTGAATTTCAGCGATTAAAAAGCGTCAAAGCTTGCCGTCCGAAAGATAGGCAAGCAAATGTAAATCGCAAATTAAAGTACGAACAGTTTAAAATGAGATTAGAATCTGTTTCCCAAAATTGTAGTGTTGAGCGGATTTATTCTGCTCTTTCGTCGGTGTTTGGTTTTAGTGAATTTCGTCCTCATCAGGAGGAGATAGTAACGGCGATCTTGGGCGGTCGCGATGTTTTTGCGGTGATGCCTACCGGCGGCGGCAAGTCGCTTTGTTATCAATTACCTGCTTATTTGTTAGATGGCGTTTGTGTTGTAGTTTCGCCTTTGATTTCGTTGATGAAGGATCAGGTTGATGCGGCGTGTGCGAATGGGTTATCAGCCGGAACGTTGAACAGTACGATTTCTGCGGACGAGCGTCGAGAGATAGGTTTGGCGCTTCGTCAGAACCGGTTGGATTTGCTTTATATTTCACCGGAGCGTTTTAATTCTGATTATTTTATTGAGCGTTTGAAAACGTTGAAGATTTCTTTTTTTGCGATAGACGAAGCGCATTGTATTTCGGAGTGGGGTCATGATTTTCGTCCTGATTATTTATCGCTTTCAAGGATAATGAGCGAATTTCCAGACGTTCCGGTAACGGCGTTTACGGCGACGGCGACGCAGCGTGTGGCGGATGATATTATTGTTCGGTTAGGATTGCGGCGTCCTCATTTGACGCGGGCGTCGTTTAATCGACCGAATTTATTTTATCGCGTTTGGTCAAAGCAGAGGTTAGACGATCAAATTTTATCTTACGTAAAAAGTCATGCCGGAGAATCGGGTATTATTTATCGGAGTAGTCGTAAGAAAGTCGAGGCGACGGCGGCGTTGTTGCAATCGTGCGGTATTTCGGCGAGACATTATCATGCCGGAATGACTGACATCGATCGCCGCAACGCCCAAGAAGCATTTAGTCGCGACGAATGTTCGATAATTGTTGCAACGATTGCTTTTGGCATGGGGATTGATAAATCGAATGTTCGTTTTGTCGTTCATG
Organism: Planctomycetaceae bacterium; assembly: GCA_031277105.1. Taxonomy (GTDB): domain Bacteria; phylum Planctomycetota; class Planctomycetia; order Pirellulales; family Thermoguttaceae; genus WRKP01. The sequence continues at coordinate 10,252 of JAISLW010000186.1, read as the reverse complement.
CGGATTTGCCGAAAAATATTGAGGGTTATTATCAAGAGACGGGGCGCGCGGGACGCGACGGCGAGTTGGCGGATTGTTTGTTATTTTTCGGGCGGGGCGATATTGTGCAGCAGTTACGTTTCATAAATGATATTGAGGATCAAAATGCGCGTAATATCGCAAAAGAACAACTTTGGCAAATGGTTAGTTTGGCAGAAAATCCATCGTGCCGTCGTGTTGCGTTATTAAAATATTTCGGCGAAATTTTTCCTGAAAGCGGTTGCGGCGGTTGTGATATTTGCGTCAACGGCGACGAGCGGATTGATGCGACGATTGCGGCGCAGAAAGCGCTATCGTTAATTTACAGGACAAGGGAATCTTTTGGGGCGGTTCATTTATCTGATGTTTTGGTTGGCGCTAATACGGACAAGATACGACAATTTGGACACGACAAATTGCCGACTTATGGCGTGGGCAAAGACCAGCCGAAAAATTATTGGCGCGCGGTTATTAATGAATTGATTGCGCAAAAAATTGTCAAGGTTGATGATTTATCGCGTCCGGTTCCGAAGTTGACGGAGGAAGCGTGGTTTATTATTCGCGGCAAAAAAACTTTCTCAATGTTGCAACCGTCAATTTATGAAGACCGTAAAATTAAATCAAATCAATTTGCGGGAAACAATATTTTAGCCGCCGCTGTTGCGCCGTTTTCAGAACCGCTTTTTGCAAAATTGAAGGCGGTGCGAATGGAGATTGCAAGAGCGATGAATGTGCCGCCGTATATTGTGTTTTCGGACAAAACGCTGCATGAAATCGCGCGATATTTTCCGCGCGATGCCGGCGAGTTAAAATTGATACACGGCGTAGGACAACACAAATATGATTCTTACGGGCAACGTTTTCTTGAGGTAATAAATGAATTTTGCAATCAAAACCCGCAAGAAGCGGAAACATGGAGACAACGGAACGGAGCAGCAACAAAAACGCCAAAACAAATGCCAACGTTGCAAGCGGCAAGTTATATTGAAACCTACAACATGATTCTGCAAGGCAAGACAATCAACGAAATTGCAGAAGAACGAAAATTGGCAAAAGGAACAATTGTAGGTCATTTAGAAAAATTAGGAGAATTAGGAATGGAATTTTCAGCAGAACAATTTTTCGTACCAGAACGATTAGAACAAATAAAAGAACTATTCAAACAAAACGGAGGCGAAAACATGATGCTAAAACCCGTCGTCGAAGCCTCAAACGGAAATGTAGATTACGAAGAAGCAAGAATCGCAAGAATATTCTTAAAGAAATCATAAACCTAAATTAGGAATTGCCCGAAATATCGCAGCCGAAACGGTTGCGTTCCCTCAACGATTTTTTGTAACAAAAATTGTCTCTCTCATCTCTCTTGTCCCTCTTGTCTCTCTCGTCTCTTGTCTCTCTCGTCCCACTTGTTCCACGTGTCCCTCAAAAAAATTCCACAACAACAAAAAATGGTTCATCGATCCGTCAAACAGATTTGCTAATAGATTTATAAACTGTTCGCACTTGAGTTTGCGTTTACCTTCGCCTGCCTAGATTTCGGACGGCAGGCTTTTACGCTTTTAAATCACTGAATTTCAAGTGCGATCTGTATAAATCAGATTATCCGCCATCAAACGGTGCGACTCAAAATAACGTAGAATTTCACAAAAATTCAAAGATTTGATTTTTTGTAACAGAAATTATTTAATTGTTTTTTTTGTCTTGTGTATTTTTTTGTTTTTCAAGGAAAAACTTGATTGCAAGGGGCGGCGGATTTATTGTCCGTCGCCTGCTTGCGTTTTCTCGATTGTTGATTGATTTTTTGTAACAAAAATAAACCAGCCAATAACGGATTAGAACATAAAACAAAATAGCCGTCTATCTCAAATTTATTATTTCAAAATAGACGCGCTACAAATGAATCGTAATTGAATTTTAACGATATAAAACATCAAATCCCGTATTCCGGTTAGGAATACAGGCGATGATAATCGTAAATTCAAAAATGAACAGTTTAGTCTATTAATAACAATTAATATCTTCGTTCACGATTACGATCATTGCGGGATCTACCACCGCCGCCGCCGTAGCCGCCGCCACCGCCGCCGCCGCCGCCGCCGGAATGCGGCGCTTTGGGACGCGCTTCATTTACCCTCAATGTTCTTTCGCCAATGTTAAAACCATCAAGGGCTTCAATTGCCGCATTCGCTTCTTCACTGTCCAACATTTCAACGAAACCGAATCCCTTCGAACGCCCTGTCTCACGGTCAGTAATAATATCGACCTGGCTGACAGCGCCATACTTCTCAAATTCCTGGCGAAGTTCGTCATTTGTAGTCCGGTAAGCGAGGTTACCAACGTAAATCTTCATCTCTATTTTCCTTTTGCCGTCAAAAAACTAAAAACTGTCGGAATTCTTACCTTTAACGGCAAAAAGAAGAATACCCAAGACGCCAAATAAGGAGACGTCGCCCTGCCGAAACGTCGAAGTAGCGGAAATTGAACCAAAAACGTACAACACATTAAACTTTCTAAACTGTTCAAACTTGAATTGTCGTTTATGACGTTTGTTTATTTAATTATTTAAGTAAACTTGGACATTTGTATTTCGACTAAATTCAAGGACAATCAGCAGAGTATAAGATAATGTTTTCTACCAGATGATTCCTGCTTATTCCACAACTAACTGTAAATATTCTTAAACTGTTCGCCCCCGAAGATTGAGCAGTTTTAACGAATATAAAATATAAGGGGCGAATTGTAACAACTCTGAAAATAAAATCAATATCAGTTTTTATATTTTTAAAAAATTTTTATTTTAAACTGTTCGTACCTTAAATTTCGGCAACTATTGCCAGCCCGCATTACAAAAAGCGGACTTTTAGGCTTGAATATAATAAATACGTATTGGCAATTTTTCAGGGACAAGAGGGACAGAAGGGACAAGAGGGACAGAAAAGATAATTTTTGTTACAAAAAATCGTCTGACGGATCGCAGGCGTTCTGCATGCTAGCGGTTGTACTCAACCGCCTACAGGCGAGGTTACATCTCAACTGGGTATCTCTAAAAATTCATTTTTGCAAAAAAGGTAGGCGGTGTTTCGTCGAAACGCCGCAGTACGGTTTACAATATCAATAAATTTTATTACTTCACAACGCTTAAGATACATCTATTTTATACGTTATGCATTATTAAAATTTAATAATTATTTTGTGCGTATTGCGGCGTTTCGGCGAAACGCCGCCTACCTGGACAAATGAATTTTTTAGAGACGCCCTTTGGATTCATTTAATTCAACGTGCAGGTCGTGTGGCAGGTCGGGAGTTATTCCAAACCGGCGGTAAAGTTCCGTTTCCTGAATAAGTTGTGCGAGTTCCGTTTCCCCATTTTGAAGTTATAGCGGAGTCGCCTTTTAAGGAAGTAGTTCGCGTACCGTTGCCCCATGACGAGGTAGTTAAATTTGCGCCGTTTGACAAAGATGTTTTTGTGCCATTTCCCCAAGACGAGTTAATAGCAGTTATGCCGTTTGAATAAGTTGTTTTTGTGCCGTTGCCCCAAGTTGATGTTGTTGCTGTTATGCCGTTGGAGTAAACGGTTCTAGTTCCGTTGCCCCATGGCGATGTTGTAGCCGTTATTCCGTTTGAATATACGGTTCGCGTACCTTTGCCCCAAGGCGAAGTTACAGCGGTCGTTTGAGCGTATAACCGAATTGAACCGGTCAACATTGAAACAACCAAAACGCAAAAAAATAATCTGATCATTTTGAAAATAATTTGTTTTTTGTTAATGGGAATATTTCCATTGCAACATACCCGTCTATTCCCAAAACAAACGAATATGCCGCAAAAATTTAACACAATCAAAATAATCGTCAATAAGACCCAATAAAATATGCGTGTTTGCGTTTTTAATTTATTTGTCCTTTTATTGAGTTGATCAGTTTTATTGCGGCGTTAATTTCTTCTTTTTGTTTTTCTGGTTGTTGTGGGATTTCGCGTTCAATTGTTAGTGCGCCGTTGTATCCGATTTCGTAGAGCGTTCTGATGAATTTTTCTGCGTCAACTTGTCCGCTTCCAAATGGGACTTCACGTCCCCAATCGACGCCAGGCGTTCCTGTTGTTGCGATTGCGTCTTTGCAATGTACGCCGCGAACATATTTAGCGACAAGTTTCAACGCCTCTATCGGGTTGCCAATTCCATATAAAATTAAATTTGCCGGATCGAAATTGACGAATATGTTATCGCAAGCAACGTCGTTTATAAATGTCAACAAGGCTTGAACGGATTCTTGACCTGTTTCTAACGTCAACGCTTGCGAATTTTTTTTCAAATATTTGCAAAGCGATCTTATTGTTTCGACGACTTCGGCGTATTCATTTGAGCGTCTGTCATGCGGGACGAAACCGATATGCGACCCGATATAAATTACGCCGAGTAATTTTGCGAAATCAGAAATTTCAAACGCTTCTACCAATCTTGCGTCCCGCGTTTTAGGCGGCACAAAACCAACTGTTTGAGCGGTGATTTCTATCGTTTCATAACTTTCGCCTTCGAAGCCTAAAAATATCGCCGTAATTTTTACGCTGTTTTCACGTAATTTATACAAAAAATTTGAAGCGGATTCGGGAGTGCGGCTGCCGCGCTGCGGTGTGTGAAGTTGAATTGATTTCAGACCTAGTTCGCAAACCACCTCAAAATTCACGCCAAGCCCAGCGTCTATACTTGTAAATACGCCAATAGGTACGTTGTACATAAAATTATTTTCCTAAAATTTTAATTGTTAATTTTTCGTAAATATTCAAAGAAATTTGTTTGGCAAATTACGTATCAGGCAAATTCTAATAACCAGTTTTTTATTTAAGCGCCGAGAACACAGAGTTCACAGAGAAGAAAATGTTCAAAAATTATTTTATATCAACGTCAATTATAATATTCAATAACATTTTGATAGCAATTAAAATTTTCCTCTGTGTTCTCTGTGTCCTCTGTGGTTAATAAAAATAAATTTGTGGTTTTTAGAAGTTACCATCGGTGATTTTGAGGAACATGATGGACAAACGACAATTTTTCTATAACTATTCACGGTTTAAAAAAACGGTTCTGATGTTTTTTGGACATCAGAACCGTAATATTTTTTTTCAAATTGCGCGTATAAATTTTAAATTTTAATCAATCGAATTTTATCAAATCGATTATGAATTTATCAATTTATCATTTATTTATAAATCGGCGACGGCGTTGTGTAAATGCTTCCGTTACTTGTTGCCGGAAGTCCTCCGCCGTTGTAAGTTCCTGTTCCGGGTTGTAAATTTGCGGGTTGACCGGCGCCGTATGACGTTGGCGTTCCTGGATACTGTTGACCTGTTGGGTTAGCAAACGGGCTTGCAACAGCCGTATTTATGCCGTTGTCTGGTTGCGCGTAATTTGGTTGCGGGTAATTTGGTTGCGGGTAATTATTATCCGCTTGATACTTTGTTACGGCGGGGAATCCGGCGGTGGCGCTAGTATTCGGAGTTGCGTAAGTATTAGGAAAACCTGCGGCGTCGTTTTTGACTTCTTGAGTCGAGTAATTTGCCGATGGATAATTTCCGTGATTATAACTTGCCGGTTGAGTGTAACCAGACTGTGTTATTGGTTGCGACGTCGAATTATTTATACCGTTATACGTTGGCGCCGGCGAAGCGGGCATACCGAATGCGGGCTGCAAATTCGTATTATTAGGCGGTTGATCGTTATGCAAACCTGTTTTTTGAAAACTCGAATAAGGAACAGGTTCGATTCCGTTTGTGTTGCCGCCGTTATGAGCCAATGCCGGCGCCGCTTCTTTACGCTGCTCGTAATAATAGCCGCCTTCAGGTTGCCTAATATCAACTCTGGGATCCATGTGAGGTTTGGCTATATCGCTTTCACTAGCGGGCGCTTCGCTGCGGGCGTGATCTTCCAGACGCAACGGATTATAAAACGCATAGGAACGAACATCGTACCAAGGACCGCCATTTGACTTACAACCGATTACGCCGGCAACAAGTATAGCCAACACTATCGTTCTAAAAAAAAGTTTTGTTTTTGTTCGCATTTGTTTACTTCCATGTAGTTTTTTTTCGGCATAATGCCTTTACCTAACTCGGCGCCAGACAACTATTACGTTTAATTAAAATATTGAACGCAAAAAATATCGACAATATTAAAAACAAAAAAACGTCTAGCCGCTCACGCCCGTAAAATCTATACACGCTAAATATCACGCCCAAGATAAGTAAAATAAATAAAATTCATTTCGCTAAATTTCTCAAACGTAAATATAAATCAAAATCTACATCAACGCCGCAAATATGTATTGCACAAAAAATTTTACGCACAATATACTATATATCGCAAACGCACAACATAAATCTTGCTGAATGTTAAAATCGGAATAAAATGTAAAACTGTACAATAAATTTCGATTTTTTTCCAAAAAAGTCTTATTTTTTTGTAAAACTTCACCCAATTTGAATAATTCACGTATTATCACAATTCGCAATTGTTGACTTATCAATCGCCAATCTCTTAATCCGCCAATCAACGCGAATGACGAATTTAATTACGATATTATTATCATTGTCAAATTGTTTGCGGATTATCTGAATTATTGAAAACCATGTCAAGACTGATTTTTTGTAACCGTTCACGGAAATCTCTTTAGCAAATTACGTATTGACAATTTTTTTATAATAAAAAATTGAGGATCGCATCCGAGACGCCTGCGATCCTGGAATGCAAGCGGATGTAAACGCTAACTCAAGTGCGAACAGTTTAAAATTTATTTGAAAAGATTTTTTGGCAATATTATTAAAATTGCAGGTAAAATTATCAGGTCTGCTAAACATGCTACTATCAATAACGAAAACATAAATAAACTGAAATAAACCGTCGGCGTAAATGTACTCAACGAGAAAACAAGCAACCCAAACGCACAAACCGCCGTCGTTTGAACTAACGCCGTACTACAACGTCTGTATCCGTCAGTTATCGCCTCAATACAAGTTAAACCGTTGCGCAAACCTTCCCTATAACACACAATAAAATGAACCGTACCATCAACCGATAAACCCAACGCCGCACTCGCCGTCAACATCGTACCTATCTCCACCCTCACACCCAAAAATCCCAATAACCCAAAAATCAATACACACGGGAAAACATTCGGCGCCATCAATATCACGCCCCGAAATACACCCCGCGAAAATATCGCCAGAATAACCGTTATCAAAATAAACGCCGATAAAAAACTCTTTTGCAAATCCATCAACAATTGACGCTGCGCACGATAAACCAACGGAACGCCGCCGCAAACATAATTGTCCAACAACCGCACGTCGCCCGAACTTGATAAATCACTCTTGATATAACCGTCAACCAAACTACGCACCGCATCCAGAAACGGCCCCTGATCTTCATTACGCGACGCAAAATTACGCACCGTTATCCGCCAATATTGCACGTCGTCCCGCTCCGCAAAATATCCCGACGCCGCTAACTCATTACGATTAGCATAAAGCAATCTAGTAAAAACGCGCTCTCGCGCAATATTACGCCAACCGCCCGCATCCGCAGGAACACGCGATAAAAAATCACGCGGACTAATCACCGTCAAACCCGAATGCAACTTCGCACGCAATAACTCCGCAAGATTTTCAACCGCCCGCAAATTCATCATCATCTCCGAAGCGCCTTTGCCGCGCATCTCCAAAACTATCTCAACCGGAATCAACGGACCAATCCGCTCCTCTATCCAAACATAATCTTGAACCGGTTTCGATTCCGGCGACAACATCGCTTGAATACCAACATACGTCTTAATTCGCATTACGCCAAATAAACCCGCAAAAAATAATATCGACGTTAAAAAAATTATCCACCAACAATACCGCAACGCAAAAAAAGGAAGAAAACGACAAAGCAAATTGCCTATCCAAGTATCGCCCGAAACGCCGCCGGAAAACATAGATTTATCAACGCTATTTTTCTTAACGCCATAACGACGCCATTGACGCGACGGGAAAAGAGAATAATGCGCCCCGATAAAAATTACCATTATCACCGAAGCGCATAAAATCGAAACGCCACTAACAAACCCGAACTTGCGAATAGGAATCATTTCACTGCCCATAAACGAAAATAACGCCGCTACCGTCGTCGTTACCGCAATAAACGTCGGACCTACCGTATCGCGTAACGCACGATTTATTGCAAGTTGCGGCGGCAAAACACTCATCGCTTGACGATAATAACTCACAATATACATCCCAAATGAAACCGAAAGCACAAAAGTTAAATTCACCGCAAGCATAAGAACCGAATCAAACGGAATACCAAAATAATAAATCAACGCTAAACAAAAATATTGATTAAAAATCGCAAGCAAAAAAACTATCATCGTCGCTTGTAAATTATGCATACAAATCAACGATACAATTATACAAAGCGAATAAGAATAAATATTAAGCCGTACCAAATCCGCCTTGCTCGCATTGTCTATCGCTACGCTGTCCATCGTCGAACCCGCAACATGAATCGACGCCGCATCAAGACCGTCAACCTCCGCCGCAACACGCCAAACATACTCAACCGCTTCACGACGATACTTCGTACCAGCATCAGAAATCAAAGCAATAAGACAAGTCGTTTGACCATCCGGCGAAATAAGCCAACCTGACATCCGCTCTATCGCATCACGACGCGATAAATTAAGAGGATCGCCGCGCAATTGATCAAAAACGTCAAGACCAGTTATCACCTTACGATAATAAACAACCTCTTCATCGCCGCGACGCACAGGAGATAAAAGCTTATCGCGAAACTCGCTAACCTCAGACGACTCCAACGTGCAACCTTCCCAAGTTATCATCAATATCTCATCGTAACCAAACACAGAATTAAAACGACCAAGCAGACGCGTCTCCTCAAATGATTGAGGTATCCAATCCTCAACGCGATTTTCCGTCCTGTTCAAAGATTGCAACGCCCCATAAAAAACAAAAGGAATAAATACAAAAAGCAATAACGCCAAAAATATATACCGCCTAATCAAAAAATAAAGAAATCTAACAACTTTACGCTTGATCACTTTCATAACAATTAATTTTAATGATAAAAAGAATAACCTTTTTTTAAAATTCGGAATTCGGAATTCGGAATTCGGAATTTAGGAATTTAGGAATTTAGGAATTTAGGAATTTAGGAATTTAGGAATTTAGGAATTCGGAATTTAGGAATTTAGGAATTTAGGAATTTAGGAATTGGGAAATTGGGAAATTAGTTTTTTTGTAACGAAAATTATTTCTATACCTATCATACTTGAACTTCATCAATATAAAAACGTAATAGCCTTCCATCCGATACTTTAGGCATGCTACGACAAACGAAAACACAAGTAAGAACAGTTGAAATATTACAGAAACTAGACGCAATATTTTACCAAACAAGATTAAAACAACAATTGTATTATTTGACAACATTACGAAAAAAAATCATTTAGCAGTTACAAATTTAGCGGTTGTTATAATCCGGTAAATCTTACCGCCGGTTTTTATAACAATTCATTAGGCTTATACAGATCGTAATTGAAATTTAGCGATTTAAAAGCGGGCGGCGCTAAAAATTCAGTAACTGTTCATAGAATTTTTTTAGCCAATTACGTATTGGCGATTTTTACGGAATAAGTGGGACGATTTTTTGTAACAAAAAACTGTTTTCTAGTTTTCTAAAAAACTACTCCCTATCACCTACACCCGACCCCCTAAAATCTTGCGATTATACAGATCGTACTTGAATTTCAGCGATTTAAAAGCGTCAAAGCCTGCCGTCCGAAAACTAGGCAGACGAAAGGAAACGAAAACTCAAGTACGAACAGCTTAAAAATTTTTCAAAAAATTGATCTGGACACAGATTTAATAAATTTATACAATCCATCAGATAGGCTTTTTTTGATCTTTGAATTTATGCCAAATGTAATTCGTAACGCTCTTAAATTGTTCGCATTGGAATTTGCGTTTACATTTGCCAGACTAGTTATCATGCGGCAGGCTTTGGCGCTTTACATTGATGAATTTCAAGTACGAGCAATATACATTGGGACATCTCTAAAAATTCATTTTTTGCAAAAAGGTAGGCGGCGTTTCGCCGCTGTGTTTATTTTTTGGGCCGCAATGGAGTTTATGATACCAATAAATTTCAGTAATTCATAAAGCCGAAAATATGTACATTTTAGAT
>JAISLW010000124.1 GCA_031277105.1 Planctomycetaceae bacterium | reverse complement strand
AAACAATTATTAAATTTTAATAATTCATAACGTGTACAATAGATGTACTTTATACGTTGTGAAATAATAAAATTTATTAGCAACATAAAATCTAATGCGGCGTTTCGGCGAAACGCCGCCTACCTGACAAATGAATTTTTAGAGATGCCCTAAATTACGTTTGGGCAATTTTTGAAGGACAAGTAGGACATGAGTGACAAGTGAGACAATTTTTTTATAACAAAAATTTGAGGATCGCCTCCGAAACGGTTGCGATCCTTCAGACAATTTTTTGTACCAAAAAACTGTTATCTAGTTTTCTAAAAAAACTACTTCCTATCGCCTACTTCCTATCCCCTAAAATCTATCGCTGAAATTTCCGTGAACGGTTACTTAAAATTTTCTCTGCGTTCTCTGTGGTCAATAAAAATAAATTTTTGGTTTTTAAACTGTTCTTACTTTAATTTACGTTTACCGTCGCCTGCCTATTTTCGGACGGCAGGCTTTGACGCTTTTAAAGCAATGATTTTCAAGTACGATACGTATAGACGTTCCCAAAAATGAATTTTTATAGCGTTGTTCAAAACGTCTAACAAAATTATACGCTTGCGAATTCGGGGTAACGTTCTTTTAGTTGGTCGTGTAATCTTTCGACGATGCTGCTGTGCATTTGGCTTACACGGCTTTCACTCAAGTCTAGCGTTATTCCTACTTCTTTCATTGTCATTTCTTCATAGTAGTACAAAATCATTATCAAGCGTTCATTTCGGCTTAGTCCTTTTGTTACTAATCTCATTAAGTCTGATTTTTGTATTCTTGTTGTTGGGTCTTCGCCGCGTTGGTCTTCGACCATATCCATTTCGCTTATATCTTTTGAGCCGTCAGTTTCAAACCATTTTTTGTTTAGACTTACAATAGAAATTGTATTTGCGTCTTCCATCATTCGGTTAAACTCTTCTTTTGACAGATTCAAAAATTCTGTTAGTTCTTCGTGCGAAGGTTGTCGTCCTAATTTATCAGAGAGCATTTTACTTGCTTCTAGAAGTTTTCTTGCGCGTGATCGTACTAGACGCGGCACCCAATCCATATTGCGGAGTTCGTCAAGCATTGCGCCGCGTATTCGCGGCACGCAATACGTTTCAAATTTAACTCCGCGACTCAAATCAAATGCGTCAATCGCATCCATTAGTCCGAAAACGCCCGCCGAAACAAGATCGTCAACTTCAACCTCGTCCGGCAAACGCGAACCTACTCGCTCGGCATGATACTTGACAAGCGACATATATCGCTCAATCAATAAATTACGTAACTCTTGATTAGACCGGTCAACGCAAAATTTTTCCCAAAGTCCGGTAGTTTCTTCGGGCGTCATCTGAACAGAGACTGCCATTATATGTTTATCCTCCGTGAAGGTTGTTTTGCAGCAGTCATACTTGACCGCCATCAAATCCATTTCCGTCAATTATACAGATCGTAATTGAATTTTAACAATATAAAAACGTCAAAACACAAGCCAATAAATAAGCAAACAACAATAAAACGCTAGTCCAAAAATGAACAGTTTAAACTGTTCTTACTTAAATTTACGTTTACCTTCGCCCGCCTAACTTTCGGACGGCAAACTTTGACGCTTTTAAATCAATAAATTTCAAGTACGAGTAGTTTAAGCAAACTCGCATCACAATTTCAACGCAATAATATATACGTAAAATTAAAACGCAAATAAGCCAAAATCATAAACGCCGGTAAAAACAAATATTAAACGAATCTCTAAACGCTACGAATCATTAAACGCTCCGTGAATACCGACAACATGATTTGAGTCTCTTATCGGCAAATATCGCCGACTCGTTCAATATTCCTGAAAATAATTAAAAAATTCCGATAATTACGCCGCCAATCAAAATTTTTCTAAAAATAATTTCAATTTTTACTAAAGGGCGTCTCTAAAAATTCATTTTTTTAGCCGCCTACCTGGACAAATGAATTTTTAGAGACGCCCAGTTGTCAGTAGATATACGTAGAATTGGCGAAATGAATTGGCGAGATGAATTGGCGAGATGTTTTTTGGTTGTTGTTGACAATGTGCGGCGTTATGTTAAAATTTGCGGCTTGTTGTTTGGACGCATGCAGGAATTTTTGAGTTAATAGGCGTAATAACCTTGACTTGCTTGAACGCCAAAATTTATGTTGCCATAACCAAAATTCTAATGCGTATCAAATATAAAAACGAGAACAATATAAAAACATTAGGCGGCGATTGTATCTTTTTTAGGATTCAGTCGCCGCTTTTTATTTGTAATCGTTCACAAAATTTGTTGATCAAATTATGTTTTGGCAATTTTTTAGCGACAAATAGGACAGGAGAGACAATTTTTTTTTGTAATAAAAATATATTTCCAAATTCACAATTTCCAAATTTCCAAATTTTTGCCTGACGGATCGGCGACCGTTATTGGGAATTAAAAAATTTTTTATAAACTCTCATAATTACATATATTTATGAATCTTGTAGTTTGTTTTAAGGACGTTCCTGTTGAGGACTATTTGATTGAGCGTATTCGACAAGCATGGTCTGAAGTAGAGATTATTAACGTTGGTCAAGATCGAATTGCCGGAGCGTTATTGGAAGCGGATTATTTTTGCGGTCATGCGAAAGTCCCCGTAGATTGGGACGAAGTAGTCCGTCGCGGTCGCTTGCAATGGATACAATCATCAGCGGCAGGCATGGATTGGTGTCTCGTTCCGTCCGTAATTAATTCGGATATAAAAATAACAACCGCTTCCGGCGTACTTGCCGATCAAGTTGCCGAACATACGCTCGGCTTGATAATAAGTTGGATGCGAAATTTACCAATATTTCTCCAAGAACAACACGATAGCCAAACGGCGGATTACCGTAAATTTATCCGCCGCCCGACGCGCGATTTGACCAATTCAACCGTAGGCATAGTTGGTTTCGGCGGCGTTGGTCGCAGATTGTCGCAAGTTTTAGCGCCGTTTAAAACCCGCATTATCGCAACCGATTTATTTCCCGTCGCCAAACCGCCGCACGTCGCCGAATTATGGGAAGATAGTAAATTAAACGACTTGCTAAATCAATCAGACGTTGTAATCCTTTGCCTGCCGTTAAACGACGCTACAAAAAACCTCTTCGATAAAAATAAATTCAAGCAAATGCGCAACAACGCTCTTTTCGTCAACGTCGCCAGAGGCAAACTTGTTGTTACGGACGATTTGATCGACGCGTTAGAAAAAAAGTTGATAGCGGGCGCCGTTATGGATGTTACCTCGCCTGAACCGCTGCCGCCAAACAACCCGCTCTGGAACTTCAAAAACGTTATCATCACGCCCCATGTCGCAGGACAATTCCACAGAAGATTTGATAATATCGTCGATATATTTACCGAAAATATTAAACGTTACAAAAAAAACGAAAAACTAATAAATTACTTGACCACAAAAGGAAAAAAAAGCGGATTCCCACTACGAAACGAAAACTACCCGCTATGGATCGATTACAAAACAGAAAATTTTTAGAGACGCCCCTGAAGTCATTTATTTACTCATGTTACGCATCATACGCAGAAACAAGGCAAAAAATAGTAACTATATTAGGACTGAATTTGACCGCCTGTGTAACGTGAGTTATTTAATGTATGTTTTCGTTGTTTTGTCTTC
>JAISLW010000018.1 GCA_031277105.1 Planctomycetaceae bacterium | reverse complement strand
TTATATACAACGTCAATTATAATATTCAATAACATTTTGATTACAATTAAAATTTTCCTCTGTGTTCTCTGTGTCCTCTGTGGTTAATAAAAATAAATTTGTGGTTTTTAGAAGTTACCCTCATTTTAATTTTAACCTATTATTATAGTTTTTTTATAATTTTTCCGATTTTTTGCGATTTGAAATTTATTGTTTTAATAATTTGGTCTGCGATTTCAGGTTTTACGATTAGTACTAATCCTATTCCCATATTAAAAACTCTTTCCATTTCATTATTGTCAACTTCGCCTAGTTTGCTAATCCATTTGAAAATTGGGGGTATGTTCCAATTACGATCTAATTGTAACGATAATCCGTCAGGTAAAATTCGACTTACATTCTCAACTAACCCGCCGCCTGTAATATGAGCAATTCCGCTAATTCCGCTATTTGCGCCAAATTGATTAAGCAAGTTCAATACCGTCTTGACATAAATTCTAGTCGGTTTCAAAAGTAAATCAGAAATAGTTTGACCGCTATATTGGGCGACTTCTAACGGCGCTAAATCAAAAGGACTCAATCCGGCAACATCAAATAAAATTTTACGCACAAGACTAAATCCGTTAGAATGCAAACCGCTTGACTCAACGCCAATTAAAATATCGCCTTCTAAAATCGACTTGCCGTCAATAACGCCGTTGCGTTCAACAACGCCGACGCAAAACCCCGCTAGATCATATTCGCCGGCGCTGTACACGCCCGAAAGTATCGCAGTTTCACCGCCCAACAACGCACAACCGCTCTCACAACAACCAACAACTATACCCTTGACTATCGACTCCAATAAATCAGGATCGTCGCACGGCATCGCAACATAGTCAAGAAAAAAAAGAGGTTCAGCGCCACAACAAATCGCATCATTGACACTCATCGCAACAAGATCAATCCCGACCGTGTCATGACAATTAACAGCGCTCGCAATTTTCAACTTCGTGCCAACTCCATCAGTACAACTAACCAAAACAGGATCAACATAACCAGAAACGCCGCCATTCAACCTAAATAAACCGGCAAAACCTCCGTCAAGTCGCATCACCCGTTCAGAAAAAGTTGAACCCGCCAACTTCGGAAGACGAGACATCGACTCCGCATAAACATCAAGATCAACCCCCGAATCCTTATAAGATACCTTCGACGCCATCAAACCTCCAATTCATAAATTAAAAAAATTTTTAGAGAGTAAGGAGTAGTTTTTTTAACTAGAAATTTATTGTTACAAAAATCTATTTCTCTTAATTCAGAATAAAAAAAACTATTCCCTTTCACTATTTCCTTAAATTTTAAAATTCTATTTCCTAAAATTTTGCGTATGGTTATTAAAATTTTTTGTGCGTAATTTGTTAAACAGATTTCTGCGAGTTGTTATTTTTTTTCTAATTTTTCTTTTTTGACATACCAATTCCACGCTGTTTCGATTGAATCTTTTAGCGAGTATTTTGGTTTCCAATTTAATAATTTTTCCGCTTTTTGCATTGCGCCTATCAAAGTTGGCGGGTCGCCTTTTCGTCTTTCGGTTTCTATTGTTGCAATATTAACGCCAGTAATTTCGCTAGCCATGTTAATTGTTTCTCGTACGGAGTATCCCTTGCCGCATCCTAGATTGTAATTTTCCGAAACGCCTGTTTTAATTAAGCGTTCCATTCCGAGTTTATGCGCTTCGGCTAAATCGCAAACATGAATATAATCTCTCACGCATGTTCCGTCTGTAGTTGGGTAATCTGTTCCAAAAATACTTACTGCCGCTCGTTTGCCTGTTGCCGCTTCAAAAATTATCGGTATCAAATGCGTTTCCGGCTCATGCCATTCGCCTATTTCGCATTCGGGATCGGCGCCTGAAGCGTTAAAATAACGAAATATACACGACCGCAAACCGTATGCGTTGTCATAATCATACAACATCCGCTCGACAACAAATTTCGTAAATCCGTAAGGGTTAATTGGATTTTGCGGATGCGTTTCGGTAATCGGAATTTCCGTCGCATTGCCAAACGTCGCGCATGTTGAAGAAAATATAAAATTATTCACGCTATTACGCCGCATCGAATCAAGTAATAATTTCGTCTTGATAACATTGTTCTCATAATATTCAGACGGAGAAATTACAGACTCGCCAACATAAGCGTAAGCCGCAAAGTGCATCACCGCTTCAATCTTGCAAGACGAAAAAACACGATCCATAAACGCCTCGTCGCCAATATCGCCGCAAAAAAACTCGCCGCAACACACGCTCTCAATATGACCTTTGCAAAGATTATCTACAACAACCGTGTCATAACCGGCGCGATGTAAATACTTATTAACATGAGAACCAATATAACCGGCTCCACCTACTATCAAAATAGACATTTTTTTTCAACTGTTCTTATTTTAATTTGGTATCTCTAAAAATTCATTTGTACTAGTTAGGCGGCGTTTCGCCGAAACGTCGCAATACGCATAAAGTAATTATTAAATTTTAATAATGGTATAAACTGTATTGCGGCTCAAAATTAAACAAGGGGCGAAACGCAACCTACATGGATAAATGAAATTTTTAGAGATGTCCAATCAATTAGATCCGTCATTCATTTGTTTTTTCGGGGCGTTTGTTATTTGATAATGGCAAACTCGCCGTGTTGCGGCGGGCTTGTTAAACATTGCCCATAAATGGGCGAAAAAATTTATATTGTTCGTATTTGAAATTCATCAATGTAAAATCACAAAAGCCTGCCGCCCGAAAGCTAGGCAGACGGATGTAAAAGAAAACTCAATTACGAACAGTTTGAAATTATCGTTACAAAAAATCAAATTAACAAAACGCATTCTAAATTGCAAATAATATAATCATCACACAACAAAAAAAAGTATAACAACTCCAATATCAAATAATAGGGGGTAGGGAAATTCGTAATGTGTAATTCGTAATGCGGAATTAGATTTTTGGGTAAATATTTTTTGTAACAAAAAATTGAAAAGGAACGCAGGCGTAGAAGGATCGCAGGCGTTTCGCCTGTGAATCTGAATGACCCCAGGCGAGATGCCTGCGATCCTGAAATGCAGGCAAGACGCATGCGATCCTGAAATGCAGACGAGACCAACGGATCGCGGGCGTCCCGCCTGCACTTTGCCGATAGGCAAACCAAAAGGCTGTTGAGATTTTAACCTCGCTCATTAGCGGTTGAGTACAACCGCATGCAGGCGAGACGCCCGCGATCCTGTGGTGCAGGCGTTCCGCCTGCGATTCTGAAGGAACACAGACTAAATGCCCGCGATCCCGAAAAGCCTGCGATCCCGAAATGCAGGCGAGACCACCGGATCGCGGGCGTCCCGCCTGCAATTTGCCGCAAGGCAAACAAAAAGGCGCTTGAGATATAACCTCGTTCATTAGCGGTTGAGTACAACCGCTTACAGGCGAGACGCCCGCGATCCTGGGATACAGGCGTTCCGCCTGCGATTCTACGGACAATTTTTGAAACAATAAATATTTGTCCCGTTAGGGACAACATGTTGGTAAAAAAAAATGATCAAATTTTTAGCGTCCCGTTAAGGACGCAATAAAGGTTAAGGTTGTATTGACATGTTGTCCCTAACGGGACAAATATATTTTGACCTTACTTTTCTACCAACATGTTGTCCCTAACGGGACAGATCGGACAAATATTTATTGGGTATCTCTATACTGCTCGTACTTGAAATTCAGCGATTTAAAAGCGTCAAAACCTGCCGTCCGAAAGCTAGGCAGGCGAAGGTAAACGCAAACTCAAGTACGAATAGTTTAAAAATTCATTTTTTTGCAAAAAGGTAGGCGGTGTTTCGCCACTGCGTTTATTTTTTGTGCCGCAATGGAGTTTATGATACCAACAAATTTTAATAATTCATAAAGCAAGCCTAAAATATGTCTATTTTCGACGTGCAAAATATAAAATTTTGCGAGCGGTTATAAGGTATTACAAAAATTATGTAAAAAAATCTTGTAAAACGGTAAAATTTCTATTGACCTTAAAATTTATAATCGCTAAACTCCGCAAGTATCGCCTGACGAGAGTTTCTCAAAACTCCCATTGATTTAAGAGCGTCAAATTTTGTCGTCCGATAATTAGATTAGGCAGACGGCGGTAAATGTAAATTAAAATGTGAACAGTTTAAATAACTATACCGGCTTGGAAGAGCCAATTAAAAAAACTATGAAAGGTAATTTCAATCATCAATTGACAGAGTCGGAAATTCAACCCGTAATGTTGCTTGACTTGCGTCGTCAGTATGAAATGATCAAAGATGAGATTGCGGACGCGTTGAAGCGGGTATGTGATTCAGGGGCTTTTGTTTTGGGACCGGAGGTCAAATTACTTGAGCAAAACATATCGGCTTATACTCAGGTAGATTATTCGGTAGCTTGCGCTTCGGGCAGCGATGCGATATTGCTTGCGTTGATGGCTGCTCAAGTTGGACCTGGCGACGAGGTTATAGTTCCGAGTTTTACTTTTTTTGCGACAGCGAGCGCTGTTACTCGTCTTGGGGCTAGACCTGTGTTTGCGGATATTGATCCGGTTTCGTTTAATATTGATCCGCTTGACGTAAGCCGCAAAATAACGCATCGAACTAAAGCGATTATTCCGGTGCATTTGTTTGGTCAAATGGCGGATATGGTTGCGATAAACGAGTTGGCACAATCGGGCAATATTGTTGTAATTGAGGATGCGGCGCAAGCGATAGGCGCTGAATTTCGCGGGCGGCGTTCTGGGTGTTGGGGCGATATGGGCGCGTTTAGTTTTTATCCGACGAAAAATTTAGGTGGCGCCGGCGATGGCGGTCTAGTTACGACGCGTTATGAGAAGTTTGCTCAATGTTTGAAATTGTATCATGTTCATGGAATGGAACCGCGATATTATCATAGCGTAATTGGCATAAACAGTCGTTTGGACTCTTTGCAAGCGGCAATTATAAATGTCAAGTTGAAGTATATTGAAGGTTGGACGAACATGAGGATTCAGAATGCGAGACGATACAATGAGATGTTTATTGACGCGGGTTTGGATGATAAAATTGTTTTACCGCAAACGTTGGAAGGTCGTCGTCATGTTTGGAATCAATATACGATTAGGGTTCGCGACGGTTTGCGGGATGATATGCGGATGAAATTATTAGAGCGTAAAATCGGGAGCGAAATTTATTATCCGTTAGGTTTGCATGAGCAGGAGTGTTTCAAGTTTCTGGGTTATACGCCAAAATCGCTCAATAAAACATACGATGCGAGTCGCGAGGTTTTATCGTTACCGATTTTTCCGGAGTTGACGGAGGGCGAGCAGCGTTTAGTTGTTGGAGTTGTTAGGGAATTTTTTGAATCCCGCGAAGCCCGCCGAGTTTTACCAGCCGCCACAACAACACAAAAACGAGACGCAGCATAAAATAAATAAAAAAAATAAAGTAACCGTTCACGAAAATTTAAGCGATAGATTTTAGGGGATAGGGAGTAGAGGATAGGGAGTAGTTTTAACAATTTTTTGTTATAAAAAAAATTGTCCCTCATGTCCCCCTTGTCCCTCATGTTCCATTTGTCCCTCAAAAATTGTCAAAACGAAATTTAATAAACAAATTTTCATGAACGGTTACTAAAACCTTTAACCCCCTAATTAAAAAATGAAATTGTCAATAGTAATTCCGGTTTACAATGAAGAGGAAAGTTTAACGCAACTTCATAAGGAGATAGCCGAAGTTGCCGAATCGAATCAATATGATATAGAGATTATTTTTATTGACGACGGTTCAAAAGATCAATCGTGGCAAGTTGTGAAACAGATTTCACAAGACGATGAGCGGGTTCGCGGTATTAGATTTCGGCGTAATTTCGGTAAAGCGGCGGCGCTCAATGCTGGATTTGCGGCGGCGGGCGGCGAGATTGTAATGACGATGGACGCAGATTTGCAAGACGATCCGCATGAAATACCGGACTTTCTTGCTAAAATGCAGGACGAAAATCTTGACGTAATAAGCGGATGGAAACAAGTCCGGCATGACCCTTGGCACAAGGTTATTCCGTCGCGATTTTTTAATGCGATGGTGAGTTATATGACCGGCGTAAAGTTGCACGATCATAATTGCGGAATGAAATGTTACCGGCGCGAAATATTTAATGAAGTGTCGCTTTATGGGGAGTTGCATCGATTCGTGCCGGTTTTAGCGGCGGCGAGAGGATATTGCGTAGGGGAAAAAATCGTCGAGCATAGAGCAAGAAAATTCGGACACTCAAAATACGGCTTCACGCGTTTTGTCAAGGGGTTCTTGGATTTATTTACAGTCTGGTTTTTAACAGGATACGGACAACGACCGCAACATTTATTAGGAACAATAGGACTAATTGCAATGACGCTAGGGTTAATTATTTTGACATGCCTGGCAACATTGTGGGTCGGTTCGCGAGTCTTCTATCAAATCGGAATTTGTAATCCAGTACATCTCAAAGAACATTTTCCAGCAATCGAATATAGCATCGCGGCTCTATTACTAGGCGCACAATTCATCTCAATAGGCGTAATCGCCGAACTAATGGTCGCAAACAGAAACAGAATCGGAAAACCATACTCAATCGCAGAAGAACTAAATTAAGGGTATCTCTAAAAATTCAATTTTTTTTAAAAAAGGTAGGCGGCTAAAAAAATCAAACACCGTGCCGAAACGCCGCATTAGATATGAAAGAATTATTAAACTTTAATAATTCTTAACATCTAAAATAAAAATATATTTTAGGCATTGTGAAATATTAACATTTATTAGCGTCTTAATCTCTATTGCGGCCCAAAAAATAAACACAGCGGCGAAACGACCGCCTACCTTACAAATGAATTTTTAGAGATACCCTATTATAATTGACTTTTTGATTTAAAATATTTTAAAAAAATTCTTCTCTGTGAACTCTGTGTTCTCAGTGGTTAATAAAAAATTAAGAAGGAACGCAGGCGAGTCCACCGGATCGCGGGCGTCTCGCCTGCACTTTGCCGCAAGGCAAACAAAAAGACGGTTGCGATTTCAACCTCGCTCATTAGCGGTTGAGTACAACCGCATGCAGGCGAGACGCCCGCGATCCTGGGATGCAGGCGTTCCGCCTGCGAATCTGAAAAAAACACCAGGCGAAATGCCTGCGATCCTTCCAACGATTTTTTGTTACAAAAAAACGTTCTCTCGTTTTCTAAAAAACTACACCCTATCCCCTACACCCTAACCCCTAAAATCTTGCGTTTAAAATTTTCGTGAACGGTTACCGAATTTCTTTATTGCCTTTTACAATATCTATTATTTTTTTAATTTTTGTCATATCTTTAACAGCCGGCGACGATTCAACGCCGCTTGAAATATCAACGCCAAACGGATCGGCGTCTTTAATTACTTGTGCGACGTTGTCTGGACTCACGCCGCCCGCAATAAAAGTTTTAAATTTTCTGCAAAAAGATTTCGCTTCGCCCCAATTCCAACTTGCGCCATTGCCGCCTGGTAAATTGCCGCTAGATAACTCAAGTATAAAAAGTTGCTCAGATAAAAAATTAACTTTACCGCCGCCGTCAATCCTGTCATCCGATTCATTATGCGTTGACAATAAATTATTAAACTCGCCTCTATCCCTAACAACCCGAATAATATCACAGCCAATTTTGCTAATTGAATTTTCACTAATCTTGCCGTGAATTTGAACATAATCAAACCTTGCATCAATCGCCTCCGGCAACTCGTTAAACACAACTAATACAACCTTGCCAACAATATCATTGCCGTCAACATTGCCGTTGCATTTGTTGTTGCCGTTATTGTTACGGAATTTTTCAACCGCATCCAAAATCCGAACCGCTTGATCAACCTCAACATGACGCGGACTCGGCGGATAATATATCAACCCAATCATATCCACGCCCAACTCAAAACAACTGATCGCAACTTCAGAACTCGTAATACCACAAATCTTAATATAAGTCATAAAATCATAAATCAACAAAAAACAAATTCATTCTGAAAAAATCTATAAATAAAACATTCTAAAAACCGCATATTATTTTTATTAACCAAAGAGAGCGTAGAGAAAATATTTGTTAAAAATTATTTTCCGGTTGCTAAATTGCGTAAAAATTGGATGCGATTTTTATTTCGCGATAAGCTTTCGCCAATTAAAAACGACTTTATACCGCAACTCATTACTCGCTCAATATCGTTGCGCGAATGTATCCCGCTCGCCGCAACCAACATCTGACCGGCGTCAAAACAAGCCGCCAACTTTATAGAATTGTTAATATCAATATTCATCGTTGAAAGATTGCGGTTGTTGATTCCAATCAACGGAAAATTATAAGCCGAAATCTTCTCAATATCCGATTCGTCATATACCTCCACCAATACCTCCAATTTAAGCCCCGCCGCCAAATCATATAACGATTTCAACATCTGCCCATCCAACAACCTCGCTATCAATAACATACAATCCGCATACGCCGAAGTCTCATAAACCTGATACTCCGTTACAATAAAATCCTTACGCAAAACCGGCAAACCGCAATTAGCACGCGCAACAATCAAATCATTCAAATTGCCGCCAAAATAATTGCCCTCCGTCAAAACAGATAACGCCGCAGCGCCGCCCGATTCATAATCAATCGCACACGAAACCGGATCAAGACCAGACGCAAAAAGACCATTAGACGGACTGCCGCGCTTCACCTCCGCAATTATCGCAACCTCGCCCACGCCAACCGACCGCAACAACAATGAATCACGAAAAGAACGAAATTCTACACGCTCCGAATTTCTAACAATTAACTCCGAAATCGAAATCAAACCCGACGCAGATGCATAATCCAAACGACGACGCCGAACTATCTCACTCAAAATATCTGACATAATTTTATAGTTTAGAGGATTAAAGTTAGGGGATTATACAGTTCGTACTTGAAATTCATTGATTTAAAAGCGTCAAAGCCTGCCGTCCGAAAACTAGCCAGGCGAATGTAAACGCAAACTCAAGTACGAACAGTTTAGAACGCCTCAAAAATTCTTTTTTGGCAACTTCTAATAACTGTTTTTTTATTTAAGCGCCGAGTACACAGAGTTCACAGAGAAGAAAATGTTCAAAAATTATTTTATATCAACGTCAATTATAATATTCAATAACATTTTGATTGCAATTAAAATTTTCCTCTGTGTTCTCTGTGTCCTCTGTGGTTACAAAAATAAATTTGTGGTTTTTAGAAATTGCCTTTTGGTTAATGATTTGTCTTCGTCCCGATAGGGACGGAATTTTCATAACCGCAGGTCTCTGACCTGCGGTTAAAAGTCAACATCTAACTCTGCCCCGATAGGCGGCTCAAAAAATAAATACAGTGGCGAAACACCGCCTACCTTTTTACAAAAAAAAATTTTTAGAGATACCCTCTTAAAATTACCATGAATAATTGTAACGATAAATCAAAAACCGAAAACAAAGAACCGGCGCCAAATGATAATAACAATGACAACAATATTACAAGTTCATACATAATTGCCGCAAGAATATCAAGCGTTGGATTTGAAATGATTGTTACCGTATTATTTGGCGTTTGGCTTGATTATTTATTTGGATCGGTAGTAATTTTTACGGTACTCGGCGCAATTTTTGGCGTTATTATTGCGTTCCTACAACTAATGAAATTCGCCGCTCAATATCCATAATGAATATTTATTCTCCAGTTTATACGACTGAAAATATTTGCCAGGATTGTTATAAATGTATTAGACATTGTCCTTGTCGTGCAATTCGTATTGATAACGGTCGCGCCGGCGTAATTCAAGACCTTTGCGTCGCATGCGGGATGTGTGTTCGCGTCTGTCCTGCGAATGCAAAAAAAATCCGCCCTGATTTGCCGCGAATAAAATATCTTCTTTCTAGCGGTAAAAAAATTTACGCTTCGCTTGCTCCGTCGTTTGTCAATTATTTCAAGCGTTTTCGTCATGAAGCATTGACTGCCGCTATTCTTCAACTTGGTTTTTCCGGCGTTAGCGAAACTGCGCTTGGCGCACAAATAGTAAGTTCCCAAACCGCCGATTTTCTCAATGACGCCGCAAGCGGAATTTATATTTCTAGCGCTTGTCCCGCCGCAGTTGATTATATTAAAAAATATGCGCCGAGTTATGTTCAAAATATTGTTCCTGTTTTGTCGCCGTTGCTCTCTCATGCGAAATTGTTACGAAAAACATTCGGCGACGATATTGGCGTAGTTTTTTTTGGTCCTTGCGCCGCCAAAAAAAACGAAGCCGATAGAAATCCCGAATTGCTTGATGTTGCCGCATCATTTAACGATCTTGCACAATTTTTCGTAACAGAAAATATCAACATTGAATCAATTAACCCGAAAAATTATTCGCCGATGATTCCGCAATACGCCGAAGAGGGCAAAATTTACGCAGTTGAGGGCGGCATGAATGATACTTTACGAGGCGTAAAAAATGATATTAGATTTTTTACCGTTTCGGGATTGCGCAATATTGAACGTTTGTTTTGTAAAGTTCCCGAACCTTCGCAACTTGGCGATTGTAAGATATTTATTGAGTGTCTTGCGTGTTCCGGCGGTTGCGTGAACGGGCCGGTTATGTCAAACGAATCCGCCGGAACGCTTGCCGCTATTGCGCAGATCGCTAAGTCTTACGACGGCGGAAATAGTTTGTCCCGCCGTTATGATCTTCGCATCAATACTAACATTTACGCCGAACCGCAACATGCCCCCGATATAACCGAAAAAGAAATTCAATCGGCGCTCGCTACAGTCGGTAAATTTGTCCCGTCTGACGAGTTGAATTGCGGCGGTTGCGGATATTTTACTTGCCGTGAATTTGCCAAAGCGTTAATTGCAAAGAAGGCGGAAACAGAAATGTGCGTTTCATATCTACGCCAATTAGCGCAACGAAAAAGCAACGCACTTATCCGTTATATTCCGGCGGGCGTAGTAATTATCGACCGATGGCTGCGCATCGTCGAATGCAACAGGCGTTTTGCGGAATTGTTCGATGAAAGTACGGTGATTGCGTTTGATGCGTGCGGATTGACCGGCGCAGATTTGAGAACATTTGCAGGTTTTGACGATTTGATTGCAACGGTACTAGAAAACGGCGGCGAATTGCAACGAAACAATCAAGTTTACGCAGATAAAATTTTGAACATTAGCGTATTCACAATAGCGCCGCGACAAAGCGTCGGAGCAATTATACAAAACGTTACAACAACCGAACTACAACGCGAACAAGTCGCAGAAAAAGCAAAAGCCGTTATACAAAAAAATATCATCACTTGCCAAAAAATAGCAAGAAATCTAGGCGAACACATGGCTGAAACAGAAATCCTATTACGCGAAATCGCCGGCGCATACTCAAACGTTATTAAGAATGTAGATGATAATAAATAGGGCGTCTCTAAAAATTCATTTAGCAGGTAGGCGGCTAAAAAAATCAAACGCCGTGCCGAAACGCCGCATTACGTATATACTGCTCGTACTTGAAATTCAGCGATTTAAAAGCGTCAAAGCCTGCCGTCCGAAAGCTAGGCAGGCGAAGGTAAACGCAAACTCAAGTACGAATAGTTTAAAACAATTATTAAATTTTAATAATTCATAA